>NZ_QUIX01000014.1:0-80198 GCF_003480365.1 Butyricicoccus sp. AM32-19 | reverse complement strand
CGCCGACAACAGCGACCTTCTTGAGTCCCTCAAGCTCGCTCGCCTTGCCGAGCGGACCGACAAAATCATGCAGGCAGTCGCCCTCGTTCAGCGCGCCGAGCGCCATCGTCGTTGCGCCGACCTCCTGGAAAATGATCGTGACGGAACCCTTTTCGCGGTCAAAATCTGCGATCGTGAGCGGAATACGCTCGCCTTCTGCGCTGACACGCAGGATGATGAACTGACCCGGCTCTGCCTTGCGGGCAACGTGCGGTGCCTCGATCACCATCAGCTTGGTGTTTGCGTTCAGCGTTTGCTTTTTCAAAATCTGATACATTGGTCAAATATCCTTTCGCCAAACCGAATCGGGGTATAGGAAAAGCCGCATAAGCGGCTTTTCCAGCAATATGAGAAGAAAACTTATGGGTTAGTTAAAAGAGAGAGAATAAAAATATTAGAGAGTATATCTTAATGACATGAAGAATGGGAAGAACATTGGAGCGTTTTCCCAAGCGCGAGAGTGAGATAAGGGATCAGAAAATGATGCTTATACCAGGCTCTTCAGCTTGTCCAGATACTCCTGTGCATTGTCCGGAGTAATGACCTTACAGCCGGTATCGATGAAGTCATCCAGCTTTTCGCCTTCTACAACGTCGAGCAGGCTCTTAACGCACTGGTAGCCCATGTTGTACGGGTCCTGTGCAACGGTGCAGGAGATTTCGCCGTCAACAACTGCCTGTACGCCGGAGGAGATGCCGTCGAAGCCGCATACAATGATGCCGTCGCCGTCACGGCCTGCCTGCTTGATGGCACGGGATGCGCCGAGCGCAACATCGTCTGCGCAGCATACGATCGCATCGATGTCCGCGAAGGACTGGAGAACGCCATCGGTTACGGTAACAGCCTTGTCGCCTACGCCGTCGGTGTACTGCGTGGAGATAATCTCGCAGCCGCCTTCTTCAAGTGCCTTCTTGTAACCAGCTACACGAGCCTCAGAGGTGGACTCGCCCTGGATATTCGCCAGAATAACAACCTTTCCGCCCTTACCGATCTTCTCGGCTACATACTTGCCGCCCTCGTAAGCAGCGTCCTCATGCGCCGTGCCGATAAAGGTTTCCGCCTGATCAAAATTGGTGTCGATCGCCAGCACCGGGATCTTGACGCCGGTCAGTGCATTTGCGATCTGGTCTGCCTGCAGCGGTGCGATAGCGATCGCCTCGCACATATCTGCGTTTACAATGGTCTCTACCATGTTCAGCTGACCGTCGAAGTCGGTATCGCTGTTTGCACCGCGTACGTCAACCTCTACGTTGCCGAGATCCTTTTCCGCCTGCTCGATGCCTGCGATAACGTAGCTCCAGTATTCGGAAGAGGTGGTCTTGAGCACTACGCTCAGCTTATGGGTGTCGCCGCTGCTGCTTGCCTGGGAATCGCCGGAGTCATTGCCGGATGCGCTGCTGCCGCCGCATGCACTCATGGAAACTGCCATCAGTCCTGCCAGCAGCATCGCTGCGGAACGCTTAAAAAGGTTGCTTCTCTTCATCTTTCTTTCCTCCTGTTAGACAAGTTGTCTATTGGAATCATATTACCGGGTAATATGACCTTCTTTATATCAACAGGGGCGGTTTCACACCTATTCCCGCCCCTGCTGTATACCATTCGCAGGGAATTATGCCTCTACCTTTTCCCACTGACCGGTGGTCTGTGCCTTGATCAGTGCGTCGGAGATCTTGCATGCCTCGTAGCCGTCCTCAGCACCCGGGCCCGGAACGTCGGTCTTGCCCTGCAGGTAATCTACCCAGTGCTGCAGCTCTTCCTGATAAGCAACTACGAAACGGTTGGTCCAGTCCTCCGGGATGGCCTGGCCGCACTGCAGGTAGGAGCGGACGATCGGCTCTGCCGCTACCGGCAGGCGGATGGTGCCCTTCTCGCAGACCAGTTCGCACAGGATCTCGTAGCCATAGTAGCTGTTGCCGGAAACCTCAACGTCGATCAGTACGCCGGAGTCAGACTGCATAAGTACCAGCTGCGGGTCCTGGCAGGTGCCTTCTGCGAAGCAGGTAGCGCGGGGGAAGCGAACAGCAACTTCGTTCAGGTTCTCACCCAGCAGCCAGCGGCAGATGTCGATCTCGTGGATGGCAATGTTGGTAATGTGCTGCTCGGTGGTGTGGTTCTTCGGATGGCTGCGGGTACGGCTGATGCAGTGCGCCATCAGCGGAGCACCCAGCTCGCCGGAGTCGAGGATCTTCTTCATCTTGATGTAGTCCGGGTCAAAGCGACGCATGAAGCCGATCTGCAGCAGGCGCTTGCCGGAAGCCTTCTCCGCCTCTACAACCTTCTTCGCGTCCTCAAGGGTGGTAGCCAGCGGCTTCTCGCAGAATACCGGCTTGCCGGCCTGGATGCACTTTACCGCCAGATCAGCGTGGGTGCCATCCCAGGATGCGATAACAACAGCGTCGATTTCGGGAGAAGCGATCAGCTCCTCTGCGCTTGCCATTACCTTTGCGCCGTAGGTCTTAGCGACCTCCTCGGCACGCTCGGTGTTCAGATCGTAAACAGCAGCCAAACGAGCGCCGTCTACATAGGTTGCAATGTTCTGAGAATGGGTGTGACCAATGTTGCCGCCTGCGCCCAGTACGCCAATAGCGAGTTCCTTCTTGCTCATGATGTGAATCTCCTTTTTTCCTTTATCTAAGGCAACACCGCACACTTAAAGCTGCGGCGCTTTGCGGAAATTTTGTCCCCTGATTGCGTTGCGATTTCTTGCAATACGTCAGTATTGCTGCAAAACCGCGCCTTATCAGTGCGCAAAATTTACTCGCAAATCGCTCTTGTCCAATTATGCGGTATTGCCATAAAAAGCGGTTGTAATTTACTTCTTCTTGCCGTCCAGATATGCCTGATGCAGCTGCAGACAGAACTTCAGGCTCATCGTGCCGTCGTGTGCGGTGGTCTCCGGCTTGCGGCCGGTGCGTACACAGTCAACGAAGTCGTCGATCTCCGCCTGGAACGCCTCGCCCCAGCGGGCAAGGAAGCTCTCCTGGCACTCTTCCACGAAGCCGTTCTCGGTGAACTGCGAGAGGTAGTTCTTGCGCGGTACCGAGTTGACACGCAGCGTGCCCTTGGTGCCGACGATTTCGCTCTCAACATGGCTGCAGGTTGCGGTGCGGCCTACCTGAATGTAAGCGGTGGTGTTGTTATCGAACTTGGTCAGCGAGAAACCGTTGTCGTAGTCGTTGTAATCTGCCAGACCGGTGCAGACATAAGCATCGCCGGTTGCAAAGGAATCGACCGGATCGCCCTCGAGGAACCAACGTGCAAGGTCGGTGTCGTGGCTGCCCATCTCGATGAACCACGGAACGTAAATGCCCTTCTTAACGCCCTCCAGATGTGCCTCAAGCACGCTGGACGGGTCAAGCGATACGCCTTTGAACAGAATCGGCTTGCCGATCGCGCCGGCGCGGATCTTCTCCTTCGCCTCTGCGTAGGACGGATCAAAGCGGCGCATGAAGCCAACCGTAAAGCACTTGCTGCCGTTCTCGGCTACGGCCTTCTCGATCTCCTCACAGTCCTCAAGGGTCTTAGCCAGCGGCTTTTCGCAGAAAATATGCTTCTTGGCCTTGCAGGCTGCCAGACACGGTGCCTTGTGAGCATCTGCGCCGGTTGCAACAACGATTGCGTCAACCTCGGGATTGTTTACCAGCTCGTCTACATTGGTGTAGCCATACGGTACGCCGAATTCCTCCTGAAACGCCTTGACCTTGCTCTCGGTGCGGGCGCAAACCGCTACAACCTCTGCGTGAGGATTACGCTGCAGGCTGGTGGCGTGCATTCTGCCCATCATACCGATGCCAACGATACCGAAACGAATCTTCTCCATTTGTAATCCTCCTTATCAGATACCTGCGGTTTTCTTGATATACTCGCGTGCCATCTTAGCATACTCGAGCGGATTTGCCTTTGCCGGGTCCTGCTCGGCCTCTACGATGAACCAGCCCTCGTAGTGTGCATCGTGCAGAGCCTTGAATACGCCCGGATAGTCGACGCAGCCGTCACCCGGAATGGTGAAGCAGCCTTCGAGTACCGCCTTGCGGAACTTGAAGCCCTCGGCGTAAGCCTTTTCCATCATGTCGGGACGGATGTCCTTGAGGTGAACGTGGCCGATACGCGGGCCGAACTCCTTGGCTGCCTTGACGGCGTCCTCCTTGGAGAAGGTGAAGTGGCCGGTGTCGAAGCAGAGGTAAACATAGCGCGGATCGGTGTTGTCCATCAAGCGCTTGGTTTCCTCGAAGGTCTGTACAACCGTTGCCATATGGTGATGGAAGCACAGCTTGAAGCCGCGGTCAGCAGCAATCTTGCCCAGCTTGTTCAGACCGTCGCACAGCTTATCCCACTCTTCGTCGGTGGCGATCGGCTTGTTGTCACCGAACATCGAGCACTCCTCTGCGAACAGGCAGCGGGTCAGCTCGCATACGTTGATGCGGCTTGCACCGACAGCCTCGAGGAAGTCCAGCTGCTCGATAAATGCCTTTTCGTTCTCCTCGTAGGGGGTCGAGCACAGGAAGCTCGAGAACCACTGGGATGCAATCTTGATGCCGCGCAGGTCGAGTGCCTTGTTCAGTACGGCCGGGTCGGTCGGGAACTTGCCGCCAACCTCGGTGCCCTGAAAGCCTGCCAGAGCCGCTTCGGAAACCATCTGCTCGAAGGTGAGCTCACCGCCGAGCTGCGGCATATCGTCATTCGTCCAGCCAATCGGCGCGATGCCGAGTTTTACGTTGTTAAACATGATTTGCTACCTCCCTCAGCATTTTTCCCAAGTGCCCGACTTAACAGACTTGAGAACTGCGTTGATAATACCGTCAACCTTGGCGCCCATCTCGAAGTCGCAGATGTACTCGCCGCCGTGCATAGCCTGCATCAGTGCGTGAGCCTGCAGGGTCTTCATGTCGTCGAAGGCGATCGCGATGCCGCCTGCCGGCTGGAAGTACTTGAAGCCCTCGTGCTGCGGGTTGAGCAGTACGGTGCGGAAGCCGCAGTCACGGCCGTTGTCCTTGTCAGCGTCAGCCTTGAAGTAAACCTGAACCTCGCACATGCGCTCCAGATCGTATACTACCGAGCCCTCGGTGCCCTGAATCTCGTAATAGAAGTAGTTCTTGCGGCCGGTTGCAACACGAGAGGACGAGAAGTCACCAATTGCACCGTTTTCATACTTAACGAGGAAGGTGATGAGGTCGTCGTTCTCAACCTTGCCCATCTCGGTGCTGCCTGCCTTGATCGGACGCTCCGGAATAACGATGGACTGTACGCCCAGAACCTCGCTCATGTCGCCCATGATCATCTGGGAAACGCTCAGCAGGTGGCTGCACAGGTCGCCGAGTGCGCCCGAGCCTGCCAGCTTGTTGATGTGACGCCATGCGATCGGAATGGACGGATCGAGCAGCATATCCTGATCGTAGGTAGCGTGTACGCGCATGATCTTGCCCAGCTTGCCGGACTTAACCAGCTCTGCAACGTACTGGTTTGCCGGGTTCATGATGTTGGAGAAACCGCAGTAGTTGACTACGCCCTTTTCCTTAGCCAGATCAGCCAGCTCGCGGGACTGCTCAGCAGACAGAGACAGCGGCTTCTCGCAGAAGACATGCTTGCCGTGCTCCAGAGCAGCCTTTGCCATCTCGTAGTGCATGCAGTTCGGGGTTGCAACGTCAACCAGGTCGATTTCGGGATCGGTGACAACGTCCATCCAGTTGGTGGTGTAGCGGTTGTAGCCCATGTTCTTGGCGAACTTTGCTACTGCATCCTCGCTGACGTCGCTTACCAGCTCAAATACCGGCATATCATCGCCGAAGATCATGCGTGCGTTGTGGAATGCGGTGGTGTGGGCCTTGCCCATCCAGCCAGCGCCGATCAGACCGATTTTAATTTCCTTGCTCATAAGTTTTTCCTCCTCAAAAAATCTCAATACTCTTGTTGGATTTTATCGAAAACGCCTTGTGCGTTTCTTACAATGTGAATAGATGAATGGTTTCCGGGGGCCGGCTCATTATCGAGCCAGACCGATCGGAGAGAACAGCGCGTAGACGCAAAGCATCAGGATGAAGCAGGTCAGCGCGGCGGGTTTTACATACTTCCACGGGGTCAGGTCAACAGCCTTGGAATCCTCGAGGATGAAGTCGGTAGCACGGGGCTTGAACTTGCCGATGAGCAGCATCAGTGCCAGGTCTACCGGGAACAGTACCGAAAGAACATACAGGTAATGCACATTCAGCGGCAGGAACTTGGAGATCGAGTACAGGATGACGTGTACGACCAGCGTAATTTTCGGTGCGCAGGCCGGAACGCGTTTGGTGTAGAAGCCTACCAGCACGATCGCGAGGATCGGCATGGAGTAGAAGCCGAAGCACTCCTGCAGGAAGTCATACAGACCGGACGGTGCATTGCTGACGAACGGCGCTACGCAGATGGATACGATCGCAAGACCGGTACCAACACGCTTGCCTACTCTTACCAGATGAGAGTCGCTTGCGGTCTGGTTGAACAGCGGACGGTGGAAGTCCAGCGTGTAAAGCGTTACACAGCTGTTCAGTGCCGAGTTAAAGGACGACAGGATCGCACCGAACAGAACCGCTGCGATGATGCCGAGCAGCCAGTTCGGAACAACCGTGGTGATCAGAGACGGGTATGCCAGGTCGCTGTTTGCCAGGCCGTCTCCGAAGAAGCGGTAAGCCAGCAGACCGCAGATGGTGATGAAGAACGGGTCCAGCAGCTTGAGGAATGCGGTGAATACAGCACCTCTCTGTGCCTGTGCCAGATTCTTGGCAGCCAGCGTGCGCTGGATGATGGACTGGTTGGTGCACCAGTAGAACAGGTTGTTGAACAGCATGCCGAGGAACAGAACCGGCCACGGAATCATCGGAGGCAGAGCGTTCGCCGGATTGACCGCGTTGAACTTTTCCGCCGGAACATTGGTGATGAAGTCCTGAATGCCGGCAAGGAAGCTGCCGTTGCCGAGGATGCAGATGGACAGGATCGGGATCAGCAGACCGCCGATCAGCAGACCCACGCCGTTTACGGTGTCGGATACCGCAACTGCCTTCAGGCCGCCGAAGATTGCGTAGATGGAACCGATAACGCCGATTGCAACACACAGGATCGCAATACTCTGATAAGTGGTGATGCCGAACAGCTGATCCAGATGGAAAATCTGGTTGAAGGCCAGCGCACCGGAGTACAGTACGGTCGGCAGGTAAGTAAGCATGTAGCCGAGCAGGAACAGGAACGAGATGATCTGCTTGGTGGTGCGGTCAAATCGAACCTCCAGAAATTCCGGAATGGTGGTGATGCCGGCTTTCAGATACTTCGGCAGGAAGATCAGTGCCAGCGCCAGCAGCGCGATACTTGCGTTTACCGACCAGCTCATGGCGCCCATGTTGGTTGAGTAGCTTTGTCCGGCCTGTCCGACCAACTGTTCGGTGGACAGGTTGGTCATTTCCAGTGAACCGGCGATGACCAGGCCGGTCAGTCCGCGTCCTGCAAGGAAGTAGCCTTCCTTGGTGGACAGGTTCTCCTCCTTGGTCTTGTACCATGAGATCAAGGCCACCAGACCGGTGAAGGCGATGAATGTTAAAATGATAATCAAATGTTTCAACCCCTCTTCTGAACAAGAAAATCCTATTATATTGTAGAATTTCCTATTCTTGTTTTTTCTTTTCCCTTTGTCTTTTTAACTCAAAAGAAACTATTTTTTGCGTTTTTGTTCGTTTCCCTTTCGTTGTACCTATCATATATCAAATTCTCACATTCATCACTACACAGGATAATAATAAAATATCAAAATTTTATACTTTTTATCAGTATCATTTTTTGATATAATTGTATAAGAAAAGCGAATGACTGCATTTCCATGCCATGATATGGTACAAAAAAGGAGTTGACACCAATTATGCTTAATGATATGGGTATTCTGGCAGATTCTGTCCGCTATTACCACGATGCAGATGCCTTCACCGCGACTAACCTGTACCATGTTCCGCACGCAGGCAGCTACCATTGCGACGAAACATACGGTATGCAGCGTAATTATCTGGATATCTGCCAGATGCTTATTGTAGATGAAGGCGAACTGTCGGTCACCTACCGCGGTGAAACACGCACCGCCGGTCCCGGCAGCCTGATCCTGCTTGACTGCAGAGAACCGCACAGCTATCACGCCCTCACACCGATTCGCATGCGCTGGTTCCACTTTGCAGGCAACGGCAGCACGGCCTATACACATCTTATCCTCAATACGCACGGGTTCATCCTGCCCACCGGAAGCAATGCCGAGATTGAGGAATGTGTCCGCCGCATCATGGTCTCGGTGCACCAGAACCAGCCCAATCCTCATATTATTTCCCTGACGATCAACAAGCTGCTCGTTCTGCTCGTGCTCGTGCTCGGGGAAAAGAAAAAAAGCGATCTCGAGATCGCCATTCAGGACTCAGCCGACTATATGACGTACAATTTTGCGGACAAATCGCTCTCCATCGAACACCTGTCCCAGCGTGCTGCGCTCAGCACCTGCTACTATATGCGTAAGTTTAAGGAATACCAGTCAGCAACACCGCATCAGTTTTTGCAGACTGTGCGTCTGAGCGCCGCAAAGCAGCAGCTGCTCACCACCTCGCAGAGTATTGAGACCATCGCAGATAACTGCGGTTTCTCCAGTGCTTCGCACTTTATTATGGCCTTCCGCAAGAGCACCGGCATTACCCCACATCAGTACCGCACCCAGTGGAAATAAAAAGCACACTCTCCGTACTGCGTCCACCGGATGAAACTATCGCGTGTACAGACAGGCAAGCGCAGCGCAGCTGTGCTATCCGAACGGTGATATTCATCAGATTGCTGCACGAAATATCGTTTTTATGACGCGAATTGTATAGCAGACCAATCGCGTACTTATACAAATTATGGTATAACCATCAAAAATCAGGTACATACACGGTGCCTGAGAGATAGGCAAACCCAGCGAAAGATGGGGACGCAAAGCCGGAAGAGTCTAAGGCGGCGAACGCCGCAATGACAGCCGGTTGTAAGCATCAGCGAAGACGCTGTTAACCTCTTCTGCGCTTTATTAGGCAGAAGGAGGTGTACGCCGTCAAAAGAATATGGCAAGCTGATTCGCGGTGCAATACACTGCTCGCAGAGCAAGTAAAACTCTGCCCTTTTGTGCTGTTCCAACAAAGATATAAAAACGCTTTCAAGTCATGAGTAGCCATGTCTTGAAAGCGTTTTTTATTTAAATTTGAAGCCGTTAAGACAGATAAAATGAGGAGGGAAAGTTATGAAAAAATGATTGTTATCGACAATAGTATCATTGTGTTTGTTTCTGACAATGGCGCCGACTGTGGCGTTTGCGGCGGTCGCAGAACTCGAACGCGAGTACATCCTCCAGCGCCAGCGCGAGGGTATCGCCATTGCCAAGACAAAGAGCCAGTACACCGGACGCAAGCCGATACCGCTGTCGGACAACTACGAGCGGGTTGTTTCCCGATGGCGTGCCGGAGAGATTACCGCAATCGAGGCTATGTGGCAGACTAGACTTAAACCTAACACCGAGTTCATGGAAAACGGTCTGGAGGCCGAGCTGGACGATCAGCTGGGCTACAACCGGTATGACTACAAGAACAAGGACACGGATAACGGCCGGAATGGGCACAGCAGCAAAACCCTGCGCACCAGTTTTGGCGATGTAGAGGTATCTGTGCCGCGGGATCGCAAGAGCGAATTTGACCCCAAGGTGCTGAGGAAAAATCAGACCAGCATCAGCCAGGACATCGAGGATATTTTCATTGCCTGTACGGATAATTTGACCGGTTTTTCTGCGGCGATCGAGGCGGTCTATCCCAAGACGGAAATCCAGAACTGCATCATCCATCAGCTTCGAAATTCCAGCAAATATGTCTCCTACAAGGATTTGAAGGCACTTATGGCTGACTTGAAAGCAGTCTACGCAGCGGTAGATGAACCGGCTGCTTTGGACGCGTTAGACACGTTCGCAGAACACTGGGACAAGAAATACCCCAAAATTTCTCAGTCGTGGAGGGATAACTGGGCAAATCTCAGTACCTATTTCAAGTTTCCTCAAGAACTTCGGCGGCTGATCTATACGACCAACACGATTGAAGGCTTTAACCATCAGCTCAGGAAGGTAACCAAGTCGAAATCCGTGTTTCCGACCGATGACAGTCTTTTCAAAATGCTGCAGCATGAGCCGAAAACCTGTAAACGCTGCACAGTATGCGCTCAGAAACGGAGGAACAGCAAATGATTACGAATGAGTACGGCATCCACACCTTTTCACTAAAATTACAATGCAAATATTCCGAAATCCAGAATATTATCGAACAAAACGAGTGCATTTGTACCGGCAAAGGGAAATTAGGACTTTCGTCGTATTACCAGATGCCGCAGTTCAAGTCCATCGACGTTGAAATTCACTTAGGGCAATCCATCTCGCATCCGTGCTGGCTGATACTGATTGTCAACCCGTCTTCTCTGCTCGCCAGTACCTATGAACCGACTGCATTATTTCAAGCTGACGAAAAGTCTGTACAGCAGATAAAGCACCGTCTGCGAAATATCCTTGATAAAATCGGCATTGACCGGCGGCTCAAAGGGTTTAAGCTGTCGAGGTGTGATTTGACCTGCAATCTGTATTATGACCGCAAGGCGGATGTTCAAGATCGTTTGGATATTTTCAAGAAATCCTTTCCTATCCTCCACTACAGTGCGGTTAAGTTCGGCCAATATTCAAATTCCAATGAAAGATTCAAAGGCGCCAATAAGCATTCATCGAGTTAACGTACTGGAAATGGTTCGGATAAAGGCTTGTTTCAGGGTGCTTGAGTCTGCTTAGACAGCATGATTTGACGTTTGATCGCCAACATTAGAATAAGCATACATGAATTAAAGTGAAATGCGTTTTCACCTATGTTGATGGAGGTTTTCTATGCCGAACGATGAAATCCTGACCGTAAAAGAAACCGCAACCCTGCTCAAGACCACGCGCCAGCAGGTGCGCAAGATGATCGCAAATGAAGAACTCCCGGCCGTAAAGGTTGGCCGGGAGTGGAGGGTGCTGAGGGCGGGGATTATGGAGTTTTTTTGAGGTGAATTTGTAAACATACCTATTGGGTCATGTAGCCGTATATTTTCCGCATCAACACATCCAGATAAGGTTTTCTTTCGCGCTGTAGAATATAATTTGATCCTGTGGAAGATGAAGAGTTTGGCTGATATATTTTCGCTGATGTTCCCGATTGGCAATCTGAGCTGCCGTCAGAGATGTGCTATATCGCGAGATTGGCGCTGCTTTATCGGCGCAGTTAATCGCAATAATCAAACGGGAACATGATACAAGGACAGCATTGACTGAAACAATGCTAGATCGTTAGCATAATCTCTTTGATCCGAGCACAGCACATATACGATACAGATGCAATGATGCAATATATCTTTCAAGCATCAAATTCCACACACAGGATCAAAAATGATCAATCAATGCGAAATGGCAGGAGCACTTCATTCATGCGTTCAATATTCTGTACGACGCTGTCCTTGCGGCGGATAGCGAGGCTGACATAAAGCGTGTCGATGAGGGAGAACTGCGCCACGCGCGGCGACACGAAAAGCTGCTCGGGCGAATACAGCTCAAGGCAGATGTCGCTGACCTCTTTGAGCGGCGTATCCGGATAGCCGGTGATGCCGATGGTCGGCGCGCCGCACTCCTTCGCGGTACGCACGGCCGACACGATTTCGCGCGTCTTGCCGGTATGCGAGATGGCGATGACCGCCGTATCCGGGCCGCATTGGCTCGCCTGAATCTGCATCAGGTGCGAATCGGTCAGCGAAACCGCGCGGATGCCGATGCGCATGAGGCGGATGTAGAAGTCCTCCGCGATGGTGCCGGACGCGCCGACGCCGAGGATGAGGATATTCTCCGCCCGGTTGAGCACCCCCACCGCCTGCTCGATTTTCTCGAAATCAAGCAGCTGGAGCGCCCGCTCGAGCGTGTCGATATTCCGGCTGAACACATTCTCCGAAATGGTCGAAATACTATCGGTTTCGGACAGATCTTCAAAAATCGTGCGCACCGACTTAGGAGAATATTTCGCCAGCAGCAGCTTTACCTCGCTGAAGCCCGCGCAGCCGACGATCTTGCAGAATCGAATAATACTCGACTCCGCGATATCAAGCTCGGCCGCCATCTGCTGAATGCTGATCGAGGTAATATGTACCGGATCGGCTAAGATATAGTCCGCAATCCGCTTTCCAACCTTGGATAAAGTCGAATACTGCGACTGAATTGCGGCATAAACGTTCTTGTCCATGCAATCACCCTGCACTTCCGCATCATATAGTAATTTCATTGTATCACAAAACATCGACCTTGTGAAGAATGCACAAAATTGAATATTGTTCTTTTTACAATATGATTTATTGAATTTTATTCCGCTCAGTGCTATACTTGTAGATGTTCGGTGGAACGGACTTCCACTGAAAGGGTATAGCGAGAGACGAGTCCGGACAACGTCTCAAAGGCAGACCCACTCCCGATGCGCCCGGCGCACGGACGGTCTGTATCGCTGCAACTGGTAAAAGAAAAATAAAAAAGGACTGAGCAAAACCATGGGCAAATCCAGCAACCCGACTTTCGCGGGTGATAAGGAATTTGAGAAGATCCATCTCAAGGAAAAGTTCTCCTACGGCCTCGGCGATGTTGCCTGCAACGTTGTCTACGCCCTGACCACCTCGCTGCTGATTTACTTCTACACCAACGTAGTCGGTATCTCGGCGGCTATGATCGGTACCATCATGCTGTTCTCCCGTTTCTTCGATGGTATTTCCGACGTACTTATCGGTCATCTGGTTGACCGCACGCATTCCAAGCACGGCAAATCCCGTGCATGGATTCTCTGGATGATGATTCCGTACGGCATCGCAGCCATCCTGCTGTTCACCGTTCCGCCCGCAACCCCGATCGTCAAGGGCATCTACGTTTTCATCACCTATAACTTCTGCACCACCGTTGTCTACACCGCACTCAACCTTCCGTATGCAACGCTAGCTACCCTGATGACCCGCGATACCGACCAGCGCGCCGTTGTCAACCTGTTCCGTACCGGTATGTCCGCCCTCGGCAACATGGTCATCACCGCCATTACCTTCCCGCTGGTTACCCGTCTGGGTGACACCCAGCAGGCATGGATCGAGGTTTCCATCCTCTACGCCATCGTTTCCATCATCATGCTGTTCATCTGCTTCAAGAACTGCCACGAGCGCGTCAAGGAAGAGACCAAGACCAAGGACGGCAAGAACGTTCCGCTCTGGATGGGCATCAAGCTCTGCGTCACCAACAAGTACTTCATCATGTTCTTCATGCTCGCTGTGTTCCTGTCCTTCTATGAGGCAGTTACCGGCACCTGCAACGCATACTACGCACAGTACATTCTCGGCAACCGCGACCTGCTCGGCGCACTCGCATCCTTCGAATCCATTCCGCAGATCGTCACCGTTCTTGTTCTGTCTCCGTTCATCGCAAAGTTCGGCAAGCGCAACGTAGCGCTGATCGGTGCGATCGTCGCCGTTATCGGCACGGTCTCCCTGTTCATCAACCCGAGCGCCCTCAATCTTGCACTGTTTGCCTGCGTCATGCGCGGCATCGGCAAGGGCTGCTTCCGCGGCGTAAAATACTCCATGCTGGCTGACGTTATCGAGTACGGCGCATGGAAGAGCGGCATCCGTGTACAGGGCCTGATGGTATCTGCTACCACCGCCGGCCAGAAGTTCGGCTCCGGCATGACGAGCGCGATCTTCGGCGCCCTGATGAGCCTTGTAGGCTTCGCCGGCACCGCAACCATCAATGCCGCACAGTCTCAGATGCTCATCGCCATCTACATCATTGGCAACATCATCGCTTGGGGCGGCATCGGCGTTCTGCTGATCTTCTACAAGCTCGATAAGATCTATCCGCGCATTATCACCGAGATGAAGCAGCGCGAAGCTGCCGAAGCAGCAAAGACGACCGCAAACGCCTGATTTTCCCCCGCACTCCCTCATTTTTACGCATCATCTTTTTCTTCCCTTATATGGAACAGCCGGCGGAGTCAAGCATTCCTGCCGGCTGCCCCCATATTCTACCGCAAATAAAATTCTGTAAATATCCACCATTTATATGAAAGGCGTGTAACAAATGGAAACCCTGTCCTACGAAAAACGCATCGAACTCGGTAATCTCGTCCCGGCGCTCGGCCAGTTCAAGGTCATGGAAAAAATCCCGCAGTATCAGCAGTGCGAGGTGCACAACCTCGTGGATGCGCCCGCCGAGGTGCCCGAAACGCTGCGCCACGTTGTATTCAACATCGAGCGCGGCCAGACGCTTCACGAAACCATCGACTTTCTCAATATGTGCCCCGACCTCAAAAACATGGACATCATCTACGCCAACGAGCTGGATGACGGCGCGGTCCGCTCGGGCAACTGCAACGTTGCCTACGAAATCGCGAAATCCATCGGCATGAATTACGCCTACGGTCTGGAGTTTATCGAGCTGGTAAATCCCGAGGACAACAAGGGCTTCCACGGCAACGCCCTGTTCTCCCGCTGGCCCATCCGCTGGGCGAAGGTCGTCCATATGCCCGAGCAGTACAACTGGTACTATGACCGTCAGAAGCGTATCGGTGCGCGCGTTGCCATCGTCTGCTCGCTCGACATCGGCGGACGCGAGGTCGGCGCGGTCAGCGTTCATCTGGAGAACCGCGCGGACAGCGAGGGCCGCGAAGCGCAGATGGCAGTCGTATATGATGAGATCAAGCGTTCGTTCGCGCCGGACACACCGGTCATGATCGGCGGCGATCTGAACACCAATACGTTCGACGGCAACGACATTCCGGGCTTCACCGCGCTGTTCAACGACCCGGAGCGTCTCTCCAAGCATATGGAGCACGTTGAGCAGTACGAGCGCGTTCTGCCGCAGGCGGAGGAAAACGGCTTCTCCTACCGCGAGTTCAGCAGCATCGAGGGCACGCGCCGCAAGCCGATGCCGGGCGGCAAGAGCATGCTGCTCAAGCTGGACTGGCTGATGGCGCGCGGCATGGAATGCGTCGATCACGGCACGATTTCGACCGAAACGAAGGACTGCACCTGGGCCGAGCCGGGCAGCGCGCTGGCGAAGTTCACAGGTCCCGAGCTGTCCGACCATAACGCCTGCTGGGCAGACTGTCGATTCGCAAAGTAAATACTGAAATCTATTGTAGAAAGCTGCACACGCTGCATACATATTGGCAGCGTGTGCACTTTTTATCGAGTGAGGAGAACCTACATCAAATGAGTGGAATGATACAATACCTGCGCGAACTTCATTTCGCCTCGGTCGTAGTGCGGCTCGCCCTTGCGATGCTGCTCGGCGGCTGCATCGGTCTGGAGCGCGGACGCAAGCGCCGTCCGGCCGGTTTCCGCACCTATATGCTCGTCTGTCTTGGCGCGGCGCTGACCGTGCTGCTCAGCCTGTACGAATTTACCATGGTGACAGGGCCGTGGTCGGATATTTGCGCAGAGATCGGCATAAAAACCGACGTTTCGCGTTTCGGCGCACAGGTCATCAACGGCATCGGCTTTCTGGGCGCAGGAACCATTCTCGTTACCGGCCGCCAGCAGGTCAAGGGCCTGACCACTGCCGCTGGTCTGTGGGCGTCGGCCTGCACCGGCCTTGCGGTCGGCGCAGGATTTTACGAGTGCGTGCTCATCGCATTCGCGATGATATTTCTCAGCATCCGCCTGTTCCCAATTGTGGATGCGTACATACAGGAGAACGCGCGTGACATCAATCTGTACATGGAGTTCCATTCGCTCGGGGACATCAGTACCATCATCAATCAGCTGAAAGCGCAGAACGTGCAGATCTACGACATCGATATCGAGCGGAACAAAAGTGGCGAGGCGCTGCACCCAAGTGCGATCTTCTCGATCCGCCTCAATGAAAAAATACCGCACACGCAGCTTCTCTCCGATCTGGCGGAGCTGGACTGCCTTTGCATGATCGAAGAGCTGTAAGGAGTGGACTGCTATGTTATCTGTTTTTGACGGCCTGCGCGACGTGACGACGCTTTCCGTGTTCGTGCGTCTGGCCTGCGCGCTCATCTGCGGCGGCATTATCGGTATCGAGCGCTCGTACAAGCGCCGCCCGGCCGGCTTCCGCACGCACATCCTCATCTGCATCGGCGCGGCCATCACCACGCTGACGAGTCAGTATCTGTATCTGAATATGCACTATTTTACAGATATGGCGCGCCTCGGTGCACAAGTTGTTGCGGGTATTGGCTTCATCGGTGCGGGCACCATCATCGTTACCAAGCGGCAGCGCGTCAAGGGTCTGACCACGGCGGCTGGTCTCTGGACCTCGGGCATCATCGGCCTCACCTTTGGCGGCGGCTTCTACGAGGGCGGCATTCTCGCGACCGTGTTCATCATGCTCGCCGAGCTTGTGTTCTCGCGGCTGGAGTACCGTGTGTTGGAGCACGTTCCCGAGATCAATGTGTATATGGAATATGAGGATAAAACGTGTCTGGACGATGTGCTGCAGCTGTACCGCAGATGTGATGTCAAAGTGCTGAATATCCAGATCACCCGTGCGGCGGAAAACGGTGAGCACAATGCCTGTGCCATCTTCACACTGCGCCTGCCGCGCAGCTGCACGGTAAACCGTCTGATGACACTGGTCGGCGAGCGTAAAGGCATCATGTCGGTCGAGGAACTGTAAAACGGAAGAACGCAGAAAGAGGCTGACGAATCTGCGCTTTCAATCGAATGGAATTCGCGTCTTATGTCACAATTTTTCGTCTCTTTTGTAAAAACGAAGTGTACATCCCCACTTTTACGAAAATTACACAAAAATGAATTTCTCTATTGAATACGCGTTGCAGTGCGAGAACTTTTTCTGTTTTTCCTTCATTTTTAACTATATATTATAGATATAGAAGCTCCTGAGATATTCTCAGGAGCTTACTTTTTGTCAAAAAGGAGGAAGCAAAGATGTTCAACAATCAAAAATTTCTGACACGTGGCGTGGAGCGCGAAATTCCCGCATGGCTCGTCAACCTCATGTGGCACATAGTCTTGACGATGGAAGTGCCGAGAAAGGATTACCTGCAAGTGTTTATCCTTACCACAACGCCAACCGGTCAGCACATCGTCTACGAGCAGGAACAGCCGCCGTATCGTTACGAGCTTGAAGTGGAATGTCCGGACGCGGTGGACGCGAAGGTGTTCGTGATTGATGACCGGACATATTCCACTATGCTGCTGGCGGATGAATATTAAAACCCTACAAACGAAACGGAGGAACAACCAATGCAAGAGACAAGAATTTGTGCAAACTGCGGTGCAGAACATCCGATTGAAGATATGTTTGAGGTAGAAGGCGACTGGCTCTGCGAGGACTGCGCCGACCGTTTAACCGTCATCTGTGACCACTGCGACGAACAGATTTATGCGGAAAACGCCATCGAAGACGAGCATTATTCGCTGTGCCACGACTGCGACTGCATCATCCGCACCTATAGCGCCTACTACGATGACGACGGTCGCACCTACTGCGAAAGCTGTTAGGACGATCACGAGGGCGCGATTCACGAGTATAACTATATGCCCGACCTCGTTTTCCACGGCAAGGGTCTGCGGCACTTCGGCGTAACACTGGAAATCGACAACGGCGGCACAGACCGTTACAATGCCGAAAAATTGTTGAACATCGCCAATGCAGACGCGGAGAATTTATACATCAAGACGGACGGCAGCTTGGACGATGGTTTGGAACTCGTCACGCACCCAATGACGCTTACATACCGTTTGAACGAAATGCCGTGGGCGGCGGTGCTCCACAAAGCACAGGAAATGGACTACCTCAGCCACGCCGCTGGAACCTGCGGTCTGCATGTGCATATCTCGCGTCTGGCGTTCGGCTGCACCTACGTGCAGCAGGAAGCTGCGATTGCACGGCTTTTGTACTTCGTCGAAAAGTTCTGGGCGGAACTCTTGCGATTCAGCCGCCGTACACAATCCCAGATGAACCGCTGGGCGGCGCGATACGGCATGAAGCTTACGCCGACAGACCAGATGAGCCACGCCAAGAACTCCTGTGCCGGACGCTACACGGCGGTAAACCTGACCAATTCGGATACCGTTGAAATCAGAATGTTTCGCGGTACGCTCAAACTCAATACCCTCAAAGCCACCTTACAGATGGTTAACCATCTGGTTGAGGTGGCTGTTGCTATGTCCGACACCACTGTACAGGAGCTTAGTTGGTTTGATTTTCTGGACACCGTGCATGAACCAGAGCTGATTCAGTACCTCAAAGAGCGCCGTTTGTACGTCAACGAACCCGTAAATGCAAGCGAGGAGGAATAATATGTGCAGTTTATTCGGCTTAATCGACTTTAAAGAGTGCCCGAGCACTCACACGAAAAACAAAATCCTGAATACGCTGGCGCGTGAATGTCAGGTGCGCGGCACGGATGCAACCGGCATCGCCTATAACTTCAAAGACCGTCTGCGGATTTACAAGCGCCCGATTCCCGCTCGAAAGATGAAGATTCACATTCCGAACGGCGTGAATGCGGTTATGGGGCATACCCACATGACAACACAAGGCAATGCGCAGTTTAACCAGAATAATCACCCGTTCCTTGGTCACGTTGACGGCAACAGCTTTGCTCTCGCGCATAACGGCGTGCTCTGGAATGACAAGGAACTGCGCGCAGAAGAAAACCTTCCGCTGACAAGCGTGGAAACGGACAGCTATGTTGCCGTTCAGCTCCTTGAACAGCAGAAAACCCTCGACTTTGACAGCCTGCAATCCATGGCTGAAGCAGTCGAGGATTCATTTGTCTTCACGGTTCTGGACAAGGACAACTCCATCTGGTTCGTAGTTGGCGATAATCCGCTGTGCGTCATGTTCTATGATGGCTACCTTATTTACGCCTCGACACAGCAAATCCTGTGCAAGGCCATCAAAAAGCTGCGGTTAAAAGCGCCAACGGACATTCTGGAGCCAAAGGAGGGTGAAATTCTGAAAATCGACCGCACCGGACGTATGACTACAAGCGCATTTACGCCGAAAACCAGTTATGAGCATTGGTGGCGGCGTTATTCTCCATATTACCGCGACTACTATGAGGACACGCCGGAAAACTATGATGACCTGTTCTCGGTTGCCAAAGCGTTTGGCGTGAGCGCAGATGAAGTGCAGGCATTGCTCGACTACGGCTGCTCCGCAGATGAAATCGAGGAAATGCTCTACGATCCGGCACTCCTGAACGAAATGACCGGTGAAAACTTTTATATGCGTACTGATTAGGAGGTGATTTTATGGACGCAGTAAAAGTCGTTCTCGGCGTGATGACGGTCATCGGCCTGCTGGCTGATCTGCTGTCAGACGATGACTGAACGCAAAAGTACCGGCTCACGCGAACCGGTACTTTTTTGAGTCTTTCATTTGGGTATACCCATCTAAAACAACGAAAAGCTATGTCAATAGGGTCGGTTTTGGACTCTTGAAATATGTCAAAATATGCGGCGACCCTATTGCACTTAACCACGTTTCAACTGCTCAATAAGATTATCAAACAGAGATACAAACTCGCTCTCAATCTGCGAGTAAATTTCCTGCGCGGTTGCATCGTCATAAATGTGCGAGGTCTGGTTGCGAGCATTCAGCAGTGCAATCCACGCCTGTTCATCATCAATCAGGCCATACGAGAACGCCTTACGCATCGTTGCTTTCGGACTGTTCAGTTCAGTAAATCCTTGGTCAAGTAAGAACTCACGAGTGGTTTCCCACGCCAGCTCGCAGGTGAACTCAAAGCGCTGGATTACACCGTCGCGAATGATTTTGGCAGGATTCTCTTGATACGCCTGCACGCCTTCGCGCAAGCGTTCTACAGCATTGGTGAGATTTTCGAATTTCGTATTGTAACGGTCCAGCAAGCAAATCCCGTCCTTCTCTATATTTTGAAGCAATGCGGCATCGGTGTGTTCGCTGACAAACACCAGATCAACCGAATACAGCGAGTCCAGATCATTTTCCACTGCATCGCTGAATAGTGTACGCTGTTGCGGCGTGCAGCCCCATACCGCGAAATCATAATCACTGCGGGCGTGATGATCGCCGCGGGCACGCGAACCAAATAATACTAGTTTCGGCACTCCATAACGGTGCGCTAATTGTTTTACCTGTTCGATTGTCTTATCCATCAGCGTCACCGTCCTTATATTTCTCATTATACCATACTTAAAGGAGAGATACACCATGAAAATCGGCTATATCCGCGTCAGCACCGAGGAGCAAAATACCGCTCGGCAGGAAGTCCTGCTGCGTGAGCTTGGTGTTGACGAGGTTTTCATCGACAAGGCCAGCGGCAAGAATGCCGATCGGCCAGAACTCACCCATATGATGGAGTACGTCCGCCGCGGCGATACCGTGATTGTCGAGTCGATCAGTCGTTTTGCCCGTAACACACGAGACCTGCTCGATCTCGTGGAACGGCTGACCGAAAAGCATGTAGAGTTTGTCAGCCGCAAAGAGGCTATCGACACCACCACACCTACCGGCAAATTCATGCTGACTGTGTTCGCCGCGGTCGCAGAACTCGAACGTGAGTATATCTTGCAGCGTCAGCGTGAGGGAATTGCTATCGCGAAAGAACAGGGCAAGTACACCGGCCGCAAGCCAATGCCCCTGCCGGACAACTTTGAGCGAGTGGTTGCTCGCTGGCGTGCCGGGGAAATCACCGCCGCAGAAGCCATGCGGCAAACCGGATTGAAGACGAATACGTTTTACCGGCGGTGTGCGAAATCGAAACAAACCGCAAACAACTAAGATTCCATTGTATACTTTAGTTACCGCTATACCTTAAATATTAACCGCCGAACCTCTCGTTTATGGGAAGTCCGGCGATTTTTTGTTTTATCCGTTTCGATGTTTTAAGCGAAAGTATGCGACCAAGTCTTCTCATGCCAGAATCGCTCTTCTCTGTTGCTCCACAATTTCAGACAGCCGGTTCAGCCGTTCCTCCGGCAGTTCGATAGTCGAATGCGGCCTGAATCGAAAGCCGTCCAGATTTTTCAGCTCCTGCCGGATTTCACCGGTCAGCATGCCGCGTGCCGTCTTGATAAAATCCACGCCGATACGCGGACGGCACTTGCCGATGTACCAGTCCGGATTGGCCAGCTGATCTTCGTCCAGATCGAACAGTAGACTGCGGTTATGGTCAAAGACCGGCGCAGGCTTTTGAATTTCCATCGTCTGATTGTCGAACAGGAAGCCGAAATTGCCGAGATGGCGGTCTGTGTTGAGAATGAGCGCGTCAAGTACGAACATACGGCGGAGTGCGTCCTCCGCGCCAAACCCGGCATACAGCCGCAGCAGCTCGGAAACCGTTGTCGGCCGGTCGGGAAAGTCGCTGATTTTGATGAGCCCGGCCTGCTCATCGGTAAACAGACGGCACTTGGATATCAGTCGATGATGGTAGAAATCCAGGTCGTAATCCACAGCCTGTGGACAAATCTGTGCCGCAATCTGGCACGCAAGGAATTCGGACAGCGGCTCGATTTCATAGGTGTCGCTGCCGCCCTTGTAGAGATAAATTCCGTCCGGTTCGCGCACCCAGCATTTTGCGTAATAGCCGTCCGTACCGAACTCCGGCGAGGTGGAGGACAGGGACTCTACGCTGATCACGCCGCTGAAAGCCGCCTGCGCGATGAGGGCATCAAACTCGTTTCGATATAGGGAAACCTTGTCCCAGCCGAGCGTTTCCGACTCTTCTTTCACCCAAAACGTATCGTTGAGCGACAGCGCATGCGTCACACGAAGAAAGCCTTCCAGACCGATGCAGCCGTACTGCTCCAGAAGCTGCTCGATATGCTTGCGGTGCTTGGGTGCTTTACGCTTCTCAAGCCACGCCGTCAGCGATTGCAGACCGAGCGGGCGCAATTCGGTGTACCACTCCTGCAGAACCGCGCTTTCCTCTCCAAATTCGTCCTGTATACAGGAGAACAATGCCCACGGCTCGTCTTTATTCATTAAGATGTATCGCATAAGGCGCCCTCCTTTCGCACTTTGGTGAGGTAATTATAGCATATTGAACACAGAATGGCAAAAGTAGCATAGCATCCGCCAGAACTACAATGTAATTGATAAATTGTGCCATTCCGCAAAAAACCTGTTTTCCTCATCAAGAACGAGGATGGCGATCTTGGTGTCATGGATTCATTCTCCGTGCGTAGCCGCTGAACTTCTGCGTCCTCTGCGCTCTATGGCAAATGCCTCCGGCCCTTTACTTCAAATCGTCTCGCTGTTTCGCAATAACTCAACTTTTCTTTCATCATGTTTTGCACGACCAGTTTCTTAAGGCAATACCGCATAATTGAACAAGAGCGATTTGCGAATAAATTTTGCGTACTGATGAGGCGCGGTTTCTTGCAATACTTGCCGTATTGCAAGAAATCGCAACAAAATCAGAATACAAAATTTCCGCAAAGCGCCGCTGCTTTAATTGTGCGGTGTTGCCTTAAATTCTGGCGTGTCCCGTTTGTTCATTTTTCCTCTTGGCATAATAAATCACTCCATCTGTTAGATAGTATATCATACTGTCTAACAAATGGGGGTGCAGTTCAACATATGTCCCCCTTCTTTCTCATTCCTCTGCTGCAGTAAATCTGATTCATCGTTGGGTTTTCGATCAAGATCAGCAGGCAGATAATCTATAGCACTCCGAGGCGTAAAAGAACGCAGTATATCGTTTTTTAGGCATGGACGCATTTCCTTAACAGTTTCCCATTGGATATCATCGAACATTTCTTCTCTATCTTCGTCTTCATCTTTTCGGCAATTATTTGTAAACTTATGAACCAGCTTTTTGTAATGTTCAGGCAGCACCCGTTCCTTCCCATACAGCGGGTAATACGGTGCTGAATGAAAGAGTAACAATCTTTTCGAGTGGGAAATACAGTTCTTTATACAGAACCAGATGTTTTACCAGTACATCCTCTACTCTCTCCAGCAAGTGCTCTGACGCTTCACTTATGACAAAAGTTTCATACACATTATCTATTAAAGAGCAGGAGGTATTGTACTTCAGCAGTTCCGCTTTATCGTGCTTATTCCCGTCTCCCTTAACTTTATATATGGCATTTAATACGAACAGCAATGGCAGTACAGGGTAAATATATGGTATCGAAAAAACTGCGTTATACCTTGTCTTACTGCAAACTGTTATCTTCTTTACAGGCACACCTTTATACAGTAGTTCGTTATCAAATCGCCGATAGCAATTATTGATATCCTCCGTAATTTTCTTTATTAGGTTTTTTCCATTATCCTCATAGTCATGCTATTTATCGCTCGTCTCTGAACGGCTCAGCAGATGCACCATATTACTGATCGCCTGAAACAAGTAATCATTTTCATCACGAATTTTAAACAGCAGTTTGTAAGACTTCATGTCAGCTTCATCATCATAGCTACGCATGTTAATTTTTGTAATATCTTCTTCAGTCCCAAAAACAAGTCTGGTATAGAGAAACTGAAGCTCATCCGAGCTCAAGTCTTCTCTTTTCCGGGCTCAGTCAGAAAATCTGTAAGAATACGAAAATTCCTATCTTTGTACCCAGGAGTATTGCTGTTTTCAACGAATTTCGCAAATTCAGTCATCTGCTGTTCAATCTTATGCCGAAGTTTTTTCTTTGACAAATTAGCATTTTCAAAATCAAATGCGCTATTACAGAACTTCTCAAACACTATAACCACTGGGCCACTCCACCGCACGACGACAAGAAGGCCGCACGCCGCCGCACTATTGGCAGCGTCAACCTGTTCCTCGTCTCTCCCCTGCGTCCGAAGTTGACCAACTTTCCGATGCTGGACATCCCGGCGAGTGCCAGCGCGGTCTCTACCAAGAAGGGTAAAACCGGCAAGACCGATCATCGCGACTGCACCGCCGGAATTGCCTTGACAGCCGAGTTCGTGTTGGACGGCGTTTCCGAACTCACGCGAAGCATTTTCGTGTACCTCGGTAAGCCGCTCAATCTGACCGAGGACGTCTGCCCGGCTCTGATTGGAGCAGCCCTCGAGGAGTTCGCTAACTGGTTCGCGGACAACTACGAACATGCAATTGCGCTGCTGCATCAGATTGCCGACAAGCCGGACATCCTGTCCCATCTGCGGGTCGAGGGCTCGGATGCGTTCGCTGATCTACTCACGCGCGAACGCCGTATCCAGGCCAATCTCGCTCTGCTTCGGTGGTCTTTCTTATGCATGGTCGAGATGATCAAAGAGCGCATGGAGTTACCTTCCAGCAACGAGCATGCGCTCTACGAAAAGTTTTGGGAGGCCATTCACTGCTCTGTCCGCAAGCAGGTGGAGGAATTCGCCTATTTTTAGCATAGCACCTGCGGCATCGAGCCGCAATACAGGCGCGGTTCCGCAGGTGTCTGATACGGCGAAATCCGGTTATCCCGAACTGTCGTATATATAGTATAACAATGGAAAGAATATACAATGCACCCACCATCTACACAAACCAAAGGAGGTCAACCCTTATGTTCAAGCCCACACCCACCTGTCCCCTGCCCGACATCCGCGAGGCACGCATCGACCCGACCCTGCCGGTGAACGAGCGCCTGCGCCTGTTCGCCTCGTCTGTCAGCGACCCACACCGCTTCCGCGTAGGCGACACTGCGGTTGAGGTGCTGTTTGATGACGGCGCACCCAGTCTGCAATCCTGCCTGACCAACCTGTGCAAGCGGCTCCAGTGATGGTAAAAGCCGGATAACCGAAGCGAAGCCTTGCGGCACGCCGTGTGCTGTGATACACTATACGTGCAAAACACAGCCTGCGGCGTGCCGTCCGTTTTTTAGGAGGCACTCAATGGCACGAAAAAGTAAATACGAACCCCAAAAGTTATCCACAGTCCTGTGGAAACCCGCGCTCTATATCCGTCTTTCCCGCGAGGACGGCGACAGCGAGGAGAGCAACAGCATTATCAGTCAGCGCGAGCTGCTGACCGAGTTTGCAGATACGCAAACCGACATGACCGCGTCCCGGCTGTACGTTGATGACGGCTATACCGGCACCGACTTCGACCGGCCGGATTTCCGACGCATGATGCACGACCTGCGCGCCGGCATCGTCAACTGCGTGATCGTCAAGGATCTGTCCCGACTGGGACGCAACTACGTCAAGGTCGGCGAGTACCTTGAGCACACGTTTCCGCTGCTGAACGTGCGGTTCATCGCGCTGAGCGAGCGCATCGACAGCGTTGCCGACCCGCGCTCGGCGGACAGCCTGATCGTGCCGTTCCGCAACATCCTCAATGACGAGTACGCGCACGATATCTCCAATAAAGTCCGCGCTTCGCTCGATCTCAAGCGCCGGCAGGGCAAATTTATCGGCTCATTTGCGTCCTACGGCTACCGCAAAGACCCGAACGACCACAGCCGGCTGCTGATTGACGAGCCGGCTGCCGCCGTTGTCCGCGATATTTTCAACTGGTTTCTTGCCGGAACAAACGTACTCGGTATTGCCAAAAAGCTGAATGCTAAGGGCATTCCGAATCCATCTGCCTACAAACGGCAGCAGGGCATGAACTACCGCCATCCGGCCTCGGACAAGCTGGACGATCTGTGGCCGGACAGTTCGGTTCGCCGTATCCTGCGCAATCCTCTCTATACCGGCACTATGGTGCAGGGCAAAAACCGCATGAAAAGCTACAAGCTGCATGTCAGCGAGGCCGTGCCCGAGGAGGACTGGATCACTGTCGAGCAGACACACGAGGCTATCATCTCAAGCGAGCTGTTCGCCAAAGCGCAATCCCTGTTCGCCCGTGATACGCGCACCTCACCAGCACAGCCCAAAGTCTACCTGTTCTCCGGTTTTCTTCGCTGCGCAGACTGCGGCAAGGCAATGAATCGAAAGCTGATTTCCCAACCGCATCGCGACTATTGCTACTATATCTGCTCGACGTTCAAAAAGCAGCACAGCGGCGCCTGCACGAAGCATACCATCCGCAGCGACCGGCTGGAGCAGGCTGTATTGGAAACGCTCCGTCACCAGATTGCTCTGGCGGTCGAGATGGATGAGCTGATTGCCGAGATCAACCGCAGCGGCACGCGAAACCGTTCCGTTAAGCCTCTGCTTGACGAGCGGGCACAGTTTGAAACCGAGCGCGAACGCATCGAGCAGATGAAGCTGTCCCTGTATCCGGACTGGAAAGCCGGAGATATTTCGCGTGAGGAATACCATCGGCTGAAAGAGCAGTTTGAGCAGCAGCAGGCCAAACTGGACACACGTCTTGCGTCCCTGCAAGCGCGCATTGACGAGGTGCAGAGCGGCGTGGACGAAACCAATTCGTTTGTATCACAATTCGTAAAATATCGCAATCTGCCCAGTCTGACGCGTGAAGTCGTAGTCGAACTGATTGACATGATTTATGTGCATGAGGGCGGAAAAATCACGATAAAGTTTAAGTTTTCGGACGCCTATGCAGTCGCGCAGGAGTATATCCGCAAGCATGGTCAGACCGCATAAGGCACATAGTCCTAAAATAACATCTTCCCCCGCTGCTGCCGACACCCTTTCCGCACTGCTGGAGGATTTGGGTGCCGAGCCGCGGGACTTTGACTGCATCGTTACCGGCGACCTCGGTCACATCGGTGCGGACCTGCTGCTGACGCTGCTGCGCGGCGACAGCATCGACCTGTCCCCTGTCTACTCGGACTGCGGCAGCCTGATTTTTGGTGACGAGCAGGACGCGCATGCAGGCGGCTCGGGCTGCGGCTGCTCAGCGGCAGTTCTCTGCGGACCGCTGCTGCGCGATATGCATCGCGGCAAAATCCACCGGCTGGTGTTTGCGGGCACGGGTGCGATGATGAGTCCGACCTCGGTGCAGCAGGGACAGCCGATTGCAGGTATCTGCCACGCCGTTGTACTGGAAAGGAGCGAAGCATGAACTACCTGAACGCTTTCTGGGTCGGCGGACTGATCTGTGCGCTGTGTCAGGTGCTGATTGACAAAACCAAGCTGACACCGGCGCGTATTCTCGTTTCGCTGGTGGTGCTCGGTGTTATCCTGCAGGGGCTCGGCTGGTATCAGGCAGTTGTGGACTACGCAGGTGCAGGCGCGACTGTGCCGCTGCTCGGCTTCGGATACTCGCTGGCAAAAGGCGTTGCCAAAGCAGTTGCGGAAAGCGGCCTGCTCGGCGTGTTCACCGGCGGCGTGACCGGTGCGGCAGGCGGCATTGCCGCCGCGATCGTGTTCGGCTGTCTGTTCGCGCTGCTGTCCAGACCGCAATCAAAGTCGTAAAAATAACACTCCCGCTCGGAATCCACCTTCCAAGCGGGAGTGTCTTTGCAGCCAATTCTTTCTTTATCCGATTACGCAGATCACGGTCATTATCATGGCGCATACCACCGCAGCCGCGCTGACAGTGCGTACCTTGCTTACCGCGCCATCGGCCTGCTGCCGGTCTTCACCCAACAGCCATGCCGGTCGGAAATAGAACAAGATACCGAGAACGAACAATACGCCTATGCTGACCCAGTCATAGATTTGCATTTTCAATGCCCCATTTCTTCATTTCCGTAACCCAATACTCTCTCTTCATTTCTCTCTCCTGCTTCCGTCTGCCGAAAGCTGCGGCACTAACCGACCGGCTGCAATCCGTCGGTATCTGCCGCTCGCGCACCTGCGTCTGTATACGCGGTGCAAACCTGCTCATCGCCTGTCTCTGCAGGTGATTCTTTTTTATCAGGTTGATATTATTTTATCACATCCCGCTGTAAATCTCAATGTTTCTGCGGCTTTACAAAACACTTTCTCCAATTTAACCAATTTCTTTTTTATGTTTTTGGCAAGAACCCTTTATTTTTGTGCACTTTATCTGTATCTATCTCCTTGCTTTATTGCATATTTTCGAGTATACTAAGAAAGACGAACTTTATCCCGCAATTGGGAAGGAGGAACTTTTTTAAATGCTGTACTCCAAAAACAAAAAACGCGGCTTCACGCTCGTGGAGCTGATCGTTGTGCTGGTCATTCTGGCGATCCTCGCGGCGCTGCTCATTCCGGCACTGACAGGATATATTGATAAGGCGAAAAAAGATCAGGTCATCGCGGAGACGCGCATGCTACATGAGGCCGTGCAGACGGAGATGTCCGAACTATATGGTTCTTCAAATTGGAAACTTAATTCCTACACCACACTTGCAAACAGTACAGGTACAGTAATTGGTAACAATTCTAATGGTAATCCTAATAGTTATGATTTGAAAGCCAACTACGATAAAATTGCAAAACTTTCCGAAGTACCTTGTCTGCAGAAAGGCGGTTCTGGACAATTTCTCGTTCTTATCAATAGTAAGGCACAAATCCACGCGATTATTTATCACTCCGACCGTGGCTATCTCGGTCTTTACTTTAGTGATACCAACCAATATAGTGCCTATAAAATTGGCGAAACTGCTGAAGGCGGTAAAATAAGTGATAACATGTTCCGTTCTTATTATAGTTCGGTTTATTATAATGCCGCCGTTGATGCCGTGCCCGACTCCAACGGCAATTACAACGACAAGAACTATTATTGGTGGTCTTGCACCGGCATCCGCGGTATGCTGAACATCAGCGAACTTGTTTTCCCATCATAACAAAATCCCCGCCACTCGGCGGGGATTTCTTTTACCATATGATATTATGCCTCAAACCCATCCGGGAACACAACGGTCAGCACCCACTTGAACGCCTCTTCGCCGTAAACGGCGTGCGGCACCTTGGCGGGCATGACCAGCGTTTCACCTGCCTTGACAATATGCGGCACACCGCCGACCGTAAAGCGTCCGGTGCCCTCGAGCACGGTCACCATTGCGTCGCCGGTGGAGTCGTGCGTGCCGATCTCCTCGCCCTTGTCAAACGCGAACAGCGTAATGCTGACCGCCTTGTTCTGCGCCAGTGTCTTGCTGACCACCTGTCCCGACTGAACGGAAACCAGCTCAGCGAGCCTTACAACGCTCTCATGGTCGATATTGCGGATGAACTTGTCCATAGCTTCTCCTCTTTCCTGTCGTTTGCTTTATGCGGACAGTATACCACGCCAAGCCGCCGATTTCTGTTGTCCGCACAACATTTACAGAAAAATCGAATTTTCCTTGCGCGCTTCAGTCTGGAATTGCTCGAGCATAGCGGTGTGCGACAGAAAATCCGGATCATCAAATTTCTTTGCACCGCTCGGGCAGTAAGTCGTGCAGGCACAGCATTTAATACAGGTGCCCGGAATATTAGACGGGTCGTTCGGGTCAATCGCACCCATCGGGCAGATTTCCGCGCACAGACCGCAGTGCTCACACAACATCATCATCGTGCTCGGCTTGGCCTTCAGGAACTTTGCGGGCGTTTTGTCGGTCTTAAGCGGCGTGTAGTAGGCTGCCTGCGCGTCACCCGGCACCTTCGGCGGCTTGATCTCTCCCTCGCTTCTCAGCTTGAGCGCCGCACCCTGAGCCAGCATACGCAGCTCACTGAGGTCAGCCGCGTCCGGACGGCCTGCCGCCAGCTTGTCCGAGAATACATGCCGGCACAGAAAAGCGCCGCCTGCCGCCGGTTTGAAGTTGTTTTTGATCAGCAGATCGCACATTTCGGCAAGCGCGTTGTCATACGCTCTGCCGCCGTAGGTGACGAGCGCCACCGCCGGTGTACCCTCACCGTGCAGGCAGCGAGCAAAGTCCGGCGAAATCTTGTTCGGCAGCCGACCGGCATACACCGGACAGCCGAATACGACCAGCTCATCCGGGGCAAACTGATACTCCTGCGCACGGTCAGACGGCGTGTTGAGTGATATGTACCGGCACTCTGCCTTAAACAGACGCGCCAGTTCATCCGCCGTTGTTTCAACAACGGTCTTTGTGCTTCCTGCCGGACTGAAATACACACCCGTAACTTTTTTGATATCCATATCCTTTTCGTCCTCCGCTTTACGCTTATTCTACAATTTCAATACGGAATACGTTGATCGTGTCCACATCGGGGCAGCAAAACACCGCCACGCCGTCCTCCTGCCCGGGAAGATGGCCGCCGTAACGCAGAATGTCGATGTATGGGAACGCAACGTGCATCGCCATCGGGCAAAGCTGCCCGCGCTCGGTGTCGAAGTCGAAGCTGTCGCCGATTTTGTGCCCGCGGTGACAGCCGTGCTTGCCTTTTCGATCGATCAGCGTAATTTTGATCTTGGGTCTGCTCATTTGCGCCACGGCTCCTCACCCTGATGCAGAATTTCCATCTGGCACAGACGCATCGCGTTCAGCGCGGTATCGTGCGACTCCGGCGTGACGCACGCGCACAGTGCCGCGTCGATTACGATGTTTGCCTCCGGGAATGCTGCCTTGCACAGCATGGCGTTGGAAATCACGCAAATGCCAGTGCATACGCCGACAAATTCGATCTCCTCCGGCGGCTCGTGCAGAGCGCGTAGCGCGTCCACAAGTGCCACCGCGCCGAAGGTCGGCTTGCGGATAATGCGGGACGCCGGAATGCCATCCACAGCGGCAGCAATGGCATCGTCCAGCGCATGACCTTCCGTTCCTTCGATGCAGTGCGGCACCGGCAGATGGCGCCCTTCGTTTGTCTCCATGTAGTTCGGCTGGTGGGTGTCCAGCGTGACGAACAGATTCTCACGCGGTGCATTTTTTGCCTTCTCTGCCACATAGGGCACGATGGCGCGCGCTTCAGCCGTACCGAGAGGGCCGCTGATAAAATCCTTCTGCATATCCACTACGATAAGAATTTTCATAAATTATGGTTCTCCTTTGTGTAGTGGTTATAGTATAGCATTGTTTGATGGGGTTTTCCATGCATTTTCGTTTTTTAGCGAGTGCTAACCGGTGGATTGCCGCTTGCGAAGCGAGGTGAACTGCACTGACGCCGCGCGGGCGCACAAGAGGGTAGACAACCTGCGGTTTTCCACCCTCTTATGAATCTCCCCTTTTCCCTTGGATAGTCTGGCGCAGACCGGAGAACGGTGACCGCTGCGAAAATGGAAAACGGCAGTCGGGTTGCCGTTGCGTGTCTTTCCCCGCCTTTTCGCAGTTCACAGATAAATTACTGCTGCGCATGCGGGTTCATCTACGCAGAGCGCGGCACAAGGTGAATTGCCCGAAGGGCAAGAGAAGGTCCCCTGGGGGATAGCAGTGCCGCACAACTCTTTGGCACGTTATAACGCACGGCACCTGCGAATTTAGGTGTTCGGTGCCATTTATTTTCGCAGGTGCTATCTATAATAACGTGCTCACGAATTGCGCAACACGGTCATGTTGCGCCTGCGAAGACTTTCGGTCTGTGTAGCAGTAATGTATCTGACACTGCGAACAGGTTGCGAAAGACACTGTAGTAAAAATCCTCTGCCGTTCCCCGTTTCTACGCTTACGCAGTCTACCATCTGCACCCAAGCTACGCCGCAAGGGAAACGGGTGTTCAAAGAGGGTAGAAACCGTAGGTGTCTACCCTTTTTGTTCCCGCGCCGGACGGCGCACGTTCCCCGCACGCCGCAGCGTGCGAAATCTCTCACCCAGAAATGGCGAACCTCTTCACCCGATGAAGTTCTCCACGCGGTCCGCCGCCTTGTGCATCGCATGCTCCGCCTTACGCGCCGCGTGCTGCGCACTTCTCCTCATCGACGGATTGAGCATCGCGCCGGCCGCTACCATCGAAACCACCGCGCCTGCCATCGCTCCGGTCGCAATGCCGGAAACAAAAGGTGAAATTCGCATAAAAGATCTACCGCCTTTCATAAAGTTTATAGAATCAGTATGCCCGCTCGTCCCTCAAATTTTGCACAGCAAAAAAATGCTTGTTTGGCACAATCGACTATTTACAATCGCATGTTCATATTATATAATATATCTAACAATCCGCCTTTAAGGTGCGGCCCGTGAGCCGCGCAAGGCAGAAAACAGTGCATACGCCGTCAGCCGTAGGACAAGGGGGACAGGTGTAGTATTTCGTGCGGCTTTCTGCTAATTGTTGTGGCGGAAAGTCATTTTTTTGCATTTTTGAAGGGAGGCGGCAGATTGACCGAACCGAAGATCATACTCGATCAGGATGGCATTCGCCGTGCACTGACCCGCATTGCGTTTGAAATCGTGGAAAAAAACAAGGGCGCGGAGCACCTGCTGCTCGCCGGTGTGAAAACACGCGGTATCTATCTGGCGCAGCGCATTGCTGCCAAGCTGGGCGAGGTCGAAGGCAAGGCACCTCCTGTGCTCGAGCTGGACGTTACACCGTGGCGCGATGACGTGCCGCGCACGGACGCTCCTCTGCCCGATCTCGATCCGCGTATTGCAGGCGCGACCGTCATCATCGTGGACGATGTGCTGTACACCGGACGCACCGTACGTGCCGCCATCGAAGCCATCTCTCACCGAGGACGCGCCGAGCGCATACAGCTGGCTGTGCTGGTCGATCGCGGTCACCGTGAACTGCCGCTGCGGCCGGATTATATCGGCAAAAACCTGCCTACCGCGCGTGATGAACGCGTTTTTGTCCGCCTGACCGAAGTGGACGGCGAAGACAGTGTAAACATACAAGCTCGCAATCCGTAAAACAACATCGCACCTGAGAAAGGAAGAACCGAATGTCTATCCAAACCTTAGTAGAAAAGATCAAGGAAAAGGGCAACCCGACCGTAGCCGGCCTGGACGCTCGACTGGAGTACATCCCGCAGCATATTTCGGGACGCAACATGATGCTGCACGGCGAAACGCTGCGTGCTGCCGCTGAGAGCGTCGTAGCCTTCAACTGCGGCCTGATCGACGCACTGTGCGACATTGTTCCGGCCGTAAAGCCGCAGGCTGCGTATTACGAGCTGCTCGGCTCCTACGGTGCGATGGCGCTCAAGGAGACCATCGACTACGCACACGCCAAGGGCATGTACGTTATCGGCGATATCAAGCGCAACGACATCGGCGCTACCGCAACCGCCTACGCAGAGGCTTACCTCGGCAAGACCCGTGTCGGCGACACCGAGATCGCACCGTACGGCTGCGATTCGGTTACCGTAAACGGCTATCTCGGCACCGACGGCGTAGAGCCGTTCCTCAAGGAGTGCCGCAGCCGCGAGAAGAGCCTGTTTATGCTGGTCAAGACCTCCAACCCGTCCTCCGGCGAACTGCAGAACCGCGACATGGAGGGCAAGCCGCTCTACGCCCGCATGGCCGAGATGGTAGCAAAGTGGGGCGAGGGTCTGGATACGCCGTGCGGCTACAACCAGATCGGTGCCGTAGTCGGCGCAACCTACCCGGAGGAACAGAAGATCATCCGTGAGCTGCTGCCGAAGTCCTACTTCCTCGTACCGGGCTACGGCGCGCAGGGCGCGACCGCAAAGGACATCGCAAATGCATTCAACGACGACGGTCTCGGTGCTATCGTAAACTCCTCCCGCGGCATCATGTGCGCATGGAAGAAAACCGGTAACAACGGCGAGGATTATAAGGAAGCCGCCCGCGCAGAAGCCATCCGGATGCGCGACGACATCGTAAACGCCATTAAGTGATTATAGGGGGTATCCAATACCCCCTATATACAAAAATCAGTTCCAGTAGAAACTGATTTTTGATACCCCCGGACGCGGCCCAAGGCCGCTGAGTCGAGGTATAAAAAGTCAGGCGCATGTCCCGACTTTTTATGAACGCAGCAAGCTGCGTTCTATTACAATAGAAATTCCGCGAATTTCATTTAGGAGCGTGTGGATATAGTGAAAAAAGCATACTTACTGCTGGCGGACGGCACTCTGTTCGAGGGTACCGCAGTCGGCTACGAAGGACAGAGCATCGGTGAGGTCGTATTCAACACCGGCATGGCAGGCTATCAGGAGGTTCTGACCGACCCGTCCTACTACGGTCAGGTCGTTACCATGACCTACCCGCTCGTCGGCAACTACGGCATCAACTTTGAGGATTATGAGTCCCGCAAAAGCTGGGTTTCCGGCTTTATCATGCGCGAGATGTGCGAATACCCGTCCAACTGGCGCTGCAAGGTAACGCTCGATGAGTACCTCAAGGCACAGAAGGTCGTTGGCCTTGCCGGCATCGATACCCGCCGACTGACCCGCAAGCTGCGCGGCGAAGGCGTTATGAACGGCGTTATTTACACCGAGGGCTTCGAGCCGGATGAGCAGACCATTGCGGAAATGAAGGCTTACGTTGTAAAGGATGCGGTTAAGACCGTAACCTGCGACGAGAATATCGTTTATCCCGCTGACGGTGAGACCAAGTACCGCATTGCCCTGTTCGATTACGGCGTAAAGTACAACATTGAGCGCGAACTGTGCAAGCGCGGCTGCGAAGTCACCGTTGTTCCGGCGTACACCAAGCCGGAGGAGGTTATCGGCAAGTACGACGGCGTGATGCTGTCCAACGGCCCCGGCGATCCGGCGGAGAACGTTGAGATCGTGGCAAACCTCAAGGAGCTGCTGAAGTCCGACATGCCGATCTTCGGCATCTGCCTCGGCCACCAGCTGCTGGCACTGGCTATCGACGCAAAGACCACCAAGCTGAAGTACGGCCACCGCGGTGTCAACCATCCGGTAAAGGACATCGACGCGGACCGCACCTACATCACCTCGCAGAACCACGGCTATGCCGTTGTAGGCGAGTCGGTTGACCCGCAGATCGCCCGCGTGCGCTATGTCAACCTGAACGACGGCACCGTTGAGGGCCTCGAGCACATCGGCCGTCCGGTATTCACCGTTCAGTATCACCCGGAGGTATGCCCCGGCCCGATGGATACCTCGTATCTGTTTGATAAGTTCATCGAAAATATTGAAAAGTCGAAAGGAGGCGCTCAGTAATGCCGCTGCGCAAGGATATTCATAAGGTAATGGTACTGGGCTCCGGCCCGATCGTTATCGGTCAGGCTGCCGAGTTCGACTATGCAGGCACGCAGGCGTGCCGCGCACTGCGCGAGGAGGGTCTGGAGGTTGTTCTGGTAAACTCCAACCCGGCAACCATCATGACCGACAAGGCTATGGCGGACAAGGTTTACATCGAGCCGATGACCGTCGAAGCCGTTCAGGAGATCATCAAAAAGGAGCGTCCGGACTCTCTGCTGCCCAACCTCGGCGGTCAGACCGGTCTGAACCTCGCCATGGAGCTGTGCGAGAACGGTTTCCTCGATAAAATGGGCGTAAAGCTGCTCGGCGCTAATCCGACCACCATCGCAAAGGCAGAGGATCGCCAGATGTTCAAGGACACCATGGAGAAGATCGGCGAGCCGATCATTGCCTCCAAGGTTGTTCACTCGGTTGAGGATGCGGTTGATTTCACCCGTGAGATCGGTCTGCCGGTCATCATCCGTCCGGCGTACACGCTCGGCGGCACCGGCGGCGGCATCGCCTATACCTGGGAGCAGCTGCGCGAAATTGCGGCCTCCGGCATCATGTACTCGCGTGTTGACGAGATTCTGGTCGAGAAGTGCATCGCAGGCTGGAAGGAAATCGAGTACGAGGTAATGCGCGACCACAAGGGCAACGCCATCACCATCTGTAACATGGAGAACGTTGACCCGGTCGGCGTACACACCGGCGACTCTGTCGTAGTTGCGCCGTCGCAGACCCTGTGCGACAAGGAGTATCAGATGCTCCGCACCTCCGCACTCAACATCATCACCGAGCTGGGCATCGAGGGCGGCTGCAACGTGCAGTACGCGCTCAACCCGGAATCCTTCGAGTACGCCGTAATCGAGGTAAACCCGCGTGTTTCCCGTTCCTCCGCACTGGCTTCCAAGGCAACCGGCTACCCGATTGCAAAGGTAACCGCAAAGATTGCAGTCGGCTATGGTCTGGATGAGATCTCCAACGCCGTTACCGGCAAGACCAAGGCATGCTTCGAGCCGACGCTCGACTACTGCGTTGTCAAGTTCCCGCGCTGGCCGTTTGACAAGTTCGTTTACGCGGACAACACCCTCGGCACCCAGATGAAGGCCACCGGCGAGGTTATGGCCATCGACAACAGCTTTGAGGGCGCACTGATGAAGGCTGTCCGCGGCTGTGAGATCAAGCTGGACAGCATGATCGCCCCGCACATCCAGAAGCAGTCTGACGCCGAGATTAAGAAGGGCGTGTCCCGCACGGACGACCAGCGTCTGTTCCACATCTGCGAGGCTCTGCGCCGCGGCATCATGACCATTGAGGAGATTCACGACATCACCACAATGGACGTGTTCTTCCTGCACAAGTTCCAGAACATCATCGACATGGAGAAGGAACTGGCTGCAGCTGACAAGATCGACTCCGATCTGTACATCCGCGCCAAGAAGATGGGCTTCCTCGACAAGACCATCGAGCAGCTGTCCGGCAAGGACATTTCGGATGTTAAGCGTCTGCCGGTATACAAGATGGTTGATACCTGCGCCGCCGAGTTCGAGGCAGAGACCCCGTATTACTACTCCACCTATGATGAGGAGACCGAGGTTGCACCTCCGTCCGGCAAGAAGAAGGTTCTGGTACTTGGTTCCGGCCCGATCCGTATCGGTCAGGGCATCGAGTTCGACTACTGCTCGGTTCACGCTGTCTGGGCACTGCAGAAACTCGGCTGCGAGACCGTTATCATCAACAACAACCCGGAGACTGTTTCCACTGACTTTGATACCGCTGACCGTCTGTACTTCGAGCCGCTGACGCCCGAGGACGTTACCGGTGTTGTTGAGGCAGAGAAGCCGGATTATGCAATCGTACAGTTCGGCGGTCAGACCGCCATCAACCTTGCGGCGCACCTTGAGAAGCTGGGCGTTCCGATCCTCGGCACGCCGGCATGGTCGATCGACGCCGCTGAGGACCGTGAAAAGTTCGACGTTATCCTGGAAAAGTGCGGTATCCCGCGTCCGGCAGGCCATACGGTTATGACCGAGGAAGAGGCTGTCAAGGCAGCCGACGAGCTTGGCTATCCGGTTCTCGTTCGTCCGTCCTACGTTCTGGGCGGTCAGGGCATGGAAATTGCCTACAAGGAGGCCGATGTCCGCGAGTTCATGCAGGTTATCACCCGCAACAAGGTCGAGAACCCGGTTCTGGTCGATAAGTACATGATGGGCCGCGAGATCGAGGTCGATGCCATCTGCGACGGCGACGACATCCTCATCCCGGGTATCATGGAGCACTTCGAGCGCGCAGGCGTTCACTCCGGCGACTCCATTTCCATCTATCCGTCCATCAACATCGAGCAGAAGCACAAGGACACCCTCGTTAAGTATACCGAATCTCTGGCAAAGAACCTCGCTGTTCTCGGTCTGGTCAACATCCAGTTCGTTCTGTACAACGATCAGATCTACGTTATCGAGGTAAACCCGCGTTCGTCCCGTACCGTACCGTACATCTCCAAGGTTACCGGCGTGCCGATGGTCGATCTGGCTACCCGCTGCATGTTCGGTGAAAAGCTGAAGGACATGGGCTGCGGCACCGGTCTGCATCCGGAAAGCGACCACTATGCGGTCAAGGTTCCGGTATTCTCGTTCCAGAAGCTGCGTGATCTGGATACCCAGCTTGGCCCTGAGATGAAGTCCACCGGCGAGGTTCTGGGCGTTGCCAAGACCTTCCGCGAGGCACTGCTCAAGGGTCTGACCGGCGCAGGCTTCCAGATGAAGAAAAAGGGCGCTGTCCTGATCTCGGTCCGTGATTCGGACAAGCAGGAGGCAATCCGCATCGGTGAGCGCTTCGAGGCTCTTGGCTTTGATATTTACGCTACCAGCGGCACCGCAAACGTGCTCAACCGTCACATGGTCGCAACCAACTCCATCCGCAATGTGGATGAGCCGTCCCCGAACATCATCGACCTGATCGAGTCCGGCAAGATCGACTACGTTGTTGCTACCTCGGTCAAGGGCCGTCATCCGGAGCTTGGCTCGGTACACATCCGCCGTATCGCGGTAGAGCGTGCAATCCCGTGCCTGACCTCGATGGATACGGTTTCCGCGCTGCTGCGTTGCCTCGAGGGCGATGTTAAGATCGAAAACTGCGAAATGGTTGATATCAACACCATCTGATTGCAGTGAAATAGAAAAAGAACCCGAAGGGAGAAACTTCGTAAAGAAGTTTCTCCCTTCGGGTTTTGTAATCCGCCGGAATGGATACGCCGTATGAACAGTATCCGGAGCCGCGCAAAGGAAATGGAAAAATCATTTCAGTCTCTTGTATAGCGTAAGAAAACAGAAACGGTGCAGTCAATAAGACTGCACCGTTTCGAAAAATGTTAAATTGAACTGCAAAAGCTGTTATACGAGAGAAATTAGTCCTCGTCGTCGATCTCCAGGTAATCCTTAAGATCCTTGAACAGTGCGGTCGGATCAACGTCATCCTCGAGAACGATCTGAAGCGGCTCGTTCAGGGACAGCAGGAACATACCGAGCAGGCTCTTTGCGTCTACCATACCGCTCTTGCCGTGAATCCAAATATCAAAACCGTAACGGGTTACGATCTTGTTGATCTTCTGAATGTCGTCCGTATTCTTTACACGGATACCTCTGGTCATAATAACTACCTCCTGAGATTGTACTTCGTGAAGCCCTTTTATGTTAGTTTCATTATAGCATAAAACAGCAGAAAGAAAAGAGGTTTTTATAGATTTTCTCATTTTTCAGCGTTTTTCGCTTAACATAAGCACAATTTCTCAGTTGTTTAGGCACTATTCACAGATTATATCCTCTGTGCTTGTGCACAGTGTTGAGTCTCTCGGTCGGATGATTCATGAGAAGCGACAAAAAACTGTGTAAAAAATCGTATATTCTGTCAGGAAGGATTTTACTTGCTCAGTGAAGCAGCGTGATCCTGCTGTGACAGGCGGCCTTTCCCTGCGGTATGCCGCAACAGCACGGCGGCGATTACTGCGGTCAGCACTTCCGCGATGGGGAACGCCAGCCACACGCCGGCCGGCAGCAGGCGCGCGAACAGCCATGCCGCCGGCAGTACGAAGATCAGCTGACGCAGCAGCGACACGAGCAGCGACTGCACACCGCCCTCGGTGGCCTGGAACACGCCCTGTATGGCAATGTTTGCACCTGCGAACACAAAGCTGACCGCCAGCACGCGCAGACCGGTCACACACAAGCCCATCGTGCCTGCGGACAGTGAGAAAATACCTGCCAGCGGCTGCGCCAGAATTTCTACAGCCGCAGTGCAGACCAGCATAAGAACACTGGTATACATCAGACCGCAGCGCACGCCCTCGCGGATGCGTTTCGCGTTTTGCATGCCGTAGCTGAACGACACAATCGGCGTAATCGCGTCACGCAGACCAAATGCCGCGAACAAAACAAACTGCTGAATTTTGTACACAATGCCATAAGCGGTGACATACGAACTGTCCAGACTGCCGAAAATCAGATTAACACAATAATTCATCACGCTCATCGCACCCTGTGCTATGATGGCCGGTACGCCGATGGAGTAAATCTCGCCGACGATACTGCGGCGCAGGCGCAGAGCCTTGCGTCTGAACGGCAGTTCCCTGTTCAGACGGAAATGGAACACGGCTGCCAGAGCCAGAGATGCAATCTGACCGAGCACGGTCGCCCATGCCGCACCTGCTACGCCCAGCTTCGGACAGCCGAGCAGACCGTAGATCATGATTGGGTCAAGCACGATGTTCGTCAGTGCGCCTGCCACCTGTGCGATTGTAGAATAAAGCGAACGGCCGGTCGCCTGCAGGGTTTTCTCAAACACCGAGAAGAACAGAATACCGAACGAGGCCATACAGCAGATGCGCAGGTACTGACTGCCCATCGCCAGAGCGATCGAGTCGCTCGTCTGCGAGCCGATGTACGCACCCGCACCGAACGCGCCGAACAGCAGGCACACCGCATAAATAATCCCCATGAGCGTCAGCGCATTGCCTGCCGCTGCCCCCGCCTTCTCCCGGTCACCCTGACCGAGCGCGCGTGCGATGAGCGCATTTGCGCCAACACCGGTTCCGATGCCGACGGCGACCATCATCATCTGCACCGGAAACGCAAGTGTCAGCGCGTTGACCGCGATTTCACCGTTTTCCGCCATATTTGCCACAAAATAGCTGTCCACAATGTTGTAGACCGCCTGCAGCATCATAGATAGTATCATCGGTGTGCCCATCTGCAGCATGAGCCGTCCTACCGGCGCGGTCGCCATTCGTTTTTCTGCCTTGTTCCGATCCATATCGAAACCTCCCGATTGGATTTTCGGAGTCTTTACGGAAAGCTGCCACAACCTGTCTTTTGCACAAAAGAAAAAAGTGCGTAAATCCATCTGGATTTACGCACTTCTGCTACTCGACTGCTTTATTTTATCAGCGTTTTTCGCACTTGTCAAGCGGTTAGACCGGATACTTCCGAAAGATTCCGGGTGCAACGCCAACGTTCTTGCGGAAGCTGTGAATGAAATTCTCCTCGCTGTTGTAGCCGGTCGCGTAGGCGATTTCCTTGACCGACAATTCGGTGGAGGCCAGCATATACTTCGCCTTATCGATGCGGCGCAGCACGATATACTCATATGGCGAATAGCCGGTCCGCGCCTTGAACTGCCGTGAGAAATGCGATGGACTCAGGCTGACGGCTGCTGCCGCGTCCTGCACGCCGATCGGCTCGAACAAATGCCGGTTCATATAGCGGATGGCCTGTGCAATACGGTCGCCGCCTGCGGTGCTCTCGGTGGTCTCGTCCAGCAGGAGCAGACACAGCAGTCGGTGGATCAGCTGTGAGCACCGTGCCTCGCTCAGCCGCGCGTCCTCGGCGCAGGCGCTCCGCAGAGAATCCAGCATTTGCGCAATCTCCGCCGGTGCGGCCGGCGAAAATGCCCTGCGGCCGCGTGCCTGCAGGATTTTCTGATAGAATGCACGGGCATTCAGGCCGTTGAACAGCAGCCAGGTGAACTCCAGTCCGTCCGAGGCAGCATAGCTGTACGGCTCACGGCAGTCGAACAGCACGATCTGTCCGGCTCCGGCGATGGCAGGCGTACCGTTCAGCGTCAGCTCCATTGCGCCATCATGCACAAAAAACAGCATGATATTTTGGTTATGGTCACCCTGCAGGGCAATTTCCGACCGATGATTGAAGGAATACCGGCTGCTGCAGAAGTAATGTCCGAGCCGCGTCGGGTAATAAAAAAGCTCCTTTGCAAGCGAAGACGGCGTAAAAAAGTACCGTTCCGAGGTCTGATGGACACCTAATTCGGGAATCAGCATAGCGGTCACTCTCCTTGTCTCTATCCTACCAGAAGTATCCGTTTGATGCAATAGCGAATAGCAGGATTTCGCAGGTTTAGGGTAATTTGTATCATTGGCAAGACGGCAGAAACGCTTTATAATAGAGCCATCAAACAGGGAAGCCACCCTTGATATGGCAAACAGACAAGGAGGATCATTCTTATGAAAATCGCATTTGACGTTGACGTTCTTGCCAAGCAGATGTCCATCAACGATTATGTTCACAAGGTAGCTGACTGGGGCTACAAGTACATCGAGCAGTCCCCGCATCCGCGCATTAACCCGTTCTACAAGCACCCGCTGTTCTCCAAGGAGTGCCAGCAGGAGTACAAGCAGGCTCTCAAGGAGACCGGTGTAGAGATTTCCTCTTTCATCGTTGTTTACCGCTGGTCCGGTCCGACCGAGGAGCAGCGCCAGCACGCAGTTGCAAACTGGAAGCGCATGATCGAAATCGCGGTTGACATGGGTGTACCGGTCATCAATACCGAGTTCTCCGGCGACCCGAACCAGCAGGAGATCTGCAACGGCATGTTCTTCAAGTCTATGGAGGAGCTTCTCCCGATTATCGAGCGTGAGGGCATCCGCGTAGAGTGCCAGTCTCATCCGTATGACTTCGTAGAGCTGAACGACGAGGCCTGCGACATCGTTAAGTCCTTCCGTTCCAAGAACCTGGGCTACGTTTACTCCGCATCCCACGGCTTCTTCTACGATCAGGGCAAGGGCGACGTTCGCCACATGCTGAAGTACGCCGGCGATGAGCTGACCCACGTTCTTCTGGCTGACACCTGGAACCAGACCAAGGACTGCCGCTACATCGTAAATCCGCCCTGGCTGAACCAGCGCGGCCGTGCTGACTACACCATCCATCAGCACACCGCTATGGGTGAAGGCGAGGTTGATTTCGACGGCATCTTCGAGACCCTGCGTGAGATGGACTTCGCAAACAAGCAGCTGAAGCCGGACGCACCGAAGGTTGGCGGCGACAATATCATCTGCGTATCCTACTTCGGCTTCCCGGAGAAGATGGATCAGCAGGCTCCAGAGGCACTCGACCGCATTAAGCACGAGCTGCTGTAAAGAATACTTCCTGAATACACAAAAGGACTTGAGTTTTCACTCAAGTCCTTTTTGCATACTGTCACAAAACGTCATTTCAGCCGACAAGCGGAATGGAACGCACGCTGCCGCGCAAATTGATTGGCTTTGCGCCATATGCACTTATCGGCAGATAAAAACGGACAAACCGCTTTGGTTTGTCCGTTATATTTTTATTCTCCGCAGCCGGGACAGTCGGAACAGTCACCGCACTCGGTGCCTTCCGCGGCCTTGCGGTCCTCGTAGGCGCGCAGCGTGCCTTCGGTCATGTGGCTGAGAGCCGCCAGCCGCTCGTTTACCATATCCCACAGGCACATCGGCAAATGGTCGCGGTGTCCGCGGTGGATAGTCACGCACTCGAAGCAGTTGCCGTGATGGCGGCACGCCTCCTTACACGGGCAGTGGTCACCTGATTCGCGCACCTGACGCAGAAATTCCAGCTTGATCTTGAGCGCTTCTTCCTTCTTGCCCTCGCGGTCAAGGTCGTTCTGCAGGATGGCCAGCTCGTTTCCGTCTATTTTCATAAGTATCGCTCCTCTATATATTGCACTGTATTGCATTTCCATCATAGCAGAGTTTTGACAGTTTCGTCAAAGCAACTTTATCCAAAACCGTGTTTTCGTGCAGTTATACAGATTTTCAACACTCATTTTATCTATTTTGCCATTGACAAAAAAGGACAAAATAAAGCCCTCATTCACAGACACATGAACGAGGGCTTTTACTTCCAAATCTCCATAGATCCTCTTTTCCCGACAGGATATTTCCCATCGCATTTGGATTGGTATTCGGTTGTTTTTTCGGCATCTTTCGATCTTACGTTCGCGGAACCGCCCGGCTAAGGTTCGTTTACTGCACAAACTACATAATCCGTTTGGTTGCCTTTCCTACATTCGGGAACTCTATTTCCAGTGGGTGATGCGTCACTGCTCGGCGGAAGATGTGATACAGCCTGCCTTGTCGAACCGGATTTTACTCGGACTTTGATATTATCTCGTTCCGATACGGTATGTCTATGCTGCAGATACTCATCAGTATGCCCATCGGCGGGTGCAGCATCCGGCAGGTATCGTAAGATACTTCGTTTTGTTCGCCGGCGCATCAAATATCAGGGTTCTGTCATGTATGAACCTTACTTTCCTGCTGCCTCGATCCGCTTGACTGTCTTAGTATGCCATGTACGGATAGTTAAATTCACGAGGATAGCTTCCCCAAAGTTACCGTTGTTGTTACCTTTGCTTAGAAGCCGATCGCGCTTTTCAGGCGGTTCAAATTGTGGAATTGGAACTCGCTCATTTTTTCAGCTATCACCTTGATCGTTTCGGTCACAGCGCCGCGGCGAGTCCCGCGAACTGGTAAGATGCCTCTTCTGATACCATTGGACTCACCTCTTTCGTGGGTATCAAACCGGATTGACATCCTTCAGATTAGATGAAGGTTTGCGCCTTTTGGAGTAAAACCCCTGTTTTACTTTGCCTTTGGTGTTTGCCTTTATCTTTTCTGTGTCATTATAATATCATCAATATTGCACAACGTCAAGCGTTTTTTACGACTTTTTAGACTGCATATTGCACAACAAAAAGCCGTTCATTTCGGTGATTTGGCTCTTTTCTCCAAGTGTGGAATTTGGTATAATAAAAGTGTTAGGGCTTGCGAAGCGAGCGGAATCTGCGCTGACGCCGCGCGGGCGCGGCACGGGTATGTCGCGCAACTCGCTGGTCTGGATATAACGGATGACACCTCCGAGTTACAATTATCAGTAATCTTTACCGTAGGGTGCAACGTCCTCGGCACACCGTTACTTTCTGAACTGCACCATCTGCATCGCAGGGGCGGTCATTGGCCGTCCATGCAACGTGAGGACATTACTTAAGGCAACACCGCAAAATTTATTTGCAAACCACTCTTGTTCAATTATGTGGTATTGTCTTAACTCCCACTTGGTAGGAGCTCTTCACTCTAATTTCTAATCACTAACTACTAATCCCAAAAGGAGGCTATTGCAGTGGAAAACTTTAGCTTTTATATGCCGACACGCTTATTTTTCGGTGCCGGATCGGTCAAGCGTCTGGCCAAGGTACGTCTGCCGCAGGGCACGGGTCTGATCATCACCGGCGGCACCTCCACCACCAAACTGGGTTATGTGGCCAAGGTGGCGGATACGCTGGCGGAAGCCGGTCACCCGACCATGGTATACAACAAGGTACAGCCGAACCCGACGATCGAGGGTGTGCGCGAGTGCGCTGCGCTCTGCCGTGAGCAGAACATTGCATTTGTTGTCGGTCTCGGCGGCGGCTCGTCCATCGACACGGCCAAGGCGGTTGCCATTATGGCGACCAACGACGGCGACTGGTGGGACTACATTCACGGCGGCACGGGCGGCGGCAAGCGCATGGTCAATGCCGGACTGCCGATTGTTGCCATTCCGACGACCGCAGGCACGGGCACGGAGGCTGACCCGTTCACAGTTATCACCAACGGTGAGGAAAAGATCGGCGGCGGCGGTGAGAAATGCTTCCCGACCATTTCGATCGTCGATCCGGACTTTATGATGACCGTTCCGCCGCATCTGACGGCATACCAGGGCTTTGACGCATTCTTCCATGCGGCCGAAGGCTATCTGGCTAAGACTGCAAGCCCGATGAGCGACATGTTCGCGCTGCAGGCAATTACGCTGATTGGCAAATCGCTGGCAACGGCTGTTAAGAACGGCGGCAACGCCGATGCACGCGCGGATGTGGCACTGGCAAACACGCTGGCAGGTTTTGTCGAAACGCTGTCGAGCTGCAGCGGCGAGCACGCCATCGAGCATGCGCTGAGCGCATTCCATCCCGATCTGCCGCACGGCGCGGGTCTGATCATGCTGTCCAAGGCATACTGGAGCCGCTTCAAGGACACCTCGGCTGACCGCCTGCAGGCCATTGCACACGCACTCGGACGTGCGGACGGCGATTTTCTCGCTGCGCTGGCTGAGCTGCAGCAGGCGTGCGGCGTGGACAAGCTGCGCCTGTCCGACTACGGTGTAAAGCCGGAGGATGCAGGCGAACTCGCTGACAACGCAGCAAGCACCATGGGCGCTCTGTTCCGTGTCGATCCGCGCACGCTGTCCCGCGAGGAGATTATGGACATCATCACCGAAAGCATTTAAGCGAATACGCTGAGAGCGGACCGATTGGTCCGCTCTTTTTTCGATAACGGCAGTTGCTAACACATTTTCGCGCGATAGCGCTGACTTTTTGACTTTGGGAGGGAGAAAGTTTCAACCAACGGGCGGAACTTTCGGACGACTTTGTGTCGTTTGCGTTACATCTGTGTTACACTGCTTGTATTGCCGCCAGATCATGCTATAATAGTCACAGAGTATGATATACGTCATACATCTATTAGCTTGCGGCTCTGCCGCAGACAAGGAGGTACACTCTATGAAATTTCAACAGGTAATGGCATTTTTCCTCACCGGTGCAACGGCACTCTCCATAAGCACCACCGCGCTCGCTGCCGACCTTCCGGATAACGTTGATACCACCGTATCCGCCACACAGACCGCCGATGAGCAGGAAAACAACCTTTACACCAGGAACGACAAGGACCTGACCAATGCCGAGTTCGAGCAGAAATACGAGCTGCCGGAGAACTCGTGGTTCACGCCCGCAGTCCGCTATGTGATTGAGGACAACATCATGTTGCCGGCGGGTCATATCGACGGTAAAGAATATTTCCCGTGGTTCAATCCGGCGGAAAACCGCTGCACGGTTGCCGAAGCGATTTACAACAGTGCAAAGCTCGTTGACCCGGAACTAACTGCATCCTATGCGGGCATGGCTGTTAAGGAAGCGCCCGATTACGCCGAAATCCCCGAGCTTTACCGTGATGGCGCTTCGTTCTGCTTTGAATCCGGCATTATGACCGGCGACAGTCAGCACTACCTGCGTCCCTATGACTCCATCTCCCGTCAGGAGTTCGCGGCAGTGCTGCAGCGCTACATCGCGCTGCTCGAAAAGGCCGGAAAGATTACGGTTTCGACTGATACGAGTGTGAATACCGCGTTTACCGATGCTTCTTCGATCGCTCCGTGGGCGAAGGATGCCGTTGCGTTCTGTCAGACCAGCAAACTGATGAACGGCGACAATCACGGCGCATTCAATCCCAAGGGACAGATTAAGTCGGTTGAGCTGGCACAGGTGCTGTACAACCTGTCTCAGCAGATCAAATAATGTGCAAAACCACCTGTTATCACTGATAACAGGTGGTTTTTCTATGTCTTTGGGACATCAATTTCACGTCACAGTTTTCAGTCAAAACGCGAATTGTAAAAATACGTTTTATCTGCTATAGTGCAGATACCGAGAGACAGCTTCCGCGAAAGAGGTGACGGCTCTATGAAAAAACGCATTGCATTCCTGCTGATCGTTCCGCTGCTGTGCGTACTGGCTGCAAGTCTAAACATCAGCTATATGCCGGCCGGCGGCCTGCTTTTTGTCAGCAGCACGCCGGACGATGAACTCACTGTCTGGCAGAAAACCATGCCTGACGGCACCAAAATCGCCGTTTACGACAGCGAAACCTCCATCGTATACGCCAAATACCGCGGTTTGACGTACACCATCACCGAAATTCAGAAGCCTGCGGATGGGCATTGGCTGCCGGAGTCCATTAAGGTCTACCGCGGTTCGTACACCTCTCCCGACAACACATAAGAGAACAGCCTCAGAGCGTGATTTTTGCACGCCTCTGAGGCTGTTTTATTTCATTCCATGATGGAAAATTCAATTTCTTCGACGGTATAACCGTCCTCGATGATAGTCGGTGCGCGGAACAGGTCATCCTCGAGCGTATGCGGCAAATGCGCCAGACACAGGTGCAGCACGCTGCCGCCGCCCTCTCTCTGCGTGAGCAGCAGCCGTCCGCCGTGCGCCTGCGCGATTTGATTGACGAGCGGCAGGCCAAGACCAAGCGGTGTGCCGCCGCGCACGAGCGCCCGGTAATCGTCCATCGAGGTGGTGCGCCGCCAGCCGGAAAGCAGGTCATCGAACTTCGCCGGATCCAGTCCCGGACCGGTATCGGCAACCGCAATCGTCACAAAATCCCGCGTATCGGTCAGCGAAACCGTGATTTCGCCGTCCTCCGGTGTTACGCGCAGCGCGTTTGTCAGCAGGTTATAGATTGCCGTACGCACCAGTCTCGCGTCAATGAGCGCGTCTGCGTGCTCCGGCACCTGTACGATGAATTTTGCACTGCCCGCAGGCGCATGCGTCTCAGCCTGCTGTACAGCATCGCGGCAGAGCGCTGACAGGTCGCAGCGCCGCAGAGAAAGCTGCTCGGTCAGCAGAGGGTCGTGCAGTAAATCCGAGTGCGTCAGCAGCCGATACAGCCGCATGCACTGCCGCCGCAGCCCGTCTGCCAGTGCAGGATCCTCCACCTGCTCGGCCTCGGCCATCAAAGCACCCAGATAACGCGAGCTTTTGTCCTGAATGACCCGCAGGCTGCCGTCATAGGCGGCACGGTCGCGCCGCAGATACGCCAGCAGTGCACCGCCGCGGTGCGGGATCATTTCGACCGTGTAGACCGTTCCGTCGATGTCCTCCTCTGCGGTGCAGGCAGACTGTGTATTTATGCACCGGAGCAGTATATTCCGCGTGCTGCCGCTCAGGAACGGATCCAGCTCCTCCATCGGGTGCAGACCGGAAAGCTGCTGTGCCGCGTCGCTGCACCGCTCAATACGCAGCGTATCGCTCACTGCGAACAGCGCCGCATGCCGCAGCTCGGTGCGCAGCAGCAGCTCACGGACTGCGTTGCCGTCCAGCTGCGAAAAAAATGCGTCTTCCATCATTATCCTCCCAAAACACCGTGTAATTTTACCTTTGTACTGTGGGAAAGCTGCTGTCATTCTCGATCGTGTTTTCCTGCGTCCGGTATATGCTGCGCGGTATTTGGCATACTAATCTCTGTCTTCGCGGATGTGAAAAAACAGCACGGCGCGCGCTGTGCTTTTCTCATCCCGAAAATCGGGGGATTATACAAACCGAATCCCCATATTTTGTACGATGTGTTTATTATACCACTGCCGCTACTGTCATTGCAAAGAAAATTATACAAAAATACCGGGCAGAATGACAAGAAAATCACAAATATTACACCTTGCGGCAAACTGCGCATTTAGTGTATAATAATAACATCAACAGAGAACTTCATCAAAACATTTAGGAGGAACACTGTAAAATGGGTATCAAAGTAGGTATCAATGGCTTTGGCCGTATCGGCCGTATGGTTTTCCGCGCTGGTCTGAAGAACCCGAACATTGAGTTCGTAGCGGTAAACGATCCGTTCATGACTCCGGACTACATGGCATACATGCTCAAGTATGACACCATGCACGGTCGTTACGACGGCACCATCGAGTATGATGACAACTCCATCACCGTTGATGGCAAGAAGGTTCAGTTCTTTGCAGAGATGGACCCGAAGAACATTCCGTGGGGCAAGGTTGGCGCTGACTACGTTGTAGAGTCTACCGGCGTATTCCTGACCAAGGAGAAGGCACAGGCTCACATCGATGGCGGTGCTAAGAAGGTTATCATGTCTGCTCCGTCCAAGGACGACACCCCGATGTTCGTAATGGGCGTTAACCAGAACACTTACACCAAGGATATGACCTTCGTATCCAACGCATCCTGCACCACCAACTGCCTGGCTCCGATCGCTAAGGTACTGGACGAGGCATTCGGCATCACCGAGGGCCTGATGACCACCGTACACTCTGCAACCGGCACTCAGAAGGTTGTTGACGGCCCGTCCAAGAAGGACTGGCGCGGCGGCCGTGCTGCTTGCGGCAACATCATCCCGTCCACCACTGGCGCTGCAAAGGCTGTAGGCAAGGTTTACCCGAAGCTGAACGGCAAGCTGACCGGTATCTCCATGCGTGTACCGACCCTGGACGTTTCCGTTGTTGACCTGACTGCTAACCTGGCTAAGCCGGCTACCAAGGAAGACATCTGCGCTGCTATGAAGGCTGCTTCCGAGAAGCCGCTGTCTGAGGGCGGCCTGAAGGGCGTTCTGGGCTACACCGAGGATGCTGTTGTATCTTCTGACTTCCTGGGCGACGAGCGCACCTCCATTTTCGACGCTAACGCTGGCGTTTACCTGACCGACACCTTCGTAAAGGTTGTTTCCTGGTACGACAACGAGTGGGGCTACTCCAACAAGCTGCTGATGCTCATCGAGCACATGGCAGAGGTTGACAACAAGTAATTGCTGCCCACTGGCGTATAAAATGTTTTCAAAAAGCTCTTGTTCTTCGGAACAAGAGCTTTTTTCTTTCTCTCCGGCTTGACGGCACAGGCATATCATGCTATACTTAGTTCAAATTTAGACTATCTATTTTTGAAGCAGGTGATATACATGAATCCCTATATGGAATTTACGCACAAGACCGATCTGGCATACAGCGCAATGTGCCGACCGCTGTGCCGCGAACTCAAGCTGACACAGACGGCGTTTGACATCCTGCTGTTCCTTGCCAACAACCCCGGCCATGACACCGCCAGCGACATCGTGGAGCTGCGCCGGATCAAGGCGAACCTCGTATCAGTCAACGTCAACCGGCTGGTCGAAGAGGGCTATCTGCGCCGCGAGAGCATCCCCGGCGACCGCCGCAAGACCCGTCTGATATGTACCGACAAGGCGCTTCCCATCATCGACCGCGGCCGCGCATTGCAGGCGCAGTTCATCGACCGTCTGCTCTCCGGCATGAGTGATGAACAGCGGCAGGCGTTTGGCGATGCCGTCGGTGTCATCGACCGCAATCTCGACCAGCTCTTGCAGGAGGTGCGCTGATATGACGATGCTTTTCACCGTGCTCGTCACGTTTTTCGCCGGCATGGGCGCTGGCCTCGGCACCGGCTTCGCGGGCATGAGCGCCGCCGCCGTTATCAGCCCCATTCTCATCACCTTTCTGCACATGGACCCGTATATGGCGGTCGGCATCGCGCTCTCGTCTGACGTACTGGCGAGCGCCGTTTCGGCCTATACCTACGGCAAAAACAAAAATCTGGATGTCAAAAACGGCCTGCTGATAATGCTCAGCGTGCTTGTATTCACCGTGGTCGGCAGCTATATCGCCAGCCTGCTCCCCTCGCGAACGATGGGCAGCTTCTCGGTGTTTATGACGTTCCTGCTCGGCGTAAAATTCATCGTCCGTCCGGTCATGACCACCAAAGAGGCGATGATGAACGTGTCCGCGCGCAAACGAGCTGTGCAGTCCATTGTCTGCGGCGTGCTGATCGGGTTTATCTGCGGCTTCATCGGCGCGGGCGGCGGCATGATGATGCTGCTCATCCTGACCTCGGTGCTCGGCTACGAGCTGAAAACCGCCGTCGGCACCAGCGTGTTCATTATGACGTTCACAGCGCTCACAGGCGCGGCCTCGCACTTCGCCATTGGCGGAATGCCTGACCCGCTGATCTGGGCTCTGTGCGTGATCTTCACGCTCGTGTGGGCACGCATCGCTGCCGTGTTCGCCAATAAGGCCAGCCCGAAAACGCTCAACCGCGCCACCGGCGTGATTCTTGTCGTGCTCGGCCTTGCTGTTATGTTATTCTCCAAAATCGCATAAACAAACCCCTTTCCGCTCTGTCGGAAAGGGGTTTTTCAGTTGAAAATTGAGAATATGGATATTTTTTTGCCTGAACACAAATTGGTGCTGGAACATGATGGGTACTATTATCACAGCAGTATGGCGGCCAGAGAGAGGGCAGAACGGAAAGACCGCGCCCTGCGAGATGCGGGATATCAGGTGCTTCGGATCTGTGACAGCCGGGAGCTGGCTGAGCCGGTTGTATTGCAGAAGACGAAAATTCTGTATCGGTTTGATGAGCAGGACAGGCATCTTGACCAAATGATCGCCTCTGTATTTTGCTATCTTGATTTACAGCCGCTCGATTTTCATCACCGGCGGGATCAATATGCAATTAATCAAATGTATTTTCATGAGCGAAAGAAACGCACTCTGGCGGTAGAATATCCTGCAATCGCGTTGGAGTGGAGCACCCGCAACGCCGACAAGCCTGATACTGTATTCAGCGGTTCACCTCGAAAAGTTTGGTGGCACTGTCCAAAATGTCAGCAGGAGTATCGAGCAACGATCGCTAATAGGACCAAGCGCCGTTCCAACTGTCCGTTCTGTGCCAATCTTCAGGCGTATGAGAAAAACTGCCTGGCAGTGCTCCGGCCGGAAATTGCCGCGGAGTGGCATTCTGCGTTAAATTCCCCTCTGACACCTTATGATGTAGTGCCCGGCTCTGAAAAAAAGTATACTGGATCTGTTCGGAAGGACATGTTTGGAAAGCAGCCATCTGTTCCCGCACCAATTCTCGAAAAAGCAGATGCCCCATCTGTCATCCGAGAACTGGGACGCGATGCGGCTTGGTGAGGCCGTCGGAGCCTGCGCTTATTTGAATCTGGCACTCCACAAAGAATTTGCCGCTTTGGCCCAGTGAGATAGCAGGGCAATCCAATAAGAAATTTGGGTGGAAATGTGAAAAGGCCATGAGTGGCAATGCGAGAAGGGACATGTCTGACAGAGTTCCATCAGCAAGCGGATTCGCGGGGATGGCTGTCCATATTGTTCCGGTCGGCGTCCAAGCAGAGCGTATTGTCTGCAAGCCTGCTACCCTGCCCTTGCTCCTATCCATACAGAGAAATTGAACATTCAATAAAGAACGTGCGTTCTTTTTAGTGCAAATCATGCTGCATTTTCGTATTTTCCTCAGAATCAATCCATATACTATGTTATTTTATGCGCTCGCTTCTCAACGGCAGTTCTCCCTCAAATCTGCGGCTGCACCTGCAGGAACTCCTCTGTTCCCTGTTCTCCGGTTTGCATTTTTGCCGGTTTCGTGGTATATTTTAATATATGCCGTATGACTTTGTAATCGGTCATGCGCGTCAATCTGCGAACACATCATACAAAGGTAGGGAGCAAAGATGAACGGACCTACATTACAAGTGTAGATGCTCGGGCAGTTTACCCTTCGATACGGCGACCGCACCATTTCCGACAGCGACGACCGTTCCCGCCGGGTATGGTCACTGTTGGCCTATATGATATATAACCACGGCCGCTCGTTCGCCCAGGAGGAGCTGATCCATCTATACTGGAGCAACGGCGAAAAAAGCGCGGATCCCGGAAATGCGCTCAAATCAATCTTCCACCGCATTCGTATCGCGCTGGACAAACTGCAGCCGGGACTTGGCCGCCTGCTCATCCGCCGCAAAGCAGGACGATACTTCTGGAACAACGTTATACCGCTTTCCCTCGATATTGAGGACTTCGAGGCGCATTTTCATGCCGCCGAAGCCGCCGGAGATGACGATGTCCGTCTGGCAGAGTATCAGGCTGCACTGGCACTGTATGCCGGCGATCCGCTGCCGCGCATGACCGATGAAATCTGGACCATTCCAATCGTGGCCTACTATCACAGCCTGTACACCCGTACGGCAGCCGGGGCGATCGAACTGCTTGAAAAGCAGGAACGCACCGCCGAAGCCGTTGCGCTGTGCCATCAGGCGATTCATATTGAGCCGTATCAGGAGGACCTGTATGAGCACCTCATGCGTGGTCTGCTCCGCACCGGCGATATGAAGGGCACTATGTCGGTCTACGAGGAAATGAGCGAGCTGCTGTTTGCGCATTTCGGCGTTATGCCGTCCGAGACGCTGCGCACGCTGTATCGTCAGGCAACACGCACCGTAAACGACCGCACACTGACCATGGACGAGGTTTGCTCTCAGCTTGCGGAGCCTGCGCCGCACGGCGGCGCCATGGTATGCGAATACGACTTTTTCAAGATTCTGTACCGTTCCGAAGCCCGTTCGATCGCACGAAACGGCCATTCAGCGAATATCTGCCTGCTGTCGGTCTCCGGCAAGGACGGCGAAATGCTTGCACGCCGCAGTCTGGACCCCGCAATGAACAATCTGCAAGTGCTTGTCCAGAACAATCTGCGCCGCGGCGATGTGATCGCTCGATGCAGCATTTCGCAGTATATCATCCTGCTGCCGCAGGCGAATTACGAAAACAGCCGCATGGTCGCCGACCGACTGGTAAGCGCGTTTTACCGTCGGTATCCGCACTCGCCCGCACGGCTCCGCTATACGGTGCAGCCGCTGACGTAATCGGACTTTCAAAACAACTGCGTGCCGTCTATCCCGCGCACAATAAAGGAGATAAACATGGGTAAACAAAGCTGGAAGCCCGGCAACATGCTCAATCCCGTTCCGGCGGTGATGGTCAGCGTTGCCGATGAAGCGCACCGTCCCAACATCATCACGGTAGCGTGGGCCGGTACGATCTGCACCAACCCGCCGATGGTGTCGATTTCGGTCCGTCCGTCACGGTATTCTTACGATATTATCGAGAAAACCGGTGAATTTGTCATCAATCTCACCACCGAAAAGCTGGCGCGCGCGTGCGACTACTGCGGCGTTGTCAGCGGCCGTGATGTAGACAAATTTGCGAAAACCGGTCTGACGCCCATGCCGGTCGAGCATGTCAGCGCACCCGCTATCGCGGAAAGTCCGGTCAACATCGCCTGCCGCGTGACCGAGAGCCGCGCACTCGGCAGCCATACCATGTTCATCGCCGAGGTGGTCGGCGTGACGGTTGATGATACATATCTGGACGAAAACGACCGGTTTCATATCAACGATGCAAACCTGATTATGTACTCCCACGGCGAGTATTTTGCGCTCGGCAAATATCTCGGCAAGTTCGGATACAGCGTGCAGAAGAAGAAAAAGAGGAAGAAGTAAGGCGTTTTCAACTGCATACTATTGGCTGAAATATTAAATCGAAATTTGACAAAGGAGTGTGATTATATGGGTAAAGCGATTTTGGCAGCAATCGTTACATTGATTGTTGGTTATTTAGGTACGGTCGTAGGAGTTGAACTTTTAGGTAATTGGTATGAGTTTGGATTGCTCATTGCTATTGCAGTAATGGGTGCTTTTATCATCTACTTCAATGACAAGAAGTAAGACGACTTCCAGTTTTCCGCACCATGCAACCCAAACAGCGCAAAACCGGCATCTTTCGATGCCGGTTCTTTTCATTTCATTTCTTTATCAAATCGCTGTTCAGCCCAGCATTCTGCCGCGCAGCAGAATCGTGTGAATGTTCAGCTCCTCATCCAGCAGGAGCACATTCGCCAGCTTGCCCGGCTCGAGCGAGCCGTAATCGTGCTCAACGCCGATAGCGCACGCCGGATTGGTGGACGCGGAACGAATCGCCTGACCGAGCGGAACACCCATTTTAACAGCCGAGCGCACGCAGTCCATCAAATTGGTTGCGGAACCCGCAATCGTGCCGTCGTGCAGGGTGGCAAGGTTGCCGCGCACGGTAACCGCCTGTCCGCCGAGCGAATACTCGCCGTCATCCAGTCCGGTCGCCATCATGCTGTCCGAGATCAGGATAACACGGTTCTCAAACAGCCGGAAGGTCGCGCGAACGACCGACGGATGCACATGCACGCCGTCCGCGATGAGTTCAACCGCCACGTTATCGTTGTCAAAGGCTGCACCGATCACACCCGGTGCCCGATGAGAAAACGGCGGCATGGCGTTGTACAGGTGGGTCACCTGCCGCGCTCCATGCTTGAAGGCTTCGCAGGCGGTGTCGTAATCCGCTGTCGTGTGCGCAATCGAGATACGCACCTCGCCCGCCAGCTCGTCAATGGTCTCCATCGAACCGGGCAGCTCGGGTGCCAGATCGCACAGCTTGAACAGACCGCCGGCTTTTTCCTGCACCCGGCGGAACATGGCCGCGTCCGGCGCATGCAGATAAGCGCCGTTCTGCGCACCCTTTTTCGCCTCGGAAATGAACGGGCCTTCCATGTTGATGCCCACAAGCGCCGCGTCATTACTCTCCGCCTGATAGGTTGCGGCGGCTTCGGCAATCTGTGTCAGCTTGTCCTCCGGATAGGTCATAGTCGCCGGACAGATGGCGGCCACGCCGATCTGTGCCTGATACTTTGCCAGTGTGGAGATAGCCTCATGCGTGCCGTCGCAGAAATCGCGGCCCATGCAGCCGTGAAAATGCAGATCGACCAGTCCGGGCACGGCGTACAGACCGCCCATATCCACCGCATCCGCGCTCACCTCTGCGGATGCAATCCGGTCGCCCGAGATGGACAGTCCGCCGGTTTTGAACGTGCCGTCCGGCTGATATACCCTCAAATTGCTAAATTCCATAACTTCTCTTCCTTTTTAGAGCAAATCGCCGCACTTAGACAGTGCTGCCTCGTCCGCTACGATGGAAACATCTGTGTGCAGCTGCAGGATGGATGCCGGAACCTGAGGCGTTACCGGGCCGAAGAACGCTTTGCGGACGGTCTCTGCCTTGTTTTCGCCCGAAACCACCAGCACGATGCGCCGTGCCAGCATGATGGTCTGCACGCCCATGGTATACGCCTGCCGCGGCACATCATCCGCCGACGCGAAAAAGCGTTTGTTTGCCTCGATGGTGGACTCGGTCAGATTTACACAGTGCGTACCCTTGGAGAAATACTCGTCCGGCTCGTTGAAGCCAATGTGTCCGTTCAGGCCCATGCCGAGCAGCTGCAGGTCAATGCCGCCCGCCGCCTTAATGGCTGCATCGTAGCGCTTGCACTCCCGCTCGGCGTCAAGCTGCGCGCCGTCCGGCAGATTAATGCGCTCTGCCGGCACATTCACCGCGTCGAAGAAGTTTTTGTGCATGAAATAGTGGTAGCTCTGGTCGTGATCGGGTGTCAGGCCGCGATATTCGTCCAGATTGAAGGTCGTGCAGCCGCCGAAGTCCACATCGCCCTTGTTATACCATTTAATCAGCTGCTCGTAAATGCCGATCGGTGACGAACCGGTTGCCAGACCGAGTACGGAATCCGGTTTGAGAATAACCTGTGCCGAAATGATGTTGGCTGCCTTGCGGCTCATGTCGTTATAATCCTTAGCGCGAATGATTTTCATGGAATACCTCTTTCTTCTGTCTCCGGAAATAGAAAGGGCAGGCAATGTGCCCGCCCTTTCCATTGCGCGGAGCGCAATCGTGATATGCAAACAAGATAGGTTAGTTAGATTGGTTGCGATTTCTTAACCATTCGGTGTTCCCACGCGGCTGTATTTCCAAACCGTGTGCGAGCACTTCAGGCTGCGTTGAATTGCTTTCAGTGTTACTTCAGCATCTTTGCCATTTCGTCGGCTACGAACTGGACCTTGGTGCCAATGATAACCTGAACCGCGGTCTGCGACGGACGCATTACGCCAGCCACGCCTGCAGCCTTGATCTTTTTCTCGTCGACGAGCGTGCCGTCCTTGACTTCCAGACGCAGACGGGTAATGCAGTTATCCAGAGATTCTACATTTTCCTTGCCGCCCAGACCTTCGAGGACTGCAGCTGCAATAGCGGTGAAGTCGTTATTTGCCAGCTTGGCATTCTTGTCAACCTCTGCGAAGTCGGCTTCTTCATCCTCACGGCCCGGGGTCTTGAGGTTGAACTTGGTGATCGCAAAGTAGAATACCAGATAGAATACAACGAATGCTGCGATACCCAGCGGGATGATCATCAGCGTGTTGTTCGCTGCCGGCAGGAAGGACGAGAATACGAGGTCGGTCGCGCCTGCGGAGAAGCAGAAGCCTGCACGGAAGCCGACATAGTAGGTGATAATGGCGAAAATGCCGTACAGAGCAGCATAAACAACATACAGCGGGAAGCACAGGAACATGAAGCCGAACTCAAACGGCTCGGTAACGCCGCAGATGAATGCACAGATGGCAGCGGACAGGACCAGACCGATAGCAGCCTTTTTGTTCTTGGCCGCCTTGATCATCGCGAGAGCCGCACCGGCAACACCGAACATCATGCAGGGGAAGAAGCCGGACATATACATGCCGAGGCTCCAGCCAATGACATTGCCGGTGATGCCGACATCGCCGGTCTGAAAGCCGGCCCAGTAGTTCTGCAGGTCTCCGAGGCCGATGGTGTCAAACCAGAATACATTGTTCAGCGCGTGGTGCAGGCCGGTCGGGATGAGCAGACGGTTAAGGAATGCATAGATGCCGGCGCCGATACCGTCCATGCCGATGATGCCTTCGCCAACAGCTACCAGAGCGCTGAAGATGACAGGCCATACGAACAGCAGGACAACGGATACCGCGATGGAAACCAGACCGGTTACGATGGCAACGCAGCGCTTGCCGCTGAAGAATGCCAGCCAGTCCGGGAGCTTCGCGTTTTTGAAGCGGTTATAGCAGCTTGCGCCGATGATACCGGCGATGATAGCGATAAATACGTTCTGGATCTTGTCAAATGCCAGCGTTTTTACCGGATCATCCGCGATTGCGGGCATCAGCGTGGTAACAACGCCGGTGCTCAGCAGGTTGGTCATCATCAGCCAGGATACCAGACCGGCCAGTGCCGAGGTACCCTCGCGGTCGTCGGATAGTCCGACTGCAACACCGATGACAAACAGCCATGCCATATTGTCAATCAGCGCGCCGCCTGCCTTTATCAACAGGAAGCCAATGTTATACAGTGCACCGCTCGTGGCCGCACCCGGCACGCCCATAACGCCCGGAGCGATCGCGTAGCCGAGACCCATCAGGATACCGCAGATCGGCAGCGCAGCTACCGGCAGCATCAAAGCCTTGCCCAGCTTTTGCAGTTTTTTCATCATAAGAGTTTCCCCTCCTTATTTTGTGGACCGCCGAAGCGGCCGATTGTGTTGACGGATGGGAGAGCCGAACTCCGTTTCCGTCCCCCTATTTCATCGCCGTTCACACCCAGCGAAATGAAATCCTTACAAATTACTCTCGAGGAACGCCTGCATTGCAGCTGCAGCGGTCTCCTCGTCCTCACCCTCGATGGTAAGCTTTACGGTATCGCCGCCCTTAACGCCGAGTCCCATCACGCCCATGATGCGCTTGGCATCGACTTCCTTTTTCGGGCTGGCGATCATGATTTTCGAGGCAAACTTGCCTGCCTCCTTGACCAGCAGTCCGGCCGGTCGAGCGTGGATACCCAGTGCATCCGTAATCGTATATTCAATGGTCTTCATCTCAGAATTACTTCCTTTCCGTTACTTGGTTTCCAGGTGCAGCAGTACGTCGCCTGCAGAAACCGTTTCTCCTGCCACGGATTTTACGTCCTTGAACGTATCCGGATTGCAGATTAAAACCGGCGTTACGATCTTGTAGCCTTCGGCCTTGATGGCCTCCGGGTCAAATTCGATCAGCGTGTCGCCCTTCCTGACCTGATCACCGGCCTTGCAGCAGGCCTTGTAATGCCTGCCCTCCAGCTGTACGGTGTCGATGCCAACGTGGATGAGCAGCTCTGCACCGCCCGCCGTGGTCAGCGATACCGCGTGACCGGTCTCAAACATCACATCCACCGTGCCGTCCGCCGGAGCAACAATGCGTCCTTCGGTCGGCTCGATTGCAATGCCCGGACCGAGAATGCCCTGTGCGAACGTGGGATCGGGTACGTCCTCCAGTGCTACCACCTTGCCGGCAACCGGCGCCGTTATCTCGATGCCGCTGTCGCCGCCAAACAGATTTTTCAGTTTACCAAACATTTAGCTCACAACCTTTTTGATTCGGCAATACCGCATGGTTGAACACGAGTGATTTGCGCGTAAATTGTGCGGTGTTGCCTTAAGTATGCCTGTTTTGTCCGAAAACATACAGAAAATAAAAAGAACCAAACTTCTGCACAGATACAACTTGCCCTTTGATGGCAATTCCTGCGAGAAATCTGGTTTTGCCCGCCGAAGCGGTAACAATCCATTTCAAACGGATACTGTTTACTTGTTAATTGCAGTATAACAAACTTTTCTCACCTTGGCAAGAGCAACCTGTCGAATTAGTTGCCAAATTTTCGCGTTGTTTTTCTGCACTTTGCACAAAAAACAAGTCCGCACTGCTTGTGCAGTACGGACTCCGTGATTACTTTTTATCATCAATGTGCTCCATCACACGGGCGATGTGAATGGTGAGATACAGCAGCTCATTCTGTCCGGAGTGGAAATTTTTCTCCCTCTGGACGTACACGCGAATCTTGTCCGCACAGGCATACGCCTTCGGGTACTTGAACCGCACCACATCGAGCAGATCGCTGTCCTCATCGCCGTAGCCTTCTCCGCTGACGATACGCCGTGCGTAGAACTTGAGGTGCGTGACAAACCGGTAGTAATTGAGCGATTCATCATCCGGACGGAAACCGTATTCATCGTAAACGATGCGGAAAACCGCCTGCAGCAGATAGGTCATGTCGTAAATATCGCGGATTTCACCACCGAGCTGTGCATTGACAAAGTGCAGCGCGATAAACGCTGCCTCATCATCCGTGAACTCCACGCCGGTCTCCTCCTTGACGATCTCATTCGCCTTGAGACCCACGCGGAATTCGTCCTTGTACAGCTGCCGGATGTCCCACAGCAGCGGATTGGGCAGTACAATGCCCTCCTTATAGCGGTTGACGGCCGCCGAGATATGATCGGGCAGCGTAACGTAAATGCTGTCCGACAGCTCCTTGCCGAGCGCGATCTTCGCATGGTTGATAATGCGTTCGCTCATCAGGAAATGCGGCAGCGGAATGCTTGTTATCAGCTGCTGGAACCGGTCGAAAAGCTGATCCGAGTGCAGCGTGAACCGCTTTTCCACCTTGTCCGGCGGTGCTTCGTCACCTGCGCGGCGGCCGAAGCCCAGACCGCGCCCCATAAGCACAGTCTCCGCACCGTTTTCATCCAGCGCGACCACAACATTGTTGTTAAGTACCTTTTCTATTTTCACGTCCGCGCCTCCTGACCCGCACCGCAGCACGCATCAAACGCTTCACGCGCCGCACGGACTGCATTTTCGTCGCACTGCCACAAACTGAATTCGCTCAGTCCGGGCAGCCCCATCGGCACATTTTCGCGCCGGAACTGCATTCTGCTGTTTTCCACCCGCTTTGCGGAAAGATGGAAGGCATTCGCGCCTGTTTTCGGCTGCAAATCGCGGATAACATCGGCGTTTACGCCTGCACCGACCAGAATCTGCACGTCCTCTCCTGCTTTTGCAACCAGCGCGCGCAGTAAATCCGCGCCTGCGGTGCAGTCCGCCTGCTGCCCTGAGGTCAAAATGGTATCCACACCCAGCCGCTTTGCGGTTTCCAGTGCCGCAAACGGATCGCGGCAGACATCGAACGCACGGTGCAGCGTCACACCGCAGCCGCCTGCAAGCGCGATCAGCTTTTCCATGCGCGCCTCGTCAAGATCGCCCTCGGGTGTGAGCACGCCGATGACAATGCCGTCCGCGCCGAGCGCGGCAAAGCGCTTCACCTGACGGCAGAGCAGCTCAAATTCGCTTTCCGTATACAAAAAATCGCCGCAGCGCGGACGCAGCAGCACACGAACCGGTACGGAAACCCGTTCCCGCACCATGCGGAACAGATCCTCATCCGGCGAAGTACCGCCGATCATTAAATTTGCGCATAACTCCAGCCGCATAGCACCGCCGCGCTCCGCGCTTACCGCAGACTCGACCGAGTGGGCACAAACCTCCAGAACCGGTTTCATTTCCTGCTCCTCCTTCGAGACAAAATAACGCTTGGCAAATTATGTGATTCAATCCACACTGTTATCCGTTAATTATATCACCGAAAACCGCATAGGTCAACGCAGGTTTTTACAGCATTCTGCACAATAAAAATCAGATGTTTTCATATAAAATAAACCACCTCCCCGCTTCGTATGCAGAGAGGTGATTTGCAGTATTTTCCGCATAATGGCGGCTGATCTCGACCATGCCGCGGATACCGTCGATCGGTGTACGGACATCATAGCGCTGACAGATATTTGCGTCCATATTCCCAAAAAATTCTCCGCGCTTTTGGCTGTTTCTTTTCTTCGGCTGAGCTGTCTTGTCAGTTTGTATAAAAATGCAAGCAAGTTTTGCACAAATCGGATAGTTTGCAGGAATTCGAGCATACTTATGCAAATAGACCGCATATTTTGTTGTTTTTTTAACAATTTTGTGCTATACTGAATATACAGCCCATAAAATGGGTAATGCGCGCCGGAGCAGTTCCGCTGCACCGGGCCGACAGGAGAGGTGTTTTATGAACAGTATTACAACCCGCGTTTGGATCGCGGGAGCAAGCGGCAGACTGGGTTCCGCGCTTAGTCATCGTTTCGGCGGCAACACAGCATATAAGCTGGTAACCAGCGACCGCGATGTACCGGTTGAGGATGTATCCGTTGTCGGCCGTTTCGCCGATATTAACCATCCGGATGTCATCATTAACTGTGCCGGCCTGACCGACGTGCAGGCCTGCGAGGAGAACCCCGAAGAAGCGTATAAGATCAACGCCATCGGCGCCCGCAATCTGGCGACCGCTGCAAGACGCATCGACGCAAAATTCATTCAGATCTCGACCGATGACGTATTCGGCGGCGACGAGGACAAGGCTTTCTGTGAGTTCGACGATCCCCATCCGACCACGATGTACGGCAAGAGCAAGTACGCCGGTGAAAAGCTCGTGCGCGAACTGACCGACAAGCATGTTATCGTGCGTTCGTCGTGGCTGTACGGCGTCGGCTCGTACGACTTTGTTGACCGCGTGCTCGATACGGCGGCAAAGGAAGGCGCGGTCCATCTGCCGGAGGACGAGATTTCCTCCCCGACCTCGGCGAAAGCGCTCGCCGGCTTTATCGACTGCCTGATGCACAGCCGCGAGTACGGCCTGTTTCACGCATCGTGCGACGGCTCGTGCTCCCGTGCAGAGTACGCCCGCGAAATTCTGCGTCTCGCCGGCAAGGAAAATGTGCCAGTCACCTCGGCCTCCGAGAACACTGCGCTGCGTCCGCGCTTTACGCTGTTGGATAACATGATGCTGCGTATCACTGGTTTGTATCAAATGCCGGACTGGCATGACGCGCTGAGCGAATACATGGCCCACCGGAAGACGGGAGTAAATAAATGAATGAAGTAAAAGAGAAAAAGAAACTCGGTCTGACTACAAAGATCTTCATCTCGCTGATCGCCGGTGCGATTGTCGGCATTGCGCTCAATATGTTTGCAACTGATGTGGATTTTGTGCAGAACGTGCTGGTAAACGGCGTATTTTATGTTGTTGGTCAGGGCTTTATCCGCCTGATGCAGATGCTGGTCGTACCGCTGGTATTCTGCTCGCTGATCTGCGGCGCCACCGCCATCGGCGACAGTAAAACGCTCGGCAAGGTCGGCGTAAAGATCATCGGCTTCTACATTTTCACCACGATGATGGCGGTTGCCGTTGCACTCGGTATCGGTCTTCTGATCAAGCCGGGTATGGGTCTGGATATGTCGCAGATCCAGACCGCCGAAGTCGCCGCTTCTTCGGATTCGGTCAGCTTTGCGGAAACCCTGCTGAACATCATCCCGAAAAACCCGATCGGTGCGCTCGCCAACGGCGAAATGCTGCAGGTTATCGTGTTTGCACTGATCGTCGGCGTTATCCTCGCCAAGCTGCAGGATAAGACCCAGCTGGTAACGAACTTCTTCCAGCAGGGCAACGATATTATGATGGAAATGACCATGATGGTCATGGGTCTGGCTCCCATTGGTGTATTCTGCCTGATCTCTAAGACCTTTGCCGGTCTCGGTTTCTCCGCCATGGTGCCAATGTTCAAGTACATGGGCGCGGTGCTGCTGGCGCTGTTCATCCAGTGCTGCGGCATATACCAGATTCTGCTGGCGCTGCTTACGAGACTCAATCCGCTGCGTTTCCTCAAGAAATTCGCTCCGGTTATGGGCTTTGCGTTCTCGACCGCAACCTCTAACGCCACTATCCCGATGAATATCGACACGCTGGAGGAAAAAATCGGCGTCAACCGCCGTATTTCGTCCTTCACCATCCCGCTCGGCGCGACCATCAACATGGATGGTACGTCCATCATGCAGGGCGTTGCCGTTGTATTCGTTGCACAGGCGTTCGGCATCCAGCTGACCCCTGCGGATTATCTGACCGTCATTGCGACCGCAACGCTCGCCTCCATCGGTACCGCAGGCGTGCCGTCGGTTGGTCTGGTTACGTTGGCAATGGTATTCGATTCGGTCGGTCTGCCGGTTGCCGGAATCGGTCTGATCATGGGTATCGACCGTATCCTCGATATGGCGCGTACTGCCGTTAATATCACCGGCGACGCTGTCTGCACCACGATCGTGGCGCATCAGGACGGCGCACTGAACAAGTCTGTATTTAATAAAAATTAAATCAAACTAACAGAAAAACCCCGTATTTCGTAAGAAATACGGGGTTTTTCTGGTGCCGCCAGCCGGAATCGAACCGGCACGGGTTTAACTCCGGGGGATTTTAAGTCCCCTGCGTCTACCAGTTCCGCCATGGCGGCGTGTAAATATTATACCAGAATGGATTCGGTCTGTCAAACATGTGCGCCGCCGGTTTGAGGATTTTTCAATCCCGCCTCTGCTGCTTTCCTGTTGCGTCCTTCCGGAAAAAGCTATACAATAAATATAACAGTTCTCCTGTACAGAAACGCGCATACGGTACGCGTTCCATGCGTTCCGGCTATGCATTTGACGTACCAATTCGATGTCAGAGAAAAAATTTTTGAAACATGCGGAACAAACCATACGGAACAAACGTCTAAGCTAATATATGGTAATGGCCCCACCGCAGCAGCGGCCGTGCTGTCGATGGCATTCGTTATTGTCATATACAGGATAGAGAGTATAAGCATTAACAGTGAAAAGGAGGAAAAAATATGAAACGGTTTCAGAAGGCGTTACTCGGTGTTGTGGTGAGCGGTGCATTGCTGTTCTCGGCGCAGGCGGCGGAACTGTCCAGTTCGGCACAGGATACGCTGCAATCGGCTATGACTAAGGTTCAGCAGGAGATCAAGGATTACGGTCAGTTGAAAACACTCGGCTTTACCGGTGAAAACTGTGAAATTATCCTCTCGAACCTCAACGCGAAACAGTATTTGGTTAACCTAACAGCTGACAGCACACACAAGTATGGTATTCTGGACAAAACGACCGGCAAGCTGGTTGTTCCTGTGGAGTACGATTATTACATTGCGCTTGACGGCACGGAAACACTGGTTAGCCAGTACGACGCTGATCATCACCCCAGCTACTGGTTCGCCGATGAAACCGGCAAACTGACGCCGATGAAGCTGCCGTCCGGTTATGAGCTTGCGACGTATGAGCCAAACAGCAATGTGTTCGTGCTCTTCAAAAACGCGAAAAAGCCGGTATATGACCCGTATTCCGGCGATGGTCCGGCTACGCTGATTGAAGATGTCACCTTCTTTGCTCTGGCCGACAGAGACATGAACATCATCCTCGATGACATCGACATGGTACCGGATTGGTACGCCGATTTCTTCATCGCAAAGACCGGCAGCACAAAGTGGGAACGTGTTGGCAAGGCAGGCGCGGACGGCAACGGCACCTGCGGTCTGTTTGACCCGAAAACCGGAAAATTTGTCGGCAAGCATGATTTTAACCAGATTTTCTGGTACGATCAGCACTTTATCGGCACACGCAGCAGAGGCACAAAATCTTATCTGCTGGATGGCAAGGGCGGCGAAACCCTGCTGCCCGCAAACGTCAAGGAGTACAGCAGCTGGGCCAAGACCGAAGTAGCTGCCGCAGAAGAGCACGGTCTCATCGAGTCGTTCTCCTATCCCAAGCTGGACATTACCCGCGAAAACTTCACCATGCTGGCGATGAACCTGTACAACAAGATCTATCCCAACAAGGAGATTCCGGCTCCGGAAACCAAGTTCGCCGACTGCAGTGACGACCCGAACGTGAACAATGCCGCCGCACTCGGCATTGTCACCGGCTACGAGGACGGCACCTTCCGTCCGTACAAGACCATCTCCCGCCAGGAGGCGGCCACCATGCTCGACCGCCTGTACGCAGCACTCGGCGGCCAGACCGAGTTGATCGCCGACCCTGCCTACGCCGATGATGCACAGCTTGGGGACTGGGCACGCGGCAGCGTTTACGCCATGCGCCAGACCGGCATCATGCAGGGCAAGGAAAATAATCGGTTCTGCCCAACCGACGGCTACACCGCAGAGCAGTCCATTGTGACCATCGAGCGCATGTATCAAATCATCAAATAACCAGCCATACAAAAAAGGACTTCGTTTTGACGAAGTCCTTTTGCTTACTCATAACGTCCCATGAAAATCTCGGTTACGATGCCGTTTTCGATGGTGACACGCAGCAGGTCCACCATCGTTTCGTCCCGTGCGTCCGGCGAGCCGTACAGATCGAGGAACCGTGCTTCGCTGTCTCCGACACGCAGTCCGCGCACGGTTTTGTGCCGCCAGAACAGCCACCGGCGGGTCAGTGGAATTTCATCCGGTGCCTCGGTGATGATAACGCGGTTGCGGCTCTTATCCCACCGTATCTGCGGAATGTGGCTGTCCCACAGGTACGAAAACGGCGTGTACAATACGCCATTCCGTTCCACACCGGAGACAGCGGTCTCAGCACCGTGCAGTGTGTAGGTTTTGCCGTCTGTCGTACCGCCAAGGCGCTCAACGATCTCTTTCAGCGGCACATACGGCTCGTTTTTGTACAGAATAACCGGATTCTCCAGCGTAATCGGCTCTCCGTTCTGCAGAGCTTCCCTGCTGCCGATTTCTATGCTGAGCGACGTGTTCGTCCGCTCCAGATAGCCGATTCGCCAGACCGCCAGTCCAATCGCAAGCACAAGCGCCAGCAGCGGCAGCCAGTATTTTTTCACAATACGCATGATTTTCCTCCCTGATTACGCCTTCTGCGTCATGCGCAGCATAATGACGAGCGTCTGCTCGATGGTGCAGCCATCCTTCGGGCAGAATTTGCTACCGCTCTTGCCCTGCAGGATGCCGCCCTGCTGCATCGGTAAACCGAATTCTTCGTCCAAAGGCCGATACTGCGTTGTCGGCATAGATTTTCGCAGAATTTTCGCTCGAAACCGTGCCGTACAGCACGTTGTACAGTCGATGCAGAATCACTGTTGCCTCCTGATGCGAAAGCTCGCGCGTCAGCTGAAACGTGCCATTCTCGCAGCCGGTGACGATGCCGAGCGATGCGATATCTGCATCGGCATACAGCCGCACAGCACGAGCGCGGACAGCATAACCATTCGTTTTTTCATGCTCCCTATCCCCTTGCCAAATGAATTTATATACAATATATAGTATATAACCATTCTGCCCCTGTCAACTGTGACACGAAAATAAGTTTTTTGAGAGAACTTTGTCTCACTTCCCCCGTCTAACGGTTATAGTAAGTGAAGAACCTCACAGGCAGGAGGTATTTTTATGAAAAACGGCGTTATTTGTGTGCAGCCGCGCTGATCGCGGGCAGCATGACGGCGGGAGTCGGTGCTGCAAGCGATAAACCAAACGCCGATGATACCCAGCTTGGCGATTGGGCACGCAGCAGCGTGTATGCGATGCGCGAGATCGGCATTATGCCAGGCAAGGAGAATAACCGATTCCGTCCTAAGGATGGGTATACGCAGGAGCAGGCTGTTGTAACGGTGGAACGGGCGGTTTCAGGCTGTGAAGCAATATTAAAATTATTTTTTTCTGTTGATTTTTCGGTACATATTCCGCCGCAGATATCCAGTTTGTGGATGTTTGCGGCGGTTTTGTTTTTGTGAAATTGTTGCATACACCGTCTATTTTCCGGCATTTTCAGGTGTTTAAAGTCTTTTTGCGATTTTCCCGCGAATCTCAAAAAGGTTCTTGCACTGGTACTGGCGTTTGCTTGCGCATTCACCATGTTTGCTGGTGCAGCGTTCACGGATTCGGCTGACATTAAGGTTGACACCGAAGTTGTGGACACTCTGGTATCGCTGGGCGTAGTTAACGGCTACGACGATGGCTCTTTCAAGCCGAACGGTACCGTAACCCGTGCGGAGATGGCGAAGATGATCTACGTTCTGCGCACCGGTAATTCTGACGCTTCTGCGTACAACGACGACAAGACTTCTTTCACCGACATTGGCTCCCACTGGGCTCGCGGCTACATCAAGTACTGCCAGTCCCTGGGCATTATCGCTGGTAAGTCTGCTACCAAGTTCTGCCCGAACGACAAGGTAACCGCTCAGGAAGCTGCTAAGATGCTGCTCGTAACCCTCGGTTACGACGCTACCAAGGCTGGTCTGACCGGTGCTAACTGGGCATCCAAGACCAACGCACTGGCTGACGAGAACGGCCTGCTGGAGGACGTTAACACTTCCTTCACTTCCGCTTGCCCGCGTCAGTACGCTGCACAGCTGATCTACAACGCAATCTTTGCTCCGACTGTTGTATGGCGCGATGACGCTTACACCAACAAGACCCTGATCGGCGACGAAGATCTGCCGACTGTTGGCGAGAAGTTCATGGGCCTGAAGAACCCGAAGGGCATCCTGACTTCCGTTAAGTACGACGACAACGACAAGACCTACACCACCGTTATTGATCGTGTTGGTGCTGATGATCTGTCCTTCGACGCTACCGCTGATTACTCTGCACTGATGGGTCAGCAGGTTAAGGCGCTGTACAAGGAAGGCAAGAACGGCGACGACGACACCCTGTACGGTATCTATGCTACCGACAAGAACAAGACCGTTACCACTCTGGTTGACGACATCGACGCGTACGACGGCGGCTTCAAGGTAAACGGCAAGGAATACGACTTTGCTGCTACCGTAAAGTTCGTTGCTCCGAACGGTAAGAAACTGGATCGTGTTACCAAGTATAGCGATCTGGCAGCTTACCACACTGTAACCTTCGTTGATAACAACAACGACAAGAAGTACGAGTACGCTGTATGCGACCCGTTCACCGTTGCTAAGGTTGATTCCCTGACTGCTAAGAAGGCTTACTTCGTAGACACTCTGGATGATTCCGCTACTTCTGTTGACCGCGACGATCTCGACGCTTACGACAAGATTGCTGAGGACGACTACGTTATCCTGACCAACAAGGATTACTCCGTTTCCGGCAACACTGTTGCTGTAAAGGCTGACGAGGTTTCCGGCAAGGTTGCAGGCACCAAGGCTGACGGCTCCATCAAGGTTGACGGCAACTGGTACAAGAAGGCTGACGCTGACGTTGACGCTCCGGATTCTGGCGACACCCTGAAGTACGCTGTTGTTAAGAACGGCTTCTACTTCGATAGCGACTGCAAGAACGGTTCTACCGATAAGCTGGCTCTGGTACTGAAGGCTGCTGATGCTTCCGACTTCGACGGCGACTACTTCGACGCTAAGCTGCTCCTGTCCGATGGTACTACCAAGACCACCAAGGCATATGTCAAGGGCAGAGATCGTAACAATAAGGTAACGAAGACGCAGCCGCTTCCCGGCACTCTGTACACCTACACCACCAACAACACCGGTTATGTTCTGGAAAAAATCGCTAACGGCGATGATATCGGCATGGATACCGCTGCTATCACTGGCGCAACCTACGATCCGGTTTCCAACAAGGTAACCAAGGGTGGTTCTTCTACTCGTCTGGCTGCTGACGCCAAGGTATTCGTAAAGTACGAAACCAACAAGGGTAAGGTTGTTACCGGTGCAGCTGCTGACAAGTGGGCTTCTGTTGTTGGTAACTATACTGTAACCGTAGCTTACACCGACACTACCGTTAAGGTAATGGTTGTTGATCAGAATACTTCCTCTAATCCGAGCATTAGCGACGATTCCCTGTACGGCGTAATTCTGTCCGAGCCTTACAAGGACAAGAACGCAGACGATGAGGATATCGTTGTTATCGACAAGTTCCTGACCGAGAACGGCATTGTAACCAATCTGAAGATCGATACCGATGAGTTCGCTATGTCCGATCTGAAGAAGAACATGCTGGTAAGCTACCAGATGGACGGCGAAGACTATGTTAAGTTTGACACCGTTGCTGATGGTGCAACCGCTGCTGTAGGCGCAATCACCGATGTTGATGGCGATTATGTAACTGTTCTGACTACTGCCGGCACTAAGGTAGAGCTGAAGGTTGATAAGGACGACAGCCACATCCTGTATGTTGATACCGACGCAGAGGACGCAGCTTCCGGTTCCATCAAGAAGGCAACCAAGAAGGACGCTGATAACTACTACGCAAACATCATGGTTATCTACAAGACTGTTGCTGAGAACGACGAGTCTCGCATCATCTGGGGTGCAGCAATCGATTCTGCAAACCAGCTGCAGGACGCTGACGGCAACGATGTTCTCGTAACCATCCGCTAATTGTTAATTGAACTGTATATAGTTTGTTAGCAGTAACAAAACCCCCGAGGAAAATCTCCTCGGGGGTTTTCCCATTTTCACACAAAAACCGCAAACGCGTACTTATACCCGCTCAGATTGAGGGCGCAGTTGCGGCTATTGAGCAGCTGAAAGCCGTCGGCGGTGACGCCGAGACCGACGCTATCGCCGTACATCAGCGGCACGTCCTCCGAGGCGAGGCCGCCGTAAATGGCGCTGCTGTAACCGGTGTAGCAGCCGTCGCGGAACACGAGCACGGCCTTTGGGTGATACCCCAGTGTGATAGTACGTTTTTCGGTTCCATCGCCGGTATAAGTGCCGAAATGGCACGCAGTTTTAACCGTAAGCGTGGTTTTGACGGTGTTCATGTCGGTTTGCATGGCGCTGTCCGCCTCGGTGCGCGCGTTGGTTTCAGACTCGGCGGCGTGCTCGATCGCGGTAAGGCGGTTGCGCACGTCCTGCGCCAGCTTGTCACCGTCCACACAGCCGCTCGGCAGCTTGCCAACCGACGCGTCACGCACCTGCTTCTGCACGTTTTCGATTGCGTCCTGAACGGTCTGCGCCGGCACGCCCGCGCTCGCGGTGTAACCCAGTTTGGCCGCCGCCGAGAACTCGCCCAGCGCATCGCACAGCCGGTTCAGCGCCTGCCGTAGCTCCTCCGGCGACGAGTCGAAGTACGTTTTCAGCTCCGCCGCCTGCATGTTCGGCTGGTCGGGCAGGTCCGCCAAACGCTTCGTGAACGTGCCCTGTCGATACGATTCAAATCCCATAATGAAATACCTCCTGTCCGGCGTTTCGCCGTTTGTTTGAGGTATAGAATAGCCGATTTTTCCGAAATTGCAAGAAAAACTTTTGGATTTTTGCGAATTTTTTCGGGGAAAGGGAAAACCCCCGAGGAATTCCTCGGGGGTTTTCTTTTTGCAATTACGCCGAAGCAGAATTACGAATTAAGCAACAGCGAAGGTTACGTTAGTATTTGCAACAACGTAAACCAGAGCGTTTACAGTTGCGCCAGCAGCAACCGGGATAGTAGTGGAATCATTGCTATCAGCAGTCTTTGCATTGGTCAGAGTAATCGTCTGAGAAGTAGCCGTGGTGTTGGTGTACTTAACAGTCAGAACTTCGTTAGCTACAACGTAGTCGCCAGCCTCAACAGCATCGCCATTGCGATCCTCTACGGTTACGCCAGTTGCGATAGAAGCAACCTTAGCAGCATAGGTGTTCTTGATGACGTTAGCGTCAACAACGATCATCTCGATGTCATTGCCGTCCAGCAGGTACAGTGCGTTCGGAACGTACTTGGTAGCAGAGCCAACAGTGTAATCGTCAGCCTCGAACAGCTCGGTGCCGGTCAGACCAATATCCTTGGTGTCCTCAGAAGAGTTTACATTCAGGATAACGGTATCCTTGGTCAGGTCGTACTCGTTAGCGCCGTCGATAGCAACCTTGCTGGAGGTAGAGCCGCTTACGCCGCCAACCTTCAGAGTGGTGCCGGCTACAGCCAGAGAGTAACGGGTTACGTCCTTGATCTCCGGCAGCTCGCCTTCCTTGGTCTCGATTGCGCTGTAGCCGATTACGTCGCCCTTCAGACGAGCGTCCTTGTGGGTTTCGGTGGAGTTGTAGGTAACTTCCTCACGAACCTCTACGGTCTCAGTGCCGATCCATACCTTGTATACGGAGTAGTCGCCGTCCTTGTATGCGTCCTTAACAATGTAGCCGTAGTTGTCGTTGGTGTCGAAGTTGTTCGGCAGGTTAGTGCCGGTAGCCATCTTAACTGCAACGTAGGTAGCCTTGGTCATACCGTTTACCTTGGAGGTGTAACCAACAGCGGTGCCTACCAGTGCGCCAGAACCAACCTTCATAGTCTTCAACTGCTTGCCGGTGATCTTCTTAGCGTCGGTTTCGTTGGCGCTGTATACGAATACAACAGCATTATCATCGATCGCATTGGTGCCAAACTTTTCGACGCTGTGAGTGGTGTCGGCTGCGGTAGTGCCGTCCGCCTGATTCAGAACAGCAGAAGAAACGTAGGTGTAGTCAACATTGCCGGTCGGCGTCACAAACTTGTACTTGCCTTCCTTAACGGTGTACTCGTACAGAGTGCCTGCGGTCGGGTTAGTACCGTCAACATCAACGGTCTTAACAGTGCCGTCAGCAAACATTACGCGAACCTGCTTGAAGGAGCCGGTATCAACAACCAGAGCCATATCCGGCTCGCCGGAACCAGTGCCAGTGATCTTCTTAGCGTCGAATGCAACGCCGTTTGCTACGAACAGCTGAACAGTGTTGCCGGAAGAGATGCCGCTCATCAGAGTAGCAGTAGCTTCGGAAGTCTTGTACCAGTTGCTTGCTACGCGAACTTCGTGAGACTTAACGCCATTGTAAGCGCCTTCAACAATGTCAGCCTTGGTGATGTCGTTGTTGTCGTTGAACAGATTCGGAACAACTACAGCGTAGTCGTCCTTCTTCAGGCCGTCAACGATGTTGTCGTCAGCGAACTTGTAGGTCTTGCCGCCAGCAACGATGGAAGCAGAAGAAACAGAGGTAACCTTGCCTACGGTCGGCTTAACTACAACTGCGGTGTCGAACTTGCCAGCGTCAGCAGCGTCAGAGAAGGTTACAACAGAACCGGTGTACTGGTAAGCGGACTTGAAATCAGAAGCGGTCATCTGACCCTTGTTAGCGCCGTTCTCATAAACGGTAACCTTGTCGCCGTTCAGAGAGTACTTGGTGCCGTCGATCTTGATCTTAGCGCCATCGGTACCAACGTCAGCAGTGTTAGCGGTTACAACAGAGTCATCCAGGGTGTAAACGCCCAGAACCTTGTCGTTCTTGCCGGTCATAACCTTAACGCGCTGATACATCATGTCGGACAGATCCTCAGAGAAGTCAAGGGTCTTCGGACCAGCCGGAGTAGACAGGCTGTTGTTGTTGATCTTCTTGATAGTGTTAATGATCATATGATCCTTGGAAGTGCCCCACTTGCCGGTAGCAGTCAGGGTAGCTTCGTAGGTGGTCAGATCGAGGTACTTCTCGCCAACGGTCTCACGGTTGCCACCGCGGTCGGTGTACCAGTCAAAGCCGTTTGCATCGGTGGACCATACAACACGGTCTGCATTCAGGGTGTTGTAGATGATCTGTGCAGCGTACTGACGCGGCAGAGCGGAGTACAGGTCTGCATTAACATCGTCCAGCAGCTTGTTCTCGGAAGCCAGACCGATGGTCTTCTGATCCCAGCCTGCGCCGGTCAGACCGCACTTAGCCGGCTGGTAACCCATGGTTACGAGCAGCATCTTGGCAGCCTCAACACCAGTTACGGTTGCGTCCGGAACGAACTTGGTAGCGGACTTACCAGCGATGATGTTGTTAGCCTGGCAGTACTTGATGTAGCCAGCAGCCCAGTGAGAGCCGATATCAGTGAAAGAAGTGGTAGCAGACTTGTAGGAATCTGCATTGGTGCTGCCCGTACGAGCAACATAGATCATTTTTGCCATCTGCGCACGAGTTACAGTACCGTTCGGCTGGAAGGAACCGTCTTCGAAACCTTCGATTACGCCCAGCGATACCAGAGTGTCCACTACGTCAGACTTAACCTTAATGTCGGCCTGATCCGTGAACGCTGCACCAGCAAACATGGTGAATGCGCAAGCAAACGCCAGTACCAGTGCAAGAACCTTTTTGAGATTCGCGCCGGAGTCGCGATTACCCGAAAAACGCGGGTGAAATTTCAAAAAATCCATCTAATATGTAACATTTCAAAGAAACGCTTTCTTCAAACGGGTTACATTTTATGGATACAACCTGTCCGCCAATCCCAATCGCAAACAAGCATCTATATTATATAAGGTATAACCCGCGTTGTACAGAGCCGGTTTGCGATCTGGCCCAAAGCCAGGCGGCAGCGTAATATTACAAGTAATGTTACACTCATGTTACGGATTGCGAACTTCGCTTGACCCATTGGTTTGACTATGGTAATATACTTAACGACGAGTGAGAACTCGTACAAAAAATTTTAAGGAGGAAAACCCCTATGAAGAATCTCAAAAAGGTTCTTGCACTGGTACTGGCGTTTGCTTGCGCATTCACCATGTTTGCTGGTGCAGCGTTCACGGATTCGGCTGACATTAAGGTCGACGCTGATGTAGTGGACACTCTGGTATCGCTGGGTATTGTAGAGGGCTTTGAAGATGGCTCTTTCCAGCCGAACGGTACTGTAACCCGTGCGCAGATGGCAAAGATGATTTACGTTCTGCGTACCGGCAACTCTGACGCTTCCGCCTATAACGACGAGAAGTCCTCTTTTACCGACATTAACGGCCACTGGGCACGCGGCTACATCAAGTACTGCCAGTCCCTCGGTATCATTGCTGGTAAGAGCAACACCAAGTTCGTTCCGAACGAAAAGGTAAGCGCTCAGGAAGCTGCTAAGATGCTGCTCGTAACCCTGGGTTACAACGCTCAGAAGGCTGGTCTGGTAGGTACCGGCTGGGCATCCAAGACCAACGCACTGGCTGATGAGGCTGGTCTGCTGGAGGATGTAAACACTTCCTTTACCGCTGCTTGCCCGCGTCAGTACGCTGCACAGCTGATCTACAATGCAATCGACGCTAAGACCGTTGTACTGCGTGACGGTGAGTACACCGACGAAACCGCTATGGGCGTTGCTAACAAGACCATTGGCGAGAAGTACATGGGCCTGAAGAAGACCGTTGGTACTCTGTCCTCTTTCTCTAAGACTTCTGGCAAGGACACCTATGAGATGTCTCTTACCGATATCAATGAGAACGATTCTTCTACCAAGTACGAAACTTCCTTCACCAAGGTCGAGAAGGATTACGCTTCTCTGAAGTATAAGACCGTTAAGGTTCTGTACAAGGCAAAGGATGACGTTTACGGCGTATTCGCTACCGACGACAACACTTCTACCACCGGCGTTCTGGCTGACCTGAAGATGGACAGCGACAAGAAGGTTAAGCTGGACGGCACTAAGTACGATCTGGCTTCTACTACCACCGTTTACGTTGATGGCGTTAAGGTAACTACCGATGGCGAAAAGACCATCAAGGATTGGGTTACCAAGTATGGCGACGGCGGTTCTAACAAGTTCGCTAAGCCGTACCTGAAGGGTACCAAGGTTGAGCTGCTGGCTACCGACGGTTCTTCTGATTACTCCATCCTGAACGTTACCACCTATGAAATCGGTAAGGTTTCCTATGTTGGTTCCGATTACATCAATGTAACTACCAAGGGTGGCGTTGCTACCCAGTCTGTTAAGCGTTCTGACGATGACTTCAACTATCCGTCTGACATTAAGAAGGACGACTATGTTGTAGTTACCAAGGAAGGCAACTATGCAGACAAGAAGGGCCTGATTGAGAAGGCTACTGTTGTTGAGGGCAAGGTTCAGTCCACCAAGGGCGATAATAAGGTTCAGATCAACGACAACTGGTATACTATGGCTTCTGATGATGTAACTGCACCGAAGCTGAATGCACGCGTAATGCTGGTAGTAGTAAACGGCTACGCATACTACGTTGATACCGTAACTGTTGGTACTGACGATATCGCTCTGCTGGTTGACGCTGGCGCAAACAGCGGTGTTTCCTCTAAGAAGGAAGCTCGCCTGATCTTCGCTGACGGCACCGATAAGATCGTTGAGATCAAGAAGTACTGGGAGGATGACTCCACCAAGGGTGAGGTTATTCAGGCTGGTACTGATTACCTGAAGACCCCGATTCTCGTTACCTACGACGTATCCAAGGATGTTTACACCCTGACCAAGGTTGATGCAGACGATACCGCAGGCTACGATACCTATGTAACCGTTACTGGCGACAGCGTTAAGGTTGACGGCAGCGTAACCGGTACTATCGCTTCCAGCGATGGCGCTAAGAATCTCAGCAAGCTGTATTTCGAGTCCACTGGTATCGTATTCGTACGTTACGATGCAGGCGTTGACAACGACGACCCGAGCTTCAAGGTTGTAACCGGTAAGACCGCTTCCAACTACGACAAGTCTCTGAAGGGTGCACTGGCTGTTGCTAACAAGAGCAGCAACACCTACTATGCTCAGGTTGCAATGATCGACTTTGGTACTGCTAAGACCGGCGGCAGCTCTGACGACAACTATCTGGTAGCTCTGGACGATTCTTACACTTCTAAGATCGACGGCACTACCTACACCATGGTTAAGGCTTGGAACGGTTCTGAAGAGAAGGTATATAAGTCTGAGGATTCCGTAACCCTGTCTGCTGGCGATGTATTCAAGTACACCGAGGACGGCGAGGACGCAATCTCCATCGAGGAGCTGAAGTCTCAGAAGTCCGCATATGTTTCTGCATATGACGAAGGCACTGGCGACATCACCCTGATGGATAGCAGCAAGAATAAGATTTCGAGCACTGCTTCCGTATGCTACGACAAGGTTGACAGCAAGGATACCGTAGTATTCTATGTAAACTCTGACGATGGCGTAGGCGTTGCAAACGGCGAAATCCGTCTGGCTGACTACTACGATGATAATCAGGCTGAGGATCACGTAAACGTTCGCGTTTACTCCGAGGATGATGATCAGATCACTGTTCTGGTTGTTGATGTAAACAACAATTACACCCAGTGGTAATCACCCGTTTAGCTTAGGCTGAATACAAAACCCCCGAGGAAACTTCCTCGGGGGTTTTCCCATTTTCACGCAAAAACGGCAAACGAGTACTTATATCCGCTCAAATTGAGGGCGCAGTTGCGGCTATTGAGCAGCTGAAAGCCGTCGGCGGTGACGCCGAGGCCGACGCTATCGCCGTACATGAGCGGCACGTCCTCGGACGCCAAACCGCCGTAAATGGCGCTGCTGTAACCGGTGTAGCAGCCCTCGCGGAACACGAGCACGGCCTTGGGATGATACCCAAGCGTGATGGTACGTTTTTCGGTTCCATCGCCGGTATAAGTGCCAAAATGGCACGCAGTTTTAACCGTAAGCGTGGTTTTGACGGTGTTCATGTCACTTTGTAGGTCGGTGTCCGCCGCGGTGCGCGCGTTGGTTTCGGACTCGGCGGCGTGCTCAATCGCGGTCAGGCGGTTGCGCACGTCCTGCGCCAGCTTGTCGCCGTCCACGCAGCCGCTCGGCAGCTTGCCCACCGACGCATCACGCACCTGCTTCTGCACGTTTTCGATCGCGTCCTGAACGGTCTGCGCCGGCACGCCCGCACTCGCGGTGTAGCCCAGTTTAGCCGCCGCTGAGAACTCGCCCAGCGCGTCGCACAGCCGGTTCAGCGCCTGCCGCAGCTCCTCCGGCGACGAGTCGAAGTACGTTTTCAGCTCCGCCGCCTGCATGTTCGGCTGGTCAGGCAGATCCGCTAAACGCTTCGTGAACGCGCCCTGTCGATACGATTCAAATCCCATAAATATACCTCCTGTTCGGCGTTTCGCCGTTTGTTTGAGGTATAGAATAGCCGATTTTTCCGAAATTGCAAGAAAAACTTTTGGATTTTTGCGAATTTTTTCGGGGAAAGGGAAAACCCCCGAGGAAAATTTCCTCGGGGGTTTAGTTATGCCTTCAAATCAGCAAAACTGATTAGGAATGCATGTAGTTGTTAACGTCAACAACGATCAGGTTGATGTAATCGTCGCCAGCCTCAGAGTAAACAATTACGTTGTTCTCTACGGTGCCGTCTGCATTTACATCCTCAGCAACGTCGATGTCGAACGCACCAACGCCTACCTTATCGTCGGAGTTGACGTACAGGATAGTGGTTTCGCCAGCCTTGATCTTGTTCTTCGTGCTCAGGTCGCAGCGGCTATTATCAAAGGTGATAGCGCCGGTGCCTTCGTCGTAAGAAGTGATCTTGGTCAGTGCATAGTACTCGCCGTTCACGCCGGTGGTGGTCTTGTTGTCCAGACGAGTCAGGTCAACAGTGCCATCGGAGTTGTTGGAGTACTCAAACGCGGTACGCTTGGTGATACCGGTGTTGGTATCCTCAGACTTGAAAGTAACTTCCTTGGTGCCGTCCCAAGCCTTGATGAAGGTGTACTTGGTACCATCGATAGTCTGCTCGTACGGATCGTCCAGAGCGTAAGCATAGTTGCTGTTAGAAGCGCCCGGCAGCTTGGTGTCCATAGTAACAACAGCTACCTGTGCGTATGCGTTGCCGGAAGTCAGCTCGCCCAGAGCCTCAACAGACTTCAGAGTGGTCTTGCTCCAGTTAGCAACGTCCTTACCGGTAACTACCTTGTAGTCATCGGTCTTGTACTTAACGAATACAACAGCATCGCTCTTGAAGAACAGCTTGCTATTAGTGTCATTTTTCTGGCCAGCCAGAGTTACATTACCCTTGATGTTGCCGTCAACATCCTGAGAAGCAGCGGTAGCATAGATATCGTAACCATTGCGAGCGGTGCCGGAAACCTTCTTCAGAGTGTACTTGCCCTTGGATACCTCATAGGTAGCCAGCTTCGGAGAACCGAAAGTTACCGGAGTATTATTGTAGCCGTACTCGGAATCAGAATCCAACTCAACAGTCTTGCGGGAACCGTCAGAGAACATCAGGTCAGCAACCTTGGAGTTGCCAAGACCATTGGAAGAACCGGTTTCGATAACCATTACCATGTCAGCAGTGCCTGCGGTAACAGTGTCAACGAACTGAACAAAGCCGTTAACCAGAACAAGCTTTACAGTTGCGTTAGAGGACGGCCAGTCTTCGATAACATTGGTAGTGCCAGCCTTGTAGTCAGCGGTGTACCACTTGCCATCGATCATTACCTGATCGTTGCCCTTAGTACCAGTAACCTTGCCTTCAACAGTCTCAGCCTTGGTGATCAGGCCCTTGTCATCAGCATAGTTGCCCTTGGAGGAGATTACAGCGTAGTCATCCTTTTTGATGTCGGACGGATAGTTGTAGTCATCATCCTTGCGAGCGCCGCCTGCATTGATGTAGTCGGTGCCAACGTAGGTAACCTTCTTAACGGTGTAAGTGGTCACCTTCAGAATGTTGATCTTGCTGCTGTCAGTGTTAGAGATAGCCTGAACAGAAGAAGCCTTGCCGATGTTATCGCCTTCGGAGTGAGTAGCAACCCACTCATCGATGGTAGCAGCAGTAGTAAAGGTAGTGTTCTTGGTGGTGCTGAAGTCAGCAGCAACCAGTGCGCTGTTCGTGCCAGTGCCAGTAGCCTTACGGTATACCTGCGCACCGTCAACGTATACGATAGAACCGGATGCGATGGAGTACTTGGTGCCATTGATCTTCAGCTTGTTGCTATCCATCTTAACGTTATCCATTACGTTGGAAACAACAGTGTTGTCATCGGTCATGGAGTAAACGCCAAATACGTTGTCCTTGTCCTTGTACAGAACCTTAACCTTCTGATACTTCAGAGCGGAGTAGTCCTTGGTAACCTTAGTGAAAGCATCCAACTTCTTGCCAGTGCTCTCAGTCGTGTTGATGGTTACGTTCAGAGAGTAAGTGTTCTTATCGGTATCCTTGGTTACATCGTTCAGAATACCAACGGTCTTGTTCAGACCCATGTACTTCTCGCCAATGGTCTTGTTCTCGCTGCCATTGTAGTTGTACTTGGTGTAAGCGTCATCACGCCATGCAACAGTTACAGCATCAATAGCATTGTAGATCAGCTGTGCAGCGTACTGACGCGGGCAAGCTGCGGTGAAGGAAGTGTTTACGTCCTCCAGCAGACCAGCCTCATCAGCCAGTGCGTTGGTCTTTGCAGCCCAGCCTGCACCTACCAGACCTGCCTTGGTTGCATCGTAACCCAGAGTTACCAGCAGCATCTTAGCTGCTTCCTGAGCGGTTACCTTGTCGTTCGGGCAGAACTTGGTGTTGCTCTTACCAGCAATGATGCCCAGGGACTGGCAGTACTTGATGTAGCCACGAGCCCAGTGGGAACCAATGTCAGTGAAAGAGGTCTTGTCATCGTTGTACGCAGAAGCGTCAGAGTTACCGGTACGCAGAACGTAGATCATCTTCGCCATCTGCGCACGAGTTACAGTACCGTTCGGCTGGAAGGAGCCGTCTTCGAAACCTTCGATAACGCCCAGCGATACCAGAGTGTCCACTACATCAGACTTAACCTTGATGTCGGCCTGATCCGTGAACGCTGCACCAGCGAACATGGTGAATGCACAAGCAAACGCCAGTACCAGTGCAAGAACCTTTTTGAAGTTACAAGGAAAATCTCAAAATATACACTTAGATTAGGAATCTGCAGGATATCCGATGTTTTATGAACTTTTTTATGTTGTGCATGCCTTAGAAAAAGATACAATAAATGGATATTTCCCATTCTAAGCACAGACAGATGGATGATATAATTCGTAAAATTTATAATCTGATTTTTGTTCAATCTGCCAAAAATAAGTTTTGAAACAGATGTCCTAAAAATGCTTGCAGTATCCATATAATGGTATTCAGGAAGAGGTGCATAAAGTTTAAAATAGTTCAATAAATCCACGAATATATTCCGAATTCACGAGTTATACCATAGTTTCGAGATTTTTGCGGGAATCTCAAAAAGGTTCTTGCACTGGTACTGGCGTTTGCTT
>NZ_QUIX01000013.1:0-93260 GCF_003480365.1 Butyricicoccus sp. AM32-19 | reverse complement strand
ACGCCTACATCTAAGCAGCAACGAAAGTTGCTGCTTTTTCTATACTACTGAGAGGAAAAGCGCCGATGTATCAGTATATTTTATTTGATTTGGATGGCACACTTACCGATTCACGCGAGGGCATTACTAAATCGGTGCAGTATGCGCTGGATAAAATGGGCATCCACGAGCCGGAGCTCAAGCCTCTGGAGCGCTTTATCGGTCCGCCACTGTACGACGAATTCCGCCGCAGCTACGGCTTCGATGACGCCGAGGCAAAGCAGGCAATTGAGTTCTACCGTGAGCGATTCGGCGTGATCGGTTGGAAGGAGAACATGCTCTACAACGGGATTCCGGAGCTGCTGAAGGCATTGACGGACGCCGGAAAGACCCTGTCTACTGCATCGTCCAAACCGGCGTTTTTCATTGATAAAATCGTCAAATACTTTGATATTGCGCAGTATTTCACCGTGGTTTCCGGTGCAACGCTGGATGGCACAATCGGCACAAAGGCACAGGTCACACAGCAGGCGCTCGACCGTTTGCAGGTGCAGGATCTGTCACAGGCTGTACTGGTCGGTGACCGCCTGCACGATGTGGAAGGTGCAAAGCAATGCGGTATTGACTGCATCGGCGTGACGTTCGGCTTTGGCGGCCGAGAGGAGCTGGAGGACGCAGGCGCGAAGCATGTAGTCGACCGCGCGGAGGAACTGCTGCCGCTGCTGCTCTGAATTTCCATAAAAAGCTGTCTTTCGAGACAGCTTTTTTGCGTTTTCGAGCAGAGAAAACCGCGCAAAAATCTGCAAATTATGCAGGTTTTCTCTCCTATTATGGGGCACATTGTGCTATAATATAAACTGAATAAAAGTGCATTGAAAGGAGTTCTCTCCGTGGCAGATATTACCGTACAAAACCTGACCAAATATTATGGTGACCGCCTGATCCTGAAGGACATTTCCTTCGACATTCAGCCGGGCGAAAAGGTTGCTATTTTAGGCGCAAACGGCGCCGGAAAGACCACTTTACTCAATATTTTGACCGGCAGACTGTCGTATGACGGCGGACACGTTGCGTTCGGACAGGGACGAACCGCAGGTGTCATTGATCAGATGCCGGATTTTCCGCCGGAATCGACCGTGGAGGATATTCTCCGTCTGGCGTTCAAGGAGTCCGACGAAGTTGCGGCAGCAATGGACGCGCTGACCGATGAAATGACGCGCAAGCCGGATGACGCATCGCTGCTCAAGCGTTACGCGCAGCTGGAAACGCGGCTGGAAATCCTCGGCGGCTACAACCGAGATTACGAGATCAATCGTGTGTGCAACGGTCTTGAAATCGCGCAGGAAATGCGCTCGCAGAAGTTTGACTTGCTCTCCGGCGGCGAAAAAACGCGCATCAACCTCGCCCGCATCATTCTCGAACAGACCGACGTGCTGCTGCTCGATGAGCCGACCAACCACCTCGACATGGACGCTGTGGACTGGCTGGGCAATTATTTGGAGAATTACCGCGGCACCGTGCTCATTATCTCGCATGACCGCTGGTTTATCGACCAGTGCTGCGACCGCGTGATTGAAATCCACGATTGCACCTGCGATTTCTACAACGGCAATTACTCGTACTATGCGGTCGAGCGTGAGCGTCGCCGTGAGGAGCAGCTCAAGCACCACGAGCACGAGCTGGCGGAGAAAAAGCGTCTGGAGGCGACTGCGCGTTCCATGCACGAGCACGGCACCGAGCATCTGGCAAAGCGTGCCGCGTCCATCGAGAAGCGCATTGCGCGTATGAAGGTCACTGACCGGCCCAAGACCGACAAAAAGATGACCGTCACGTTTGGTGACCCGAACTACGAGACTGAGGAAGTGCTCAAGGTTCGTGATATTACAAAGAGTTATGACGGACGAGAAATATTACACAATGTATCGTTCAACATCCGCAACCGCGAGCGTGTCGCGCTGCTTGGCGCAAACGGCGCCGGAAAGACCACCATGCTGAAAATCCTGCTCGGCGAGGAAGTGCCGGATGGCGGCGTCATCCGCAAGGGCGTTGGACTCAAGCCGGCGTACCTGCCGCAGCAGGTGTATTTTGCCAATCCGCACCGCAACCTCATCGACACGCTCATCTACGACAAGAACGTATCCATGCAGGTGGCGCGAAACCGGCTCGGTTCGTTCCAGTTTACCGGTGAAACCCAGCTGAAAACCGTGGATATGCTGTCCGGCGGTGAGAAAAGCCGTTTGCGCCTGTGTGAACTGATGTACGATCCGCTCAATCTGCTCATCCTCGACGAGCCGACCAACCACCTTGACCTTGCATCTCGCGAGTGGATTGAGGAGGCGGTTGAGGCATTCGACGGCACGCTGCTGTTTGTTTCGCATGACCGCTACTTCGTCGAGCGCTTTGCAACCCGCGTGCTCTACCTCGAAAACGGTTACCTGACCGACTTTATCGGCTCGTACAGTGTGTTCCTCGACTGGCGCGCCAAGGGCGGCGGCGCACTGCCGGAAGCGGCGCCCGCACCGGCGCCCAAAAAGAAAAAGGCCGCCGTCCCGACACTGGACGACGGACCCAAGCCGCCCGAAAAACCTAAGCGCACCGGCGGCACAAAGAATCTGCAAAAGCTGCTGAACACGCTTGAGCGCGAGATTTCACAGCTGGAAACGCAGTCGTCCGACCTCGAACAGCAGATGGTGGACGCGGCATCGGATTCCGGCAAGCTGCTCGAGCTGATGACCGAAAAAGAAGCCTGTGACGAAAAACTCGCCGCAAAAATGGACGAATGGGAAGCCGTTGCGGCCGAGCTGGAGGAACTGCAATGAAAGAAAAAAGGGTATGGATAGGGCTTGCGGTGCTGTTCGCTGTCATTGGCGTGCCGCAGCTGTTCTGGAAGCCGTCGCGGTTCGGCGGTATTTTCCTGCTGGCGCTTGCCATCGGCTGTACGGGGGAATGGCTGATGCTTTGCGGACGCGAAAAGCATAAGGCGTGTCGCCTTTTGTCGCGCGTGGGACGCGTACTGTTTGCATTGTTTGTGCTGTCGTTTGCGGCGGTGCAGATGTTTGTGATCGGCATAGCATTCGACGAGGATGACCCGTCAGCTGCGCCGCAGGCGGATTACTATCTGGTACTGGGTGCGCTCGTCAATCCGAACGGACAGCCGTCGGCGGCTCTGGCGGCACGATGCGATACGGCGATCGCGGTGCTGAACGTCAATCCGGGCAGTCAGGCCATCCTGTGCGGCGGTCAGGGCGGCGATGAGCCGTGCACCGAAGCTGCCGCCATGCAGGATTACATGGTCGCGCACGGCGCAGACGCAGAACGGCTGATCCTGGAGGACAAGTCGAGCACGACCATCCAGAATATCGCCAACGCAAAAAAGCTGTTGCCCGAGGGCGCAGCGGTTGCCGTAATTACAAATGATTATCATCTTGCCCGTGCACGCCGCCTGCTGGCGCATGCCGGTCTGGGCGACGCAGGCGTTCCCGCGAAAACGCCGTATCCGGGGCAGTGGATGGCGGTAAGGTGCCGCGAATACTGCTCCATCATGGGCTTGATATTCACCGGACGCTGGTAAACGCAATTTTGATGAATTTTCCGTGCTTCACACGATTTGGAGATAGAATATGTTTGAAAAACTGAAAGTCTTAGCGGCGCGGCTGGACGAGCTGGAAATGCGGCTTTCCGCGCCGGATTTATACGACGACCCCGACCGGGCGGCCAAGCTGCTGCGCGAGCGCAACGAACTCGAGCCGATCGTCACGGCGTTCCGCGAATACGAGCAGGCACAGCGCACGCTTGCGGACGCGACCGAAATGCTGTCCGACCCGGACATGAAGGAGCTGGCGCAGGAGGAGCTGCAGCAGGCGAAAAGCGACATTGCCCGTATGGAGGACGAACTGAAAATCCTGCTGCTGCCCAAGGACCCGAACGACGAGAAGAATATCTACGTTGAGATTCGCGGCGGTGCAGGCGGCGAGGAAAGCGCGCTGTTTGCCGCTGACCTCTACCGCATGTATACGATGTACGCCGACAAGCGCGGCTGGCAGACCGAGGTCATGAACAAATCCGAGACCGAACTCGGCGGCTATAAGGAAATCGTGTTCCGCGTGGCAGGCGACAAGGTGTACTCGCGGCTCAAGTTCGAGAGCGGCGTACACCGCGTGCAGCGTGTGCCCGAGACCGAAAGTCAGGGCCGCGTTCACACCTCGACAACCACCGTGGCTGTCCTTCCCGAAGCGGAAGAACTCGACTTCTACATCGACCCGAAGGATTTACGCATCGACACGTTCCGCGCATCCGGTGCGGGCGGTCAGCACATCAATAAGACCTCATCGGCTATCCGTGTCACCCATATTCCGACAAATACGGTCGTAGAGTGCCAGGATGAGCGCAGCCAGCACAAAAACAAGGACAAGGCGCTGTCCGTTCTGCGTTCGCGGCTGTACGAGGCCGAGGTGGAAAAGCAGCGTGCGGCCATCGCCGCCGACCGAAAAAGCCAGGTCGGCACCGGCGACCGTTCGGAGCGCATCCGCACCTACAATTTCCCGGAGAATCGCGTGTCCGATCACCGCATCAAGCTGACCATCTACAAGCTGGATCAGTTCCTGAACGGCGATATGGACGAGATTTTAGACGCACTCATCGCGGCTGACACAGCGGAAAAGCTGAAAGAGCAGAGCGAAATGTAGCCTTAGAACTGGATTTCGTCATCCTCATTGTCCCAATCGTCCCACTTGTCCTCGGTCTGGCTCTCCAACTCAGCATTCAGATCGGACATATCGCCGAACTCTACGCGGCATATAATTTTCGTGCAGGTGGTGAACAGCACGCGGACGTAAAACCGCTTGGGCACGCGCTCGTAAATGCGCGATGCGCTTTCCGTGCCGCCGGCCTTGGTCTGCGGGCTGTTGGCAATGTAGCCGACCTTGCCGATGTACGGCAGAAACGCGCGGATGGCATCACTGTCATACGGGTTGCTCGGCTCCTTGATGCATCGGATAAGATTGCCGATCTTGAACGGTTCGAGGCCGTAATAGTGATTAAAGCCTGTTATCGTGACGAAAATGTTCTTGTTCTTTGCCATGCGAAGCACTCCTTTCTTTTATAATTGGAGTATAGCATGGTGAATGTACGATAAACCTCTCTTTGGTGGGAAACAAGGGTCACAGACCCTTATAATAAAAGGAGGATTTTCATGTTAAGAAGTGGTGTAATTTTACTTGTTCTGGGCATCGCCGTATTTCTTGCGGCGAGTGTGCAGCTGTTTCGCGGCGGGACGAAGAAAGTCCACTGGTGTATTTCGTGCGTGCTGGCAATCCTGCTCGTGGGGAGCGGGATTTGGAACGCAAACCGTTATTTTGACCTCGGTATCGGCGTGCCAAAGACGTTTTCTGCGGAAAACTGGGCGAAAACCGCACCGAGCCAGCGGCATTTCATGGTCAGCGACCTGCAGGACAGCATCGAACTTGTCGGCATGAGCGCAGACGAGGTGCGTGAGCTGCTCGGCACGCCGGACTATACAGACACCGATACCTGCCTTTCGTACCTCATTGCACAGCCGTTTGATGAGGTAACGCTCGACCTGACGCTGGAAAACGGCATCGTCACCAAAGTGGAAGAAAAAGACCATTGATATCATAAATGGAAGTGTAAACTGATGAAAACAACTCTTTTGACACCGGAAACCGACGAAAACGCGGTAAAAACCGCCGCAGAACTGATTCGAGCGGGCGAGGTCGTCGGCATGCCGACCGAAACCGTATACGGCCTTGCGGCGAATGCGCTGAACGGCGAGGCGGTAAAGAAAATTTTCCTTGCGAAAGGCCGTCCGCAGGATAACCCGCTGATCGTCCACATCGCGGATTTCGAGCAGATTTACGACCTGTGTCCGGCGGTTCCGCCGCAGGCAAAGCAGCTTGCCGAGGCGTTCTGGCCGGGTCCGCTGACCATGATCGTGCCCAAGGGCGACTGCATTCCGGACGAGGTTTCGTGCGGACTGGACACCGTGGGCATCCGCCTGCCGTCGCACCCGATGGCGCGTGCGCTGATTCGGGAGAGCGGCGTACCGCTGGCGGCTCCGTCCGCGAATACGTCCGGCAGACCGTCCACGACCACGGCGGCGCACGTCATGCATGATATGGACGGCAAGATTGCGGCTGTATTGGACGGCGGCGCGTGCGGCGTCGGCGTGGAGAGCACGGTAATCACACTCGCGCTCGAGCGTCCGCGTCTGCTGCGTCCGGGCGGCATCACGCTCGAACAGCTGCGCTCGGTGCTCGGCGAGGTGGATGTTGACCGCGCGCTGTACGAGAAGATCGGGGATGACGTGAAGGTGTCGGCGCCCGGCATGAAATACCGGCATTATGCGCCGAAAGCGCCCGTAACGGTCGTGCGCGGCGATCCGCAGGACACGGCAAAGTACATTGCAGCGCATATCGGGGACTCCACCGGCGTACTGTGCTTTGATGAGTACAAGAATATGTTCCCGAACTGCATCGTGGAGTGCTTCGGCTCGAGGGACGATCTCGGTGCACAGGCGCGCGAGGTATTCGACCGCCTGCGGGCGTTCGATGATACCAGCGTAACGCAGATTTGGGCGCAGTGCCCCTCAGATGAAGGTCTCGGTCTTGCAGTGGCGAACCGTATCAAGAAAGCGGCGGGGTTTTCGGTGGTGGAGGTTTAACATGGCTATTCCGAAATATGATGAAATGTATGCGGATTTTTTGCGTGTATTAGCAGATAATCGAATACATAGCCTATCTGATATACAGGATGCGATTGCTAAAAAACGTCATCTGACAGAGGATGAATTGGCGGAGAGGGCACCTAACAAACCGGGAACTGTGTTCAGCAATAGAGTAGCTTGGACAAAGGCATATCTGATGAAAGCAGAGTTGATTTGTTCTGCGAAGCGTGGTTATTGCCGAATCACAACAGATGGGCAAAAACTCCTTTCCAAACGCTTGAAAAAGATAGATAATACGGTTTTAAGCCGCTATAAAGGATTTACAGAATATCTGAATTCTGAAAAAGTTCAAGATGAAAATGTTGAATTACGTTGTGAAAGTCCCCAAAGCGACGTACAACCTTTGATAGATGAAGCACCGGATGAACTGATTACAAAAGCAGTTGATACACTAAACAAATCGCTGGCTGATGAATTGCTTCAAGAGATTATGGAACAAACGCCGGCATTTTTTGAATGGTTGGTGCCATACTTGTTGGGTAAAATGGGATATGGCGTTTCAGAACGAGATCTCAGCAAAATAAGCCATCAATCGCGTGATGGTGGCATAGATGGCGTGATTCGGCAAGATAAATTGGGCTTTAGTAAAATCTATATTCAAGCGAAAAGATGGGACCCGCAAGTGGTAGTAGGCCGCCCGGAACTGCAAAAATTTTATGGTGCCTTACCGAGCGGGACTGCACACGGATTGTTTATCACAACAGCACGGTTTTCGGATGATGCGAAAAAATATGCTGAAAATAGAGGAAACATTGTTTTGGTGGATGGGATACGCTTGGTCAATCTGATGATTGAACATAATGTTGGCGTTTCGGTTGAGACACAATATGTGATAAAAAAGATAGATTCGGACTTCTTTAAGGGAGAATAATCAGGAAGTGAAACTAATGAAAATCATCGGCTTGACCGGCGGCAGCGGCACCGGCAAAGGCACGGTTGCCGCGCGTATGCGCGCTCTCGGGGCAGGCTGGGTGGACGCGGATGCCGTCTACCGCACGCTCTGCGCGGAGAACCGCGAAATGCTGTCCGCGCTCGATACCGCCTTCGGCGGCGTAACCGACGCGAACGGCGTACTTGACCGTCCGAAACTCGCGAAAATCGTGTTTTCCGACCTTGCAAAGCTGCAGCAGCTCAACGAAATCACCACACCGTATATTCGCACGGCTTCGCTCGAGGCCATCCGCGCGCAGAGCGCGTGTCCAATCGTGCTGTACGATGCGCCGACCCTGTTTGAAGCCGGTGCGGATGACTTCTGCGACAAAATCATCGCTGTGCTCGCGCCGCACGACACGCGCGTTGCCCGTATCATCGAGCGGGACGGTCTGTCCGATGAAGCCGCACGCGCCCGCATCGATGCGCAGCCGAACGACGCGTTTTACCGCGAAAAATGCGATTTTATCATCGAAAACAACGGCGATCTCGATGCACTCTATCGGGACACCGATGCTTTATACAGTCAACTCATTAAGTGATTCGGATTAAAAAAGGAGAATGCAACATGACTTCCGAACAGCTTTTTTACGACAAAAAGACCGGCTTTGACCGTCTGACCGACGAGGACAAGCAGGGCATTCAGACCTACGCCGAGGGTTACAAAAAATTCCTCGACGAGAGCAAAACCGAGCGTGACGCTGTGCTGGAAATCGCCCGCATGGCTGAGAGCAAGGGCTTCCGTGCCTGGACGCGTGACGACACGCTTCGTCCGGGCGACAAGATCTACCGCATCAACCGCCACAAGGGCATCATGCTGGCTGTTATTGGTGAAAAGAGCCTCGCCGAGGGTGTGCGCCTGACCGCCGCGCACCTCGATGCACCGCGCGTTGACATCCGCACCGTGCCGCTGTACGAGGACAACGGCATGGCGTTCTTCAAGACCCACTACTACGGCGGCATCAAGAAGTACCAGTGGACGGCCATTCCGCTCGAGCTGCGCGGCGTTGTCTGCGTGTGCGAGAACGGCGAGGTCAAGCGCGTGCAGGTGCGCGTAGGCGACAAGCCGACCGACCCGAAGTTCGTTATCACCGACCTGCTCCCGCACCTTGCAACCGAGCAGATGACCCGCAAGGCGACTGAGGTCATCAAGGGCGAGGGTCTGAACATCCTCATCGGCTCGGTTCCGAGCGAAACCGTGGACGAAAAGTGCAGCGAGAAGATCAAACTCGCCATCATGGAGCACCTCAACCGCGAGTACGGCATGACCGAAGCGGATTTCCTGTCTGCAGAGCTGTGCTGCGTTCCGGCGTTTGACGCCTGCGACATCGGCTTTGACCGCTCGTTTGTCGGCGCGTACGGCCACGACGACCGCGTTTGCTCCTACCCGGCGGCAACCTCTCTGTTCGACCTGACCGAGACTCCGGCACATACCGGCGTCTGCCTGCTGGTGGACAAGGAGGAGATCGGCTCGGACGGCGTAACCGGCATGCAGTCCCGCGCGTTCGACACCTTTATGGCCGACCTCTGCCGCGCCCAGGACGTGCTGCTCGACGAGTGCTTTGAGAACTCGGTCTGCCTGTCTGCCGACGTTTGCAACGCCTTTGACCCCAACTATCCGGAGGTCTCCGAGAAGCGCAACGATGCGCGCGCAAACTGCGGCTTCGCGCTCGTCAAGTACACGGGCGCACGCGGCAAGTCCGGCACCTCGGATGCAACCGCTGAGCTGATGGCGCGCATCCGCTGCATCTTTGACAAGGCGGGCGTTATCTGGCAGACCGGTCAGCTTGGCAAGGTTGATCAGGGCGGCGGCGGCACGGTTGCCATGTACCTCGCAAACCGCAACATTGACACCGTAGACGCAGGCGTTCCGGTGCTCTCCATGCACGCACCGTTCGAGTGCATTGCCAAGCTGGATCTGTATATGGCATACAAGGGCTTTGGTGCGTTCTACCGCGATTAAACGAGATAAAACGGAGGTTTTACCATGCTGTTGATTCAAAACGGACGGGTTCTCGACCCGTATACGCAGATGGATGCGCTGTGTGATGTGCTGATCGGTGACGACGGCGTTATCGCGCAGGTGGCAGAGCACATCGACGCGCCCGCGGGCTGCACGGTGTATGACGCGAGCGGGCTGACGGTATCTCCCGGCTTTGTGGACGGCCATGTGCACTTCCGCGATCCGGGTCAGACCCAGAAAGAGGACGTGCTGACCGGTGCAGCGGCGGCAGCCGCGGGCGGCTATGCCACGGTAATCTGCATGGCGAACACCGTGCCGACCTGTGACACACCCGAGATCATCCGCTACGTTACCGACAAGGCGAAGGACTGTCCGGTGCAGGTTTTGCAGGCAGGCTCGGTCACCAAGGGCCTGAAAGGGCAGGAGCTGACCGACTTTGACGCACTGCTCGAAGCGGGCGCGCCGTGCCTGACCGATGACGGCATCAATCTGACGAGTGCGGCGCTGTGCCGCACCGCCATGGCGGAAGCCGCCAAGCGCGGCACGCTGCTCTCCTTCCACGAGGAGGAGCCGTCGCTCGTGCCGTCCCCGGGTGTGAACTACGGCTCGGCGGCCGCCAAGCATTTCGGCGTACCGGGCGCAATGGCGAGCGCGGAATCTGCAATGATCGGCCGTGACATTGCGCTGGCGCTCGATACCGGCGCACGGGTGCTGTTCCAGCACGTTTCGTCCGCGCAGTCTGTCGCGCTCATTCGGGCGGGCAAGGCGATGGGCGCGAAGATTTACGCCGAGGTCACGCCGCATCATCTGTCGCTGACCGAGGATGATGTGCCGGCACACGGCACTTATGCGCGCATGAATCCGCCGCTCCGCAAGGAGGCTGACCGTCAGGCGCTGATTGCGGCTCTGGCGGACGGCACCATCGACATGGTGGCAACCGACCATGCGCCGCACACCGCGGAGGAGAAGGCCCGCGAGTTCGCAAAGGCGCCGTCCGGCATCACCGGCCTGGAAACCGCATTCTCGGTGTGCAATACTTACCTCGTTCAGACCGGCAAGCTCACGCCGATGCAGCTTGTTGACCGCATGAGCAAGGCTCCTGCCGAGATTTACGGTCTGACCGACCGTGCTGTGCAGGCAGGCAATTTCGCCCGTCTGGTGCTGCTGGACTGGGATACCGAGAAGGTATACGAAACGTATAAATCCAAGGGAATCAACACGCCGTATACCGGTAAAAAACTCACCGGTTCGCCGAAGGCGATCGTTACCGGCACGAAAGTTACCGAATAAAGCCTGAAAAGGGACCCGAGAGGGTCCCTCGAGGCTGTCAAAAAACTATCGTTTTTCGAACAGCCTTTCGCTCGAAACCACGCTTTCGAGCGAATACTGAAGAAAAACCGCGCCCTGCGGGCACATTTTTTCTTCCCTTGTATAAATTCCGAGATACATGCTCCCGGAATTTATGAATTTGCTTCGCAAATTCTATTTTATGCGTGCTACCGCACGAAACGTAAAAATTAAAATAATACTTTTTTGACAGACTGAAGGGACCCGAGAGGGTCCCTCTTTGACATTCTGCGCGGAAGCAAAAAACTTGCGAAAAAATTTTGCAAAACCTATTGACAAATAAGCTGTATCCGCGCTATAATATACAAGCTGATTGCGATAAACCATCCAAACAGCGTGTGCCAGCATTTTATATTCCTCAATAGCTCAGTTGGTAGAGCATGCGGCTGTTAACCGCAGGGTCGTTGGTTCGAGTCCAACTTGAGGAGCCACTTTATAGGGGTATAGCTCAGCTGGTAGAGCATCGGTCTCCAAAACCGAGTGCCGTGGGTTCGATCCCTACTGCCCCTGCCAATGCTGCTATAGCTCAGTCGGTAGAGTGCATCCTTGGTAAGGATGAGGTCACCAGTTCAAATCTGGTTAGCAGCTCCATGAAGAACCGCTTATAAGCGGTTCTTTTTTTATGAAAAAATCCGCAAATGAGGGAGAAAAACAGATATGAAGCTGCGAAACTCTTTGTTTCTGCTGCTGACGGCCACGATTTGGGGTGTGGCGTTCGTGGCGCAGAGCGTCGGCATGCAGTATGTCGGACCGTTCACCTTTGTGTTCGCGCGCAACGTCATCGGCGGACTGGTCCTGCTGCCGGTCATCGCGGTGTTGGGCAAAAGCGGCGGCCCGCATCCGAAGCAAGCGCCCGAGGAGCACCGCAAAGCCCGCAAAACGCTCGTTATCGGCGGTATGTGCTGCGGCACGGCGCTGTGCGCGGGCAGCATCACCCAGCAGTTCGCGCTGCTGTATACGCCAGTCGGCAAGGCCGGATTCCTCACCGCGTGCTACATCCTGATCGTGCCGCTGCTCGGCCTGCTGTTCGGCCGCAGATGCGGTGTGAAGCATTGGTGCGGCGTTGCGCTGGCAATGGCCGGGCTGTACTTCCTGTGCATGACGGGCGGCAGCTTCGGCTTCGCGATGGGCGACCTCATCGGTCTGTCGTGTGCGCTGCTGTTCTCCATCCATATCACAGTCATCGACCATTTTTCGCCGCTGGTGGACGGCGTGAAGATGGCGTGCATCCAGTTCTGGGTCTGCGCATTCGTTGCGGGTGTCGGCATGCTGATTTTCGAGCATCCCACCTGGGCGAACATCCTCGCGGCATGGAAGCCCATCCTGTATGCAGGCGCGATGTCGTCCGGCGTGGGGTATACCCTGCAGATTGTCGGTCAGAAGGGCATGAACCCGGCGGTAGCATCGCTTATCATGAGTCTGGAGTCGGTTATCTCGGTTATCGCAGGCTGGCTTATTCTCGGTCAGGCGCTGTCCGGCCGAGAGATTTTCGGCTGTGTGCTGATGTTTGGCGCTATCGTGCTGGCACAGCTGCCGGAACAGAAAAAACAGAGCGTATAATGCAAAAGACAGACGGAGAGACGGTTATTTACCGTCTCTGAGGCTGTCGAAAAACTAACGTTTTCCGAGCAGCTTCTCGCTCGAAACCACGCTTTCGAGCGAAACCGAAGAAAAACCGCGCCCTGACGGGCACATTTTTTCTTCCCTTGTATAAATTCCGAGATACACAAGGTGAATTGCCGCATAGCGGCAAGAGAGGGTGGCCTGGGCCATGCTCCCGGAATTTATGAATTTGCAAAGCAAATTCGATTGAATGCGTGCTGCCGCACGAAGCATAAAAATCAAATATTGCTTTTTCGACAAGCTAAGAGACGGTTATTTACCGTCTCTTTTTTGCGTTTTGTGCTCGCCAATCATCGTATAGAGCGCTTCCAGCGCATCCGAAAGCGTGCCGACCTCATCAATCAGTCCGAGTGCGGCGGCCTGATTGCCGGAGATCACGGTGCCGACATCGGCGGTCAGCTGACCGGTTTCGCGCATAAGCTGCTGCAGACGCTCGGCGGTGATATGTGAGTGCGAGGTGATGAAATCCACAATGCGCTCCTGAATTTTTGCCAGATACTCGAATGCCTGCGGCACAGCAATGATCGTGCCGTTCATCCGCACCGGATGAATGGTCATAGCGGCGGAAACGGCAATAAAGCTCTTTTTGGCGGCAACGGCCAGCGGTACGCCGATCGAATGCCCGCCGCCGAGCACGAGCGACACGGTCGGCTTTTTCATGCCTGCAATTAGCTCAGCGATGGCAAGTCCGGCTTCTACATCGCCGCCTACCGTGTTGAGCAGCACGAGCAGACCGTCGATCTCCTCCGCCTGCTCCACTGCCGCAATCTGCGGGATGAGGTGCTCGTACTTGGTGGTTTTGTTCTGTGCGGGCAGTTCCATGTGGCCCTCGATCTGGCCGACAATGGTGATGCAGTGTATCGTTCCGCGCGCTGTTTTTGCCGTAATCGAGCCGGTTTCCGCGATGGCATTCTGTTCCGGTGCGGCAATGGACGGGGTTTCTTCGGACATAGATGATCCCTCCTGAAGTGGTGAATTTGCCCTAATCACAAGTTTTCCACAAGGTGCGGTGGATTATGCAGCGGTGGTTTTTCCACAGCCGATATTACAATGCGTAGTCGAAAAACCGAGATATACGGCGGCTTGCGAGGGTGTATACAAAAAGTTATCCACTTTATGCACAAGGTTATCCCCAGATACCCTGTGGAAAGTCCTGTGGATAAAGTGGATTACCAGTTTTTGTGACAGGTTTTTACAGCGGTATCCTGCGGAGCGGTCGCCGCTCTCTGATTTGCGCCAGACTATCTAACAAGGAAAAGGTAGGCGTTCAAAAAGGAAGGGCACTCATTTAATCCGAGCACGGCGCGGAAACAAGGTTTAGCAGCCTACGGGCAAACCGCAGATGTCTCTTCCTTTTTGTCCCCGCCGCGGACACGGCAATTCCCTGCTGAATTTCAGCGAAAAACACCATGCCCGGACAGGGTGAACCGCCTGCACGGTTCAAGTGCCCCAGCCGATCAGCGCAAAATAATGGATAGCTGCCGCTGTTCGACAAACACCACTTGCCGTTCTACTCCAAATTTGCTACAATAGAGGTACATATATGTACAGCTCGGCTGTGCATATGCTGCAAAATGACAAAAATTATGGAGTTGATATCAATGAGCAATCCTATCGTTACGATTGAAATGGAAAATGGCGGCGTAATCCGCGCAGAGCTGTACCCGGAAGTTGCACCGAACACGGTTCGCAACTTTGTTTCTCTGGTGCAGAAGGGCTTTTATGACGGCACGATCTTCCATCGTGTCATCCCGGGCTTTATGATTCAGGGCGGTGACCCGGAAGGCACCGGCATGGGCGGCCCCGGTTATGAGATCCGCGGCGAGTTTACCGCAAACGGCTTCCAGAATGACCTGAACCACACCCGCGGCGTTCTGTCTATGGCGCGTACCGCTGCACCGGACTCCGCAGGCAGCCAGTTCTTTATTATGACCGAGGACGCACCGCATCTGGACGGTCAGTATGCTTCCTTCGGCATGGTTATCGACGGCATGGACATTGTTGATGCCATCGTTAACACCAAGCGCGACTGGCACGACCGTCCGCGTGAGGAGCAGAAGATGAAGTCCGTTACCGTGGATACGCAGGGCGTAGAGTACGAGGCTCCGGAGACCCTGTAACAGAGGGAGAGGATCGGTATTGTACTATACCAATAAGGAGATTTTTGTCCTGTCTGCGGATGGCTGCATGGATACCGAACGCGGCGGACTGGAATCCATTCTGGCCGGCAACGACGAGGGCGCAAAAGGCTGCTGTTTTTCGGTTGCCATGTCATCGGACGGTATTGCTGTGCTTTCGTCGGACGGCTGTGTTGCCGCGCCCGACGGCACGAGGCTGCCCGTCCGCGATTACAGCTACGCGGAGCTGCATCAGGCGGCGCCGCAGCTGACGCCGGTTAGTCAGGCGATCGAGCTGGCACGCACCTGTCAGGGCAAGATTGCCATCACCGTGCACGATCAGACCATGCTGCGGCAGCTGCGTATGACGCTGCGGTATGCGGATTGTCTGGATGACACGATCATCATCGGTCTGGGACTGGTGGAAGCAGCTCGTGTTGCGTCTGCCAACCCGGATTTACATATCATGGGTGAGATGCCCAATCTGCCGAGCGAGATTGACGCGCTGGTCAATGCCGCGCAGACAACCGGTTTGTTCGGTCTGCGGGCCGAGCCGAAGGATTTGTCCGAGCGGCTGGTTTCGGCGTGCCGACAGGCGGGGCTGTTCACCATGAGCCGGTGCACGGACGATCCCAATACGCTTGCGGAACTCATCCGCAAAGGCGTAAACTTTATCGAAACACGCCGGCCGGACATCACGGCGGCGCTGCTGCCTGCCGGTGAGGCTGAACCGCACGGTATTCTGCTGAGATACTGATGAAATCCCGTAAAAGGACGCACATAGTGCGTCCTTTTCAGCTTGTCGAAAAAGTCAGATTTCTATTTTGTGCTTCGTGCGACAGCACGCATAAAATAGAATTTGCGCAGCAAATTCATAAAAACCGGGGGCGTGTACCTCGGTTTTTATACAAGGGAAGAAAAAATGTGTCCGGAGGGCGCGGTTTTTCTTCAGCATTCGATCGAAAGCGTGGTTTCGATCGAGAGGCTGCTCGAAAAACGATAGTTTTTCGACAGCCTCAAAGGACGCACAATGTGCGTCCTTTTAAAGTTAATTCGCGCGATAGCGCACATCAAATAGAATTTGCTGTGCAAATTCTAAAAATCCGGGGATATGTGCCACGCAGCGCGGCCGAGAAGCCGCGCAAGGATAGCGTTCGGCTTTTTGACTTATAGAGGGAAAAAGTTTCGACCATCGGGAGGAACTTTTGGACGACTTTGGAACGGCCTGCGGTCCGTTCCTCTTGTCGGCGAAACTGCAGTTTTGCGACAGCCTGAGGGCGGACCAACGGTCCGCCTTTTTTCTATCCCTTTCCGCTTGAAATCCTGCAAAATTTGCGTAAATTTCAGTACCACACACTGTCAGAATGTGCTATACTTAATATGTATAGGTGCCTGCACCTGTCAACCAATATTTGCATCATTTTAGGTAGGAGAGCTCCATGAGATCACTGCGAATTTTACCGGCGCTGCTGTTCCTTTTGCTGCTGGGCGGCTGTGTGTTTCCTTCGGGCGATGAGCTGCTGGCTGCGCCCAAACCATCCAGCAATTACCAAAGCCTGCAGACTGAGCTGGAAAAGCAGCTGGCACAGGGCGTATCCTACGCCTCGCCGAGCGAGGGCGAAAACCGTTCGTCTATTCAGCTTGCCGATCTGGACAACGACGGCGTAGAGGAGGCCATCACGTTTTTCCGCGGCGCCACCTCGGCGACGAGCAACAAATTTACGGTAGCTGTTTACCGCAAGCAGGATGACAGCTACGTCTGCACCGGCACGATCGACGGCCGCGGAACGGCATTGCGTTCGGTCGAATTTCCGGTACTTGAGCCGAGCGGCAAGCGCGGCATGGTCCTCACCTGGCGCCTGCCGGGAGACGGAACAGGTGCGCTTACCATGTGCGATTTTGACGAAAACTGCACGCCGGATATCATTCTTGAAACCGAATATACCGCTATGGAGCTGACCGATCTGACCGGCAATGGCGCAAAGGATCTGCTGCTGATTACGAGCGACACCTCCGGCAAGCGCGTGGCACGCCTGTATCAGTATGACAACGGCTCCATGCTGCCGGCCGGTGAGACGGCGACCAGTCAGGGGACAGCTGCGGTTGAGCGCATGCAGTCCGGCCGTGTGCAGGACAGCAAGACCGCCGTGTTCGCTGAGGAAAAGGTGGCGAATGGCGCCGGTCTGACGACGGATATTTTCGTCTACTCGAACGACACGCTGCGCAATCTGGCACTGGACGGCGAGGATACCGCCAGCCACAGCACCTACCGTCCGGTGGCGGTCTACGCGAGCGACGTCAACGGCGACGGCATCACCGAGCTGCCGCGTGCAGTGCTGATGGCGGGCTATAAGGACACATCCTCGTCCGATGCGGTGTATATGCTCGACTGGTATGCCTACGGCATCGGCAAGGTTCCGGCCAAGGTTGCAACCACTTATCAGAACATTTCGGATGCGTGGAGCCTGCTGATCGACCAGAAATGGCATGACCGCATCACCGCAATCAAGGCAAACGACGGCGGACTCAGCTATGTGGAATTTTTTGAGTACCGCAAGAACAAAATGTCCATCCCGCTGTTTAACATTTACTGCGCGACCGGCTCCAACCGTGAATACTACGCCGAGCGCACCGATTTGATCCAGCTGGGACAGACCACGCAGGCCATCTACTTCGCCAAGCTGACAAATGAAGGCGAGCAGAGCGAGCTGGCGCTGACCGGAGACGAGATCAAAGCCCGATTCTCGCTGGTCAACCAGGCGTGGAACAATTAAGAATCATCAAACGCCGCAGAAACGCGGCAGTTACCAATAAGCGCTAAAAGTACAGGAGGATATTACAATGAAGCGCAAAATTCTGGTTCTGGAAGATGAAGAAAATATCCGCTCCTTTCTGGTTCTCAACCTGAAACGCAGCGGTTACGAGGTAATAGAGGCCGAAACCGGCGAAATAGCACTGGAAAAGTACCATGAAAATCAGGATATCGCGGTTGCGGTGCTGGATGTTATGCTGCCCGGCATCGACGGCTACGAGGTCTGCCGTGCCATGCGCGGCGCGGGCTATCAGGCGGGCGTTATCATGCTGACCGCCCGCACGCAGGAAGCGGATAAGGTAACCGGTCTGATGAACGGTGCGGACGATTATGTCACCAAGCCGTTTTCGGTTATTGAACTGGCGGCTCGTGTGGATGCGCTGTACCGCCGCGTATCCGGTTCGCCGTTCTCCGAGGATGACGTGATCAAGTCCGGTCCGTTCAAGCTCAATCTGCGTGCCCGCGAGGTGCTCAAGAACGGTGTGAAGATCGAGCTGACGCAGATCGAATACGGTCTGCTCAAGGCGTTCATGCAGAACATCGGCAAGGCGCTTTCGCGCGATGAGCTGCTCGAAATGGTCTGGGGACACCACTATGTGGGCGAGCTGAAGATTGTGGATGTGAATATCCGCCGTCTGCGGATTAAAATTGAGGATTCGCCGGCGGACCCGACCCATATTGTAACGGTCCGCGGCTACGGTTATATGTGGGAGGGCTGATATAGCCAATCGCCGCACCCGCGGCGGGGGGAACGGCGGCGGTTTCGCCGCGGAAACCAAAAGGGTAGACACCTGCGGTTTCTACCCTCTTGGAACTCCCGTTTCCCTTTGTTTCCTAATCTGGTGCAGACCAGAGACCGGCGACCGCTCCGAAATAGGGGAACGGCAGTCGGGTTACCGTTGCGTGTCTTTCGCAACCTTTTCGCAATTCACCTTGTGCCGCTCTCTGCGTGGAGTAAACCGCATGTGTAGCAGTCAGAAAACAGCTTGAGCGGCTGAGGTTGCGTAATGGGCGGCCAACGGCCGCACCTACGGAAGATGAATAGTACGCCCGTTCCCCTATAGTCTCAGTTATGAATTATCGCCGTGCCCTCTAAGGGAAAGAGGAAGATTCACAAGAAGGAGGAAACCGCAGGTTGCTTCCTTCTTGTGCCCCCGCCGGGTAGGCGAATTCCCGCGCGGCGTCAGCGCACATTCCGCCGCTTGGTAAGCGGCATTAGAAAGGTCATTTTCTATGACAAATCGCAAGCAAAAACGCAAACCGGAACCGTCTCCGAAGCCGGAGGCACCGAAGGTGCAGCACTCGCCAGGCGGCATCAAGGGCCGCTGGCTGGTGAACTCTTTGTCCTTCGTGCTCGTCATTCTGGCTGTTGTGGTCATTTTGATCTCTGTCGGTGTTTCGGGATATTACTATGCCACCGTGCGCGACAACCTCGCGTCACGCGCGGCCACAACGTCGGACACGTTCCGCAAATACTTCACCGACACCTACGATCAGTTTTACACGCAGGCGGAGGCAACCGTCACCACATTTCAGGATCAGGACAAGTTTGAACAGCAGTTTCTGGACGCAAACGGCCGCATTCTGCTGTCCACCTCCGGATTATCCGGTGGCGGCGTTGCTTCGACCGAGGATGCGTCGCAGGCGCTTTCCGGCCAGAAAACCGCGGTTTTCACTGGCAGAGACCCGCTTTCTGGCGAGCGCGTGATGAGCGTCACAGCGCCGCTGCTGAGTGCGCGCGGCGATCTGGTCGGCGGCGTGCGGTATATCACCTCGCTGCGTATCGTCGAACGGCAGATCTGGATGATCGTCGGCTTCTCTCTGCTGGCGTGCCTGCTGTTCCTCATGCTGGTTGTGGCGTCGAACAGCTATTTTATCCGGTCGATCGTCGATCCGGTGCTCAAGATCAACACCATCGCCAAGGAGATCGCGGCCGGACGTTACGGCGTGCGGCTGCAGAAGACCTATGATGACGAGATTGGTGAGCTGTGCGATACCATCAATTATATGTCGGACGAGATCAGCCGCGCCGAACGCATGAAAAACGATTTCATTTCTTCGGTTTCACACGAACTGCGTACACCGCTGACCGCCATCGGCGGCTGGAGTGAGACACTGCTGGCCGGCGGCGGCGAGGACCCGGAGGAGGTCATGCAGGGCCTGACGATCATCCAGAAGGAGGCGGGCCGTCTGACCCGCATGGTCGAGGAGCTGCTGGACTTTGCGCGCATCGAATCCGGCCGCATGAAGCTGGAGATCGAGACGTTTGATATGTCCATCGAGCTGTATGAAGCGGTCTATATGTATGAAAATCTGCTCAAAAAGAGCGGAATCCGCCTGCTGTACGACGAAGATGTGGATGCAAACTATTACATCAACGGCGATCGCCACCGCATGAAGCAGGTGTTTCTGAATATTCTGGACAACGCCGCGAAATACGGCGGCGACGGCAAGCAGATTGATATTGACCTTAAACGTGATGGCGGCAACATCGTTGCGTCTGTGCGCGACTACGGTCAGGGTATTCCCGAAGCGGAGCTGCCGTTCGTCAAGGAGAAATTCTACAAGGGGTCATCCAAGCAGCGCGGCAGCGGCATCGGCCTTGCCGTGACGGAGGAAATCGTTTCCATGCACGGCGGTACGCTGGATATCGCGTCCGAGGTCGGCAAGGGAACGACGGTTACCGTCACCATGCCGTCCGCCAAGTCCGAGGAGGCGCTTGGCATTACCGGTGCCATTTCGAAGGCATCTGAAACCCCGTTTACCGAAGGAGAGCATTCATGACAACGCAAAAGAAAACCACCATCGGTGGTCAGGCAATCATCGAGGGTATTGTAATGAAGGGACCTAAGAAGTCCTGCACGGTTGTGCGTAAGGCGAACGGCGAGCTTGTCAGCAAGACCGAACCGACGCCGAGCCGTGCCCCGATTTGGGAAAAGCCGATCTTCCGCGGCGCGTATACGCTGTTCACTGCTATGAAGGAGGGCATGCAGGCCATCAACTACTCCGCGTCCTTCTTTGAGGACGAGGAAGCCGATGTGCCGCCGTCCAAGTTTGAACTCTGGCTGGAAAAGAAATTCGGCTCGGAGGGTCTGAACAAGATCATCCTGAGCATTTCAACTGTCATCGGCATTGCCCTGCCGATCGGCCTGTTCATCCTGCTGCCGAGCTTTCTCGGCGGTTTTGTGCCGAAAACCTGGGGTGTGCTCGCGCGCAATGTGCTCGAGGGCTGCGTGCGCGTCATTCTGTTCCTGCTGTTCATGTGGTCAGTGTCGCATATGAAGGACATCCGCCGCACGTTCGAGTACCACGGCGCAGAGCACAAGACCATTTTCTGCTACGAAGCAGGCGAAGAACTGACCGTTGAAAATGTCCGAAAACAGGGAAAATATCACCCGAGATGCGGCACCAGCTTCATGTTTGTGCTGATTATCATTGCGACCATCGTTTCATCGATCGTCTTTTCCATCATCGACATTACCAATCCGTTCGTGCGTATGCTCGCGCATTTGATCCTGCTGCCGCTTGTTGTCGGCATAAGCTACGAGTTTAACCGCTACGCCGGCCGCTCGGAGAGCCTGCTCTCGCGTGCGCTGCGCTGGCCGGGACTGATGGTGCAGCACCTGACTGTATTCGAGCCGGACGATTCCATGATCGAGGTTGCGATCACCGCGATGAAGGCGGTCATTCCGGATGACGGCTCGGACGAGTGGTAAGCGCCATGCACTATTATTTTGCGCCGATGGAAGGCGTGACCGGTGCGGTCTATCGCCGGACGCACCACGAATTTTTCTCAGGTGTGGACAAGTATTTCATGCCGTTTATCACACCGACCACGAATGAAAAGCTGACGCCGCGGCAAAAGCGCGATGTCCTGCCGGAGTACAACGAGGGCGTGCCTGCGGTTCCGCAGCTGCTCACCAAGTCTGCCGCGGACTGCATCTGGGCGGTGAATGCACTGCATGACCTCGGGTATCCCGAGGTCAATCTCAACCTTGGCTGTCCGTCCGGCACGGTGACGGCCAAGGGAAAGGGAGCCGGATTTCTCGCACATCCGGACGAGCTGGACCGGTTTTTTGACGAAGTCTTCGCAAAATGCGAGGGGATTTCGGTAAAAACCCGTCTCGGCGTGCATGAGGCAAGCGAGTTTGACAAGCTGCTCGAGATTTACAACCGCTATCCCATCACCGAGCTGACCATCCATCCGCGTGTGCGGCAGGATTTCTACAAGGGCAAGGTGCGCGAGAGCGATTTCGCGGCGGCGCTTTCGCGCTGCAGCATGCCCGTGTGCTACAACGGCGATCTCATCACCGAGCGGGACGTAAGCGCCGTCAGCGAACGCTATCCCGATTTGCCGGCGGTGATGATCGGTCGTGCGCTGATCGCCGATCCGTCTCTCGTGGCGCGCATGACCGGCGGCAAGGCCGCGGACGCAAAAACGCTCGAGACCTTCCACGATACATTGTTCATGCGATACTGCGAAGCCTTCGGCGACAGCCGGATTGCCATGCTGCGCATGAAAGAAATCTGGTTTTACCATCTGAATCTGTTTGAAAACAGCGAAAAACCGGGAAAATCGATTAAAAAAGCCAAAAATGCCGCAGAATTTCAGTCGGCGGCCGCAGCCGTGTTCCGTAATTGCAGGGTGCGGGCGAACGCCGTGCCGCTGTGGTTCAAACCCGCGCAAATTTTAGGAGTTGACCCTGTGTGACCAAGACTATCAACGATGTTTACATGCAGCTTTTCCGCCGTTTGAAAGAGGGCGGCGACCCGATGCCGCAGCTGACCGCGCGGGAGATTACCGCCTACGCCTGCAAAGCGGACAAAAAGCAGACGGCCGGCTGGTCCCATTTCTACGTTGAGGATACGACCGTGGATTACGCCGGTTTGCTGTGCGACCGCTGTCTGGACGGCGAACCGCTGGCGTACATTATCGGCGAATGGGATTTTTACGGCCTGACCTTCAAGGTGGATCGTTCGGTGCTCATTCCGCGCTCGGATACCGAGCGCCTGTGCGAGCTGGTCATTGAGCAGGCCAAAGAGCGGGTTTCACCGCGTATTCTCGATTTGTGCTGCGGCTCGGGCTGCATCGGCATTGCGGCGGCGCACACGGTCGAGGATGCCCGTGTGACCGCGATCGACCTATCGGACGGTGCGCTGCACATTACCCGCGAGAACGCCCGTGATCTGGGCGTGAGCAGCCGTTTGCTGACCATGAAGGCCGATGTCATGCACGCACCTCCGCGCGGACTTGGGCAGTTTGATATCATCGTTTCCAATCCGCCGTACGTCACCGAGGACGAAATGCAGATGCTCGACCGCAGCGTAGCCGATTTTGAGCCGCATGAGGCGCTTTACGGCGGCGAGGACGGTCTGGATTTCTATCATGCCATCTGCGACAGCTGGGGTGAACTGCTGGTGCCGAACGGCAGGCTGCTGTTCGAGTGCGGCTGGCAGCAGGCCGATGACGTGGCCGGCATCATGCAGCGGCACGGCTACAAGGATGTCACTATCACCGAGGATTACAGCGGCGTGCCTCGCATTGTGTACGGCACGAATAACCGTCCGGATGTGGATTTGACGAGGGATGCGTAAATCGGGATTTGCGGGAGTGTCGCCGTTATGGTTAGAGAATTGCGGAAAGAAGATATAAATAAGGTTGCAGATATATGGTTGGACACCAATATAAAGGCACATTCCTTCATCCCTGCGCAATATTGGAAAAGTAATTTTGAATCGCGCGTTGTAAAATGAAGTTGCGCATTTAGTCAAATAAAAGGTCCACAGCGAGGGCCTCTGTGTTAGAATCAAATTCAACACAGAGGCCCTCGCTATGGACTATCCCAATCATATGTAAAGGAAAGTAGTAGATTAGCTATCAGCTGCGGGAGAACTTACGGAAGAATTCTTCCCAAATGCGGAACGACATTTCCGGCATAGTAGCATGCGGCATGTAGTCCACCTGCGTGAACTGCACGGGAGCCGTGCCCTCACGGTCGAAGTAATGATCTTTGAAGCGACCATTGACCGTGTTGGCGCACTGTGCCCAATCAGCAGGGATCATATCTGCCTTACCATTGCGTTTCAGCCACAGCTCGACGGTCAGACCGGTTTCGTTCTCGTGGGCGGGTTCACTCGGAATGAGCCATTCCTCATTCATGCCCCAGAACATCCAGATTGGAAGCTGTACGCCGTTTTCGGCGGCATACGGTAGGGAAGTCATTTTCTCATACGCACCGCCGAAGAATGCACCCGAGCAGGGGGCGACAGCGGCAAAGCGCTCGGTCAGTCCCAACGCCAGCATTTCGGTCATCAGCGAGCCCCACGAGTGACCGGTTGCGAACACGCGGTGCTCGTCCACCGGATACTCGGCAATCATCTTGTCCAGCAGGAACGAGAAGAATTTCAGTTCATCCGGGCGGTCGTCCTCAAGGAACACGTTCCATGCGTTGAGCGGCGCCCAGTCTGACATGAGACCCTGCTCAGGCATGTCAACCTTGGCATGCAGTGCGGACGGAAACACAACAATGAAACCATGTTTGTCCGCCACATCATACCAACCGCTGTTGCCGGCGTAGATTTCACCGGTACAGGTGTAGCCATGCATCGCGAGCACGAGCGGCACCTTCTTTTCGGGATTTTGCCGTACCGACTGCGGAATGTAAACATACCATTCGCGCATCCAGCCGTCAAATTCCTCGTAGTGGTACTCCATGCCGAGGTCGCGGACCGGATCCTTTGTCACGCGCAGTTCACCGCCGGGACTGCTCATCCAGCGGCGCTGACGATAGAGAAAGTCCTTCCAGATACGGCGCTGCAGGCGTTTGGCATACTGCTCGGATGCACCGGGAATACTGCTGTGGCAGACACGGTACGCTTCCTTCTCCTGATTAGGCGCGTAAGGTGTTTCCTTCACGCGGTAATACTCGTACTGATCGGGAGACAGCTGACGGCCTTCTTCGGCTTCACATGCATTGCGCCAGTAGGTGAGGATAGCGTCGCCGGTACCGGTAGATACGGTCGGATCGTCGATAATCCACGCGGGCATCGGGATATCCTGCTTGTGAATGTCCTTGCGATGTTCCGGATCCTCAAAGCCGTCCAGATTGAGGGCATACGCCTGTCCGCAGTCGGTCAGATACTGCTCGGAAACTGCCGAGCCGCCGACCGAAGCCACACCTGCGAAGAACGCCGGATCGTAAGCCGCCGCCATATTGGCGAGCACGCCGCCTTCCTTACAGCCAACCAGATAGAACTTGGATTCGTGGACACAGAACAGCTTGCGGTCTGCGGCGGCAAGGGCTGCTGCGTTGATATACGCAACATCGCCATCCGGTGTGCCGTAGGCTTCGTTCGTGTTCCATGTGCCGTTTTCCGGCTCAAGGAAGAACACGATCAGACGTTCCTTGCACTCCTCGGTGTCCGCGATCTCACACCAGCCGCTGTGCTCGAGCAGATCATCGGCGGTCTGGCCGTTTTCTCCCAGCACAAGAATACCGGCGGTGGATTCGCGGATATCATGCGGCACATAGGCCAGCATGCGGCGCTTTTTGCCCGCGTACTCTACCGGCAGCTCAAATGTGCCGGAGAACTTGGGGGCGTAGGGATTTTTCGGGTCGCATATGTCTAAAATTTTATGGGTATACATGTTGTTCACGCTTTCTGTTACGCCGTACGGCCGGTGAGATCCTTCATAATGCCGTCGTATTCCTTATCCAGATGGTAAACCAGCATAAGGATGATAACCAAGGCCCATGCGATCATGTTGCCGTAAATGTAAAGGTTCTTGACCATGCTTATTGCGGAGGGAATCTCCATTTCCAGACCGGTAAAGCCGGAAACCTCCATCAGCTGACCAACAAGCCAGCCTGCAACGCCGCCGCCGAACTTCTGGCCGACAGTGAATGCGGAGAAGATGAGGGCCTGTACACGGATACCGGTCTTCCAGTGACCGTACTCGATAACATCAGCCAGCATGGTGAAGATGCAGCCGTAGAACGGGGCTTCGCCGATACCGCGCATAACAGCAGCGGCCATAACCATGGTCATATTCTGCGGTGCAAACAGGACAACGACCTGACCGAGCACGCAGAGCACTGCGCCGAACAGAACCAGATTGCGCTTGCCGAACTTCTTGATGAACGGGGCAAGACAGATGATAGCAATAATCTTCGGAATGTTCTCGAAACTCTGCATAACGCCCATGACTTCGACGTTACCCAGCATATACTGTGCGTAGTAAGTAGCAACGATGCCGTTTACGTTCTGGTACAGAGCAACGGCTATCATCGTGAGTGTAAGTACGATGAAATACTTGTTCTTCAGGGTAGCCTTCAGGCGCTGTGCGAACGGCATAGCCTCGGCTTCCTTGGCTGCATCAGTGTGGAAACGCTCCTGACAGCCCTTGTAGCAGAACAGCAGCATGAAGAAAGCAACGATGGAGTAAATCGCGCAGACCGTGATCCATGCCTTCTGACCGCCGCCGAGCATGTTGATGAACGGCAGGGTGAGTGCGGTAACGATCAGGTTACCGATCGGGGACATGGCCATGCGGAACAGATTGAGTTTAGCAAGGTCATCGTCATTGCGAGTCATCATCGGTGCCAGATTGGAATACGGCAGGTTGAGTGCGGTATATACGCCGGTGGTGCACAGGTTATAGGTGATGAATACATAGATCGCCTGCACCATCGTGCTTGAATGTGGCGGCACGCAGAACATCAGCACGGAGGCAATACCGTAAGGTGCGGCCATCCAGAGTATCCACGCACGAGCCTTGCCCTTCGGGGAGTTTACCTTGTCTACAATCTGGGCGATCAGCAGGTCGCTGATGCCGTCAAATACACGAGATGCTAACAGAATCGTTCCGACAAGTGCCGCAGACATGCCGATTACGTTCGTGTAGAAGTATACGATCAGACTGGAGGTGATTGCAAATACGACGTTGCAGGCGGTGTCGCCCATGCCGTATGCGATTTTTTCCATCAGACTGGTTTTGAATGAGGTGTCATTCATTGAAAGCTGTTTTTTCGTCATTTTCCTTACCACCTTTTTGTTCAGAATCGGCTGCGCAGCGTTTCTGTTTGGGATTTGACTATAGTATAGTACGAAAAGAACGAAGAAAATACGGGATATTCATTTTAGACATAGCAATATATTTTGTATTTACTCGGAGGAGAAACCGTGCTTTTGTCGCATAATATGAAATGACAGATAGAAAAAGGTCAAAAAACAGATATTTTAGAAAAGGTTTATGTAAAATTCATCTTTCTGATGCGGAAGAGCCGTACCTCAAGCGGCTGCAGTGTTGTCTCGAGCCGCAGAGCGGTATCCACCTGTTCGGTGGTCAGTGTGCGGTGTGCGGAAGCGTGCTCGGCCAGATATTGCAGGAAGGCTCGGTCAGGGGACGGCGGTGCACCGGCGGCAAGCCACAGGTCGAACGAGGAACCCGAGGTGCGGGTGATTTCCTGCTGCTCAATCTGGTACAGACCGCGTCTGAGAGCGGGAAATGTGACCTGAAACCGCACGATCTTGCCGCTCTCGAATACCGAATAGGCGTCTTCCGGATGCTCTAGACGGCGGTAGCGATAGCGGTAAATGTTGTCGTAATGGGTGTAATTATATAGAATCAGCTGCCATTCCCGTTCGCTTTGGGTGAAATACCAGCCGTCACCGGAAGCAATGCAGCAGTTGCCGAGCTGTCCGAGCAGGCGCAGTGCCTCATAGCCGCTCTTCGGCACGCCGTTATAGGTGAACAGACCGTAGCCGCCGTGGTACATGGAATCGAAGTTCGCACGCTCGTCCATCAGATCGGAGATTGTCCAGTAGCCGAAGGCGGATACGGCATCCATATTTTCGCAGATGTTTTTGGTCAGCCAGACGGATTTGTAGCAGGTGTCGCTCGAAAGGTCGCGCTGCCATAGCGTGGAGTTCCATTCCTCGATGAAAATGTCCATGTCGGGCAATTCAAATTCGCGGCATATACCGTTCAGGTCATAGAGGAAGGTTTTAACGAAATTTGTATCCTTGGATAATACGGATGGGATAGACTGCTGACTGAGCGTATAGCTCATAAAATTTGCATCGGCGGACGAAGATTCATGCGGATAGCTTTGCACGGTCAGGAAATCCGGCAGACAGTCGTGGGCGGTGGCATACTGCAGAAAGACACGCATACCGCGCGGGTCCCATACCACACTGGACATGGCGCCCGGGCCGCCGAATTGCAGCCGTGTATCGACAGCTTTGACCGCATGGTACACGCAGTCATACAGTTCGAGATATTCATCCATGGTCATGCAGTCGAAGAACACATAGTTAATCTGAAAGGTAGAGAACTTCCACTGGGATACCTCGTCCCAGCCGTATCGGCAGATTGCATGCCGCAGAATAGCTTCAACCAGTGCGCCGAATGCTGTGCAGTCCGCACATGCAGCGGTGATCGAGCCGGTCTCGAAGATGCTGGTCTGTGCTTTCGCCAGTTCCCGGGGAATAAAGCTGAATTCCAGGAACGGGCGCAGCCCCTGCTCGAGCAGGAAGTCGATGACCATATCGAAGTAGGTGAAGCAGCACTTCACTTGGCCGTTTTCCATACCCTGATAGATGTGAAGCTCCTGATCGAGCATGCCGTGGAACCGCAGATAGCGGAAGCCGATCTCCTGCTGGATTTTGATAATCTGCTGTTGAATAGCGGCGGTCAGCAGATGCTTGGCGTATCCGGCGTTGAGCAGGGTTTTCCACGTATGACGAAGCCTGCGCGGCTGTACATTCTCATCAACCGTGATGTACCGCGTTTCGTGCGGCAGCTCGCGCTGCGGATCGGGCGGAACGGCAAACTGCAGCAGATAGGTAACGCCGTCCTGCAGTAAAGTTTCCTCGCCGGATGGGTCAGCGGCGGCTTTCTGGGTGGCATGCTGGCGGTATTGCCGCGGTGTCAGGCCGTGTTTCTGACGAAAATGTTCGATGAAAGCACTGGCGTTGTGAAATCCGCAGTCGTAGGCGATCTGAGTAATGGAGTGATCCGTGCTGCGCAGCTGCTTTTCGGCGTGTTCCAGACGCAGCCCCATGACATACTGGGAGTAGGTCATATCCAGATTCTGCTTGAGGAATCGGGACAGATAGCCTTCGGACAGAAACTCGCGTGCAGCAAGCTCGCGCAGGGAAATATCCTCATTCCAGTTGGAATGAATATGATCCATGATGCGCTTCATGCGGCGCATGGTCTCCTCGCGCTTGGTATTGCTTTTTGGCACATCGGAAATGAGGAAATGCTCTGTCAGCAGATCAACGAGCTTGAGTACATTGGTGACAATACCGGAGGCGTTCTGCTCCGGATTCTGAAAGAAATCCTGAAAAATCGTTGCAAATAATACGCGGATGGTCTGGTACTCCTGCTTTTCATTCTGGCTGGAGGCGTAGCAGAAGCAGACATTCTGTCTGCTCCAGCTGGCAAGCTGCAGCAGATTTTCGGGGATCTGCATGGCGATCATCTCGGCATTTTCCGAGCAGTTCACCTGATATAATTCAAACGGGTTGACAACCAGCAGCGCGCCTGCGGGCATGGAGTACTCGGCGGACTGGTATCGGATTGAGCTGTTTCCGTGCAGCCCAAAAAACAGCGTCAAACCGCTGCTGAACTCTGATCGGCAGATCTGGTCATGAAATGCCTGAAAGATAATCTGTTCCCGTTTGGTGCGCATGGCTGTTCCTGCTTTCTGTCGAATGTAGTGGTTTTATTGTAGCATACGGCTTCGGAAAAGTACAAGTGCGGCCTCGCGCGGAGCATAGAGACGGCACAAGTCTATTATAAAAAAGCTGCCCATGAGGTAGCTGTCTATAAAGCGGGTTTTGAGAAACAAATACTATGGCAATTGCCGGACAAGGGTTGCTGACAAAAGGGATATGTACCGTAAGATATACTATCTAACAGATGGGGTGATTTTATATGCGAAAAGGAGCAGTATATAACTGCTCCTTTGAGGCTGTCGAAAAACTATCGTTTTTCGAGCAGCCTCTCGATCGAAACCACGCTTTCGATCGAATGCTGAAGAAAAACCGCGCCCTCCGGACACAATTTTTCTTCCCTTGTATAAAAACCGAGGTACACAAGGTGAATTGCAGCATAGCGGCAAGAGAGGGTGGTCTGGACCACGCCCCCGGTTTTTATGAATTTGCTGCGCAAATTCTATTTTATGCGTGCTGTCGCACGAAGCACAAAATAGAAATCTGACTTTTCGACAAGCTGAAAGGAGCAGTATATAACTGCTCCTTTTTTCATGCCATCCGGCGTATTTGGTTTTACTTTTGAACGATTTTCTCGCACCAGCGCTGCATGATTGCTGCGATCTCGGCACGAGTTGCGGTGCCGGTCGGGGCAAGAAGGTTGTCGCTCTTGCCATTCAGCACGCCCGCGCCGACAGCCCACTGCAATGCGGGAATTGCGTACTCGCTTGCCTGCAGGGCATCCGCGTAGCTGAGAATGTTGGTGTCCTCGCCTACGCTTACGTCAATGCCCTTGCTCTGTGCGTAGCGGTACAGGATTGCTGCCGCTTGTTCACGGGTGACGGCTGCATTCGGTCGGAACGTGTCGTCTGCGTAGCCGGTTACGACCTTGTTTGCCGCTGCCCAGCCGACCGCCTTGGCGTACCATGCGTCCACCTTAACGTCGGAGAAGCTGGCCGAAGCGCTCTGCGGCTTGCCCTCCAGATTGAACAGAATCTGCACAAGCATACCGCGTGTCAGATTGCTGTTCGGTGCAAAGGAAGTGCCGGAAACGCCGTTCATTATGCTGTGCGTCAGCACATAGTCGATGGATACATGATACCACTTACCGGTGTCAACGTCCTTAAACGGTGCCGACGGACAATCCTTGCCACCGTCACACGGCTTGGTTTCGCCGGACGCGGCAAATGCCACATTGACCTTGGAGGACGGCATCTTAAAGGTGTATTTGCCGCTGCCGAGGTCGGTCAGCGCAACGGACTTGCCGTTTGAGTCCGTGACGGTCAGCGTACCCTCGTCGGAAACGGTCAGCGTTACGGTGTCGCCTGCCGCCGCCTTAGTCTTATCCGCTTTGACGATGTTCGCCAGTGCAGACGGGATAACGATATCGTAAGTGGTCGGCGCAACGGCTCCGCCGCCGCCACCACCGCCGCCGCCGGAGGTACCGCCGGTGCTCTTAAAGCTTGCGCTGACGGAAACCGCTGCCGCATCGACCTTGTAAGTGCCGCCCGGCTGCTTGGTCGCGCCGGAAACGGTCAGCTTATCGAGCGTGTAGCCGGTTGCCGGATCTGCGGCAATGGTGAGTATATCGCCTGCCGCCAGCTTTGCGCCGTCTGTCAGAACGGTGTCGCCCAGCTTGACCGTCAGTGTGCCGTTTTGCGGTGCGGTAATGGTCAGAGAAACCATCGAATAGATGTCGGCCTTAAACGTGATAGTGCTGACAACATTTTCCATGCGGATACTCCAACTGCCGTCTGTCTGCAATGCGCAGCGCGTTACCGTACCGCCTTGGAAATCCAGATTGCGGATCAGGTATCCCTTTGCGGGGAGCATTGCAAATTCGATCGTGCCGCCTTTGCGAATCTGACGTTCCGTGCCGTAATCATTGGGTGTTCTGGAACTCGTGCGGAAGGTATACTTTGCGTTGTCGGCAGGCAGATCAAACAGCGTTACATTCTCAAAATCCACTTGCACCTTGCTGTTTTCGGTCGGAGTGAGCGTGAAAGTGTTGGAGAGCTCGTCTGCTGCCGTGCCGTTTACCGTCCACGCCCGAACCATCTTACCGGAATCCGGTGCGGCGGTCAGCGTCAGCGGAGCGCCCTTGGGTACCTGAATGCCGCCGGAGGCGTCAATGGTCGTGCCATCCGCGCGTTTAACGGTCAGCTTGCCGCCGTCACCGCAGACGGTCGTAAGCGTCACCATCTGGCTGACGCCGAATGCTGCGTCAATGATGTGGTTCTCCGTCACGTTGTTCAGGTTGAGTGTCAGCGCGTTGCCTCCTGCTGTGCCATCCAGCGTCCAGCCGGTCAGATATGCGCCGCTGCTCGGCTGTGCGGTGAGAACAACCGCCGCATGGTGCGGAACGGTCAGCTTGCCGCCAGTAATAGCAACGTCTGCACCGTTTACCTTGGCGGAAACCGCGCCATTGCCGCTGATATTGACGGTGACGGTGTGTGTCGGAATCGGCACAAAGCGGACGTAAACCGAGGTGTTGCCGGTCAGCGGGTCAATGACATAGGTTGTGCTCTCCTCCGTACCGATGGCAGTGGTGCCTGCCGCGTCTGCGTACCAGTTTTCGACCATGTAACCCGTATCGGGTACTGCCGTAAACGCAACGCGTGTACCGGATTTTGCCTTGCCGTTCTCGTCCGGACCGGAAACCGTCAGCGTGCCGTTATCCGCGCCGCTGGTCGGGATCACGCCGTAGGTTACGGTGTATTCCGCGTCCGCGATTTCGTAGCACGCAATGATTTCGGTGTCCTCGGTGACGGTCAGGGTGTAGGTCGTTGCATCGGGTTTGTGCATCGTGCCGTTTACCTTCCAGCCGATGAAGGTGTAGCCGCTTGCCGGTGCGGACGCGGTGAACTTGATTTCCGTATCACCCTTGACGGTGCTGCCGCTTGTCAGCGATTTATCATTCGTAATGCCGCCGCCGGTCTGCGCCGAGAAGGTCACTTCGTAGGATTTGCGCTCAAGCTTTACGCGGATATCCGCGCCTTGTGTTGCCGAAACGTCACAAGCGAGGCTGTTGCCGGTATACGGCTTGCCGTTTTGCTCGTAAGCGGCGCCGTTCAGCGTCCAGCCTGCGATTTTGTAGCCGTCACCCAGATTTTCGACCGTTACGGTCAGCTTGCCCTCGGCGGTGACGTTGTTGCCGCTGGCAATGGCATCGGGCTGACTCATGCCGGCACGCAGGAAGGCGGCGGACAGGCTTGCACCATGACCGGTGTCGCTGTCTTCGGCAATGCCGAAGGTAACAGCACTGCTGATCTCGGTGAACTGCACCTTGACCTCGTGTACGGTATCGCTATCCGTGATGTTGAGCGTCGGTGCGCCTGCCTGCTCGGTGCCGTCCAGATACCATCTCTGCACCTTGTAGCCCTGATTGGGCTGTGCGGTGAACATAACCTCCGAGCCGCTGAGAACTTCATTGCCGCTCCGGAGCGGGGTATTCGTGCCGTTGCGGGTCGCTACAGCGGAAAGTGTGCCGTTTTCGCCGGAATTGTCGTCCTCCGGTGTGGTATCCACAACCGAGAAAGTGATTTTCGCGGTCGGGATTTTCTCAAACACAACGGAAACAGTCACATCCTCGGTGATTCCGTCGGCGTTCGGTGTATAGGTGTACGTCTGGTCATCCGAGTTTACAACCGCCGAACCGGAAACATCATTGTCGTTTACCGTCCAGCCTGCAACGCGATAGCCGATCTTCGGCTGCGCGGTGAAGGTCAGCGCGTCCTTGCTGCCGCAGGGCAGATAGAAGCTGCTGCCGGTATGAGAGGCGCAGGTCAGCGTGCCGTTTTCACCTGCCAAAAGCGTGATTTTCGGCTGCTGACGGAAGGTTACGACCAGAGCAGCGTTGCCGTTCAGCGAGGGGATTTGATAGGTACCGCTTGCAGTCGGCGTAACGGCGTTGCCGTTCAGCTTCCAGTCGGCAATCTCATAGCCGATGTTCGCCTTGGCGGTGAACTGAATGGTCGAGCCTTGAAGCTGGCTTTCGCCGCTCGTCAGCGCACCTGCGCCCAGCTTGACCGCCGATACCGTACCTGCCGCATCGGTGATTGCGGAGCCGTCCGCCATCTTGCCCTGAAAGGCTACGGTATAGCGGTTGAGTGCGGTGCATTTTACAACGAAGGTGGTGTCATGGCGCAGATCATGCAGCGCCATGACGCGGTTATCGGTGCTGAGCGTGCCTGCTGTGTCAGGTGTTGCCGTCCACGAATCCACCAGCAGACCGTCCGGCGGCGTTACGGTGATGACCGGATTTTCACCGGTGTGTGCCGTGTAGGTGAACACACCGTTCATGCCGGTCAGCTCGGTACCGCCGACCGAGACTTTTGCGCCGGTCAGCGGATTGCCGTCATTGTCCACCGGCTTAATGGTCACAACCGGATGGCTGTTTTCGACAAAATATACGGTTACTGTCACATTCTCGGTGAATTTATCGAATGTATAAGTGCTGCCGGTGTAATTGTGCGTGCCATCTGCGGTTTTGAGCGTTTCGCCGTTGACCACCCAATGGTCGATGGCAAATCCGTCCTTGGGCTGCGCCGACACGCGGATGGTCTGACTGTAATTGACGTTTCCGCCCGAGACAAACGCACTGCCGAGTGCACCGTCCGTCAGGTAGTTAGCAGAAACCGTACCCATGGTATCGTTATTCGATTGATAGGTAAACGCGCTGGCTCCGGCGGTAAATTCTACGGAAACATCGGTATCTGCGCCCAAATTGTCAATAGTATAGCTGATATTGTTGTAATATGTGCTGCCGCTGTCTGCAACGTAATCCGTGCCAACCTTCCAGCGGCTGACGGTGTAGCCTGCCTTGGGTGCGGCGGTGAAGGTCACCTTGCTGCCTTTGGGCAGGCTGCTGCCGCTGGAAACCGGAAGCACTGCGCTCGCGGCATCCGCCTGATAGGTGATGGAAACCGTGCCGTTGGTATCGCCCTTGGCGTTTACGGTGTAGCTTTCGCCGGAAAGCGTGTAAACCGCGTTTTTCAGCAGGATATTGTACTTCTCCTGCAAGGATTGAATCTTCTTCGAATCCTTTAGCGCGATATAGATGGGGTATTTACCCGGAAGGGCTGCGGTGGTGCCTTCGGAGGTCAGCGTGTAGTCCGTGTCTGCCGTTAGGGTGTCGTTGTCCCATGCCGCAAGACCGGAAACCTCTGCGGCGGCAGGCGTGCGGTTGGTGTCGTTCAGCGCCTTGCTCGTATCGGCAGCGGACAGCGTGAGCGTGCCCTTGCTTACGATAATAACCTTGGAATCGGTAAGATTCTGACAGGTTGCCGTAATGCGGTAGTTCGTCACCAGTTTGGGCGTAAATACGCCGTTTTCGAGGGTATAGTCTGTGGCGGATACTGCCGAAACGTACTTGCCGCTTACCAGCTTTTCCACCGTATAGGTAGCTGCGACATTCTGCGAAGTGCCATTTTGACTGGTCAGCGTTGCGGCGAGATTTGCGCTCTCACCGTAGGTGACATTCGCGGGTGCGGTCAGCGACAGCACCGAGTGGTCTGTCTTGTTCAGCACGAAATAGACATTCACAGACGCGGTGCTCGGCGCGTAGACGTCATCGCCGGAGTACATGGCGGTGATGGTTGCCGCGCCCTCACCGCGCGGCTGGAAATCGGGCTTGGAAGCGTTGGCTTGGTTGGTATCAAGGTCTACCGTAATGGTTTGTCCCTCAATGCCCGCACCGGAAATGATAAAGGTGACGGTGCCGGTCATGCCGGTCGGCTTGCTGCCGTTTTCCAATACCGAGGCGGTCAGCGGATATTGCTTACCGGTGATATTTTCGGTTTTCGTGTTCGTGCCGGTGGTTTCGGTCGCCTGATAGACCGGTGCCAGCGTGTTGACGTCCGTTCTGCCGACAAGAGTGCTCGCATAGCGCAGCGTAAACGGCAGGTAGGTCGTGCCGCTGTCCTTGGTGTACAGATATGCGATTTCGCCGTTTCCGTTCGCCTCGTAGAAGGTGTAGCCGGAATACGCGCTGTCGGTCGGCTGGAATTTGTGTACAGCGGTGTACGATACGCCATTATAGGGAATAGAGGTGCTGTCACTGACCGGATTGCCGAGCGCCAGCGTTTTCGTATCGGTTTTGCCGTCTGCGTCCGTTTCGGTGAGGATCGCCTGCGGTCCTTCGGATTGAATATCCAAAGCGCTGCCGATTTTGTCGGCGGAAAGCGCCGTGTCCTTATCCAGCAGACCATTGCTCAGCGTCGGCGCGGGACCTTTATAGGCGTAATACGCCGCACCGTCAAACCAGAAAAATTGGTTGCCGCCAGAGAGCAGGGAATAGGTCTTATCACCGCTCGTCAGCGTTACCGCCTTCTGACCGGTGACAGTGGTTCCCGCACTGGTCGTCAGCGTGCCGCCGGACAGCCAAACGGTGCCGTTCTTCGGTGTGATTTGAATGCTGGTCGGCACGCGAGAAACGTCCAGTGCTGCAGATTTGGTGTACAGCGAACGGTTTTTCACATACACGCGGCAGCGGTATGCATAGCCGTTCATCTCCTCTGCAGCGGTGATGGTGAGCGACGGGCCGTTCGCGCCGGAAACACCGGTGCTGTTTTTCAGTTCGCGCCACTGCGACTTGCTGTCGGTCGTTTTCACCTGCCACTGATAGCTGATCGGCTTGGCGCCGCTGTCATCGGTGTAGGTCGCGGCGGTGGTGAAGGTCGCAGTTTTACCTGCGGCGGTCGAGGCGTCCTTCGGGTGGGTGGTGATCTCAAAATTCGCCGTACCGTTCAGCGTAGTAGCGTAGGCGATTGGGCTGTCGATACTGCTGCCCTTGGTTGGACTGACCGCGCGTACGCTGAACCGGTAATCGGTGTTGGCATCGAGGTCGGTCACCTGATATTGTGTTACCGTATAGGGGACTGTTGCGATCTTGTTGTATTCGCCATGCTGGTCAATCATGCTGATCTCGTAATATGCTGCGCCGCCGCTGGATTCCCATTCCAAATCCACCGTGCTGGTGCTGACCTCGGTAACGGTCAGATTCTGGGGCATTCTGGGTGGCTGATTGACGTTTTTGACCTCGTAGCCGACGATCCAGACCGGTGTTCCGTCAAGCTGTGCGTTGTTGACGATCAGCTTCCATTCGAAGCCGTACTGCGTTGCCTCAGCAGGCAGGGAATCGACCGTGCCGGAGAACGCCGTGCCGTCCGCGCTGGACTTGCTCCAGCCGCCGCCTGCGCCGGTGCTGCCGGTCACGCCGACATAGCCCTTATTGCCGAGCAGTGCGCCGCCGCCGCCAACCTTGTAGTTCAGCTCCAGATTAAAGGCGTGGCTGTGTTCTTTGCCGGTCGTCTTGGTGATCTCCTGCGTGGTATCGGCAGTGGTGCTGCTTGCGCCCGTGTGCGCATAGGCACCGCCAAAGGTAAACTCGCGCGTACCGGCGGGTTGATTGGCGTAGGTTTCCGGTTCGCCGGGCGTGGAGTAAAGCAGGTTGCCGGAAATCGGCTCCAGCCCCTTGGTTTCCGCGGCGATCTCGTCATAGCTTTCCACATCGAGCACCGCAACGGTTGGATCGAGTGCTGCGGGCAGGATGGTAGTGCTCCACTGCTTACTGTCCGGGTCGTACATCTCATAAATATAGTACTGATACGGTATGGTGTACACAACGGCCATATCGCCGCCGCCTGCCTGCGCGTTGTAGGTGACGGAGTGCTCGATTTCGGTCGATTCTGCGTAGTCATAGCTGTAGCTTGCGGACAGCTCAACCTCGTATTCGCCGCCGGCGAGCGCCTGTACCTCGAGCGAGTGATATACGCCGAGCGCCTGCGAAACGCTTGCGGTTTTGGTGTCGCCGGTGGATTTGCTTGTGCCGTAGGCGGTGCCGCCGTTGCCGATGTAGTCATACGTTTCGTTGAGGTCGGCAAAGTACGGCGTCGCCTGCAGGACTGCGTATACCTCGGGATTGGTGTATACCGTATAGTCGGCAACGTAGCGCATGGTGATCGAGTCGTTGCCGAAATCCGGCAGTGCCAGACTGACGAACGTGCCCGTATTGTCATTGCGGCGGCTGGATTCCGCGATAACGCCCTCCTGCGTGCTGTAGAATATGTGGTTTTTGGTGCTGTCTGATGCGCCGCTCTTTGCGCCGGTCAGATATGCCGCACCGAGGTCCATCCAGTAGTAATCATCGCTGCCGTTGACCGGCTCCTTGCGGTGTACGCCGGCAACATAAACGAAGGATTCGCGCCATTTGTTGTACTGATCTACCGCACTTTTGTCGGATGGGTTGCTATCCACTACGCCCGCCTGCACATCGCTGATCCAGACCTGTTCCTTGGCCTTGTTCTTGCCGTTGATGTTGACCTGCGAGGTGCACACGCTGACGGACGAAAGCTGGGTCGTGATACCGCCGGTGGTGTCAAAATCGTAGATTTCTCCGCCGAGCAGTACCTCATCGTTGCTGTTGTTTGCACCGATGCCCTCCATATCCGCGCAGCCGAGCGCGATAGGCGCATGGATCGGACGGTAATAGTCCTCATCCGGGTCATCAATGTAGCTTTGAGCGATTTTCTTGCCGCTGTCACCGAGTGCCTGTGTGCGGTACTCGGACAGCTTAAATTTTTTCGACTGCGGATCGTAGTAGGCAAAGCGGTACGCAGCGGTCGTATACGCGCCGGAGTCGTGCGCGGAAGAGGCGTTATTGCTCTGATAACCCGCTGTGATGAGCACCGTACCGGTGATGCCGGTATCCGGCAGGGAGAACGTGCCGAACGCGCAGTTTGCGGATACCATCGCATGCTCGCCATCGGCAAGCGATACGGTATCCAGACCGCTGACCGGCGTGAGCGTGCCGGATTCCTCGGTGAATACGGTCAGGTGCGCCGCCGAGGCCACATTGCTGTTGTCGGTCGGTGCGGATGCGGTAACGGCAATTTCCTCCTTGCCGTCGCGGTCGAGGTCGCCGCCGGCAAGCGTCACGACCGGGATTTTCTCGATCTGCCACTGCCACTGCGTTGCCTGCTGATACGAGGATGATTTACCGGCATTGATTTTTAACTCGTCAATGCGTTTCATGGAAGATTTCATGGAAGCGGTGTCGAATACGTCCACATAGGCGTAGCGCGTGCCGTTTTCGTCTTTCCAGCGTCCGGCGTAGACGAACAGCTCGTCCTTGCCGTCGCCGTTCACATCTGCTGCGGCAACGTCCATGATGGCGTCCATTTCCTGCACATAACGGCGGGTAAAGTACGCCATGCCGTCGCCGTAGGTCATTTCTGCGGTAGCGATCGGGGATAGCGTACCGGCAGGGGAACGCTTGCCGTTATCGTTTACCTTAAACAGCGCGAGTTCGAATTTACCGTCGTACTTTTTGCTGCCGATGGTGGTTTTTTCGCCGCGACCGTAAGCACGAAGCTCGGCAACGTAATTATCCTTGCCGCCGCCATTGTTGAACGCGGTGCTGGTGGCATAAATGCCGGAAAAGCCGTTTGTGTTGTAATCGGTCACATTTGCGGAATTAGAGCTGAGCTTGCTGACATAGGTGTTGCCCTTGTCAGAGGGCAGCCCGTAGCCGTTGACGGCATAGCGGATATATGCGCCGTCCAGATTGCCCTGCACATTGCTCTTGTTGTCGCCGTCCCATACAGCGGAATCGCGGTTGTTGGTCTCCATGCGGTCGAAGCCGTCCCGGATGAGGTAGCGGTTCGCCTGCGAACCGCTCGCCGCAACATAGACCTCGCTGGCGGTGAACGCCTGCGAAACGTGCTTCTTGCTGTACGGCGCTGTCAGAGACGCGCCCTTGTCCTCGGCATTGAGCGACAGACCGAGCGCCGCATAGGTGCTGCTGTCGATCTCGCGCTCCGGTATATTGGCTGCCGCTGCCTTTGGCAGTACGATCTGCGGCAGCATTGACAGCAGCAGCGCCGCTGTCAATGTCAAGCTGATCCCTCTTTTGTATTTCATTCTGTTATGCCTCCTTTATTGTATTCCGGCTGCTGCCGCAGCAGGCGGATGAGCTCCTGTGTGATTTGATCGGATGGGACGGTATCGGGCGGTCCCACGGGATAGAAGTGTACGCCGAGCCGCCGCGCTTCTGTGGAAAACTCGGGCCGGCGGCACAGCCACAGTATGCGCTCTCCGGGCAGACGGCTGCACAGAAAATCGCACGCGGTCAGTCCCGCCGCGCCTTGATAGCCGACTACCGCCAGCCGGATCGGCACGCCGTCCCGCAGGGCATAGGCAAGCCGAACGTCGCCGCGCCGGTCGGGTGCATCGGCAAAATACAGCACCGGACAGCCGCACGCCTGTTCTGCTGCGCGGAACTGCTCGCGGTTGATGCCGCAGCAGGCAATATTCATGCAGATTCCCTCCTTATGGTGTTGATCGCGCTGCGTAATGCCGCGGTGGAAGCATCGCGCAGCAGGAATGCCGTCACGCGATAGCGGAACGCGAACACCGCGTATTCCATCTCATCTGCGATCCAGAGGATCGGCAGCAGCGGCGCCCGCTGGCGCAACTCGCGTACCGCTGTCAGACCGTCCGGACCATCCAGTGCTACAACTGCCGCATCGTAGGCGGCGGCGCAGCCGGAGAGCGCGGAAAGCGCGTTGAATTCATCAACCGGCAAAGGCTCTTCGGGAATAGCAGCGCACAGCCGCGCCTCCCACAAGTCACCGTCCAGATATCGTGCCAGCAGTGCCAGATGCATATGTTCTCCTCCTCATCAGTACGCAAAATTTACTCACAAATCGCTCTTGTTCAATTATGCGGGATTGCCATAAAAAGACAGACTCCGTATCGAGTCTGGCTGATTATAGTAAACTACGCTGTCCAGCCCGCGGCAAGCGGTTTTACCGAATGGCTGCTTTTAGCGACCAAACGGTTGCTCGACCGCGTTGTTTTTGTGCTATAATGAAAATGGAATAGTTTATTCAGGAGGCGTTGTATGCTGCGTATCGCAATTATAGATGATCTGTCCGCCGACCGCGCGGTTCTGCGGGAGGCGCTCGAGCGGGAGCTTGCACCGCGCGGCGCTGCGTTCACCATCGAGGAGTTTGCCTCCGGCGAGGAATTTACCGCCGCGTTCGTGCCCAGACGGTATGACGCCGCATTTATTGATATTTACATGGGCGAGGTCAGCGGCATGGAGGTCGCGCGGCTGCTGTATCACCGCGACCCGGCTTGCCGGATCATTTTCCTTACCACCAGCCAGGAGTTTATGTTGGAAAGCTATGCGGTGCGCGCCACCTACTATTTGGTTAAGCCCTTTGCCGAGGAGCGCCTGCGGCAGGCGTTGGATTTCTGCTTTCCTGCGCCCGATCCGTCCGATCTTTTGACTGTACCCACCAAAAGCGGCGTGCAGATGCTTTCCCGGCGGGAGATTGTGTGCATCGAGTCGATCGCACGGCATGGCGTGGTGCGCCTGTGTGAGTACAGTATTGAGAGTGCAGCGACCTTTGCCGAACTGACCGCGCCGCTGGAGACGGACAACCGTTTTCTCGGCATCGGGCGCGGTATTTTAATCCAACTCGGGCATATAGCCGCGCAGGAGGGCAGTGATTTTATTATGGATAACGGACTTCGTCTGCCGATTGCGCGGCGCTGCCGCAGCGAGGTGCTGCGCAGCTTTCAGGCGTTTGCCCTGCGGGAAATGGAGAGGGGATTATGAGAGCATATGCGAAGCTGATTTTGCCGCTGCTGTGCGCGGCAGCGTGTACCGGCGCGGCATTGGCGTACGAACTGCCGGACCTGCCGGAGCACGGCGCGGAGCAGCCGCCTGCTGTTGCGGAAAATCAGCCTGCCGATACGGAAACCATCGAGGAAACGCTGGAAGTATCGGACGAAAATGAGGAAAACGGCGCGATTCAGCCGTCAGAACCCGATATGGACAGCGGCTTTTTGATCGAGCCGGAACCCGAACCGCCCGAATCCACGCCCGAACCGGAACCGAAAACCATCGTGCTGACGCGCTTCGACACACAGGTGAATGTTGACGTAGCCGCGATTGCCTGCGGAGATGCGAACGCGCTGCACGCCTTTTTCTGTGATGCGAGAGACGGCTTGTGCGGCTATGATGCGGATGGCACACCCTACGACTTTTTCACCGGAGCGTGGGAGCTGTCGGCGGTCGATTGGAATACGCCCGGCGTGTATGATGCTGTGGCGCCGCTGCTTTTGGTCGATGGGGAGGACAGAGCGTGCTTTTCGCTTGCCGAGGGCGTGGAAGCGCCGATGATTCGCTGTCGCGTGAGCGTACAGCAGACCGGAAAGCCGGAGATCGGTGAGTTTATCACGGCACGCGGTCAGATGATTTTTCCGTGGGTGCTGACCGAGGAGCAAAAGGCGCAGCGCGACCGGTTCACGGTATGGCTTAAGCGGGAAAACGGTGCATGGGAGGCGCTGACGCGCGGGATTTCGGTCGGGACGGACGCGCTGAAACTCTATCCGCAGACCTGCGGACTGATATCGGGAACGACCTGTGCATTGCAGGTGGAATATCCCGGAGGGCAGACCGGCATTCTGACCTTTACATACGACGTCGCTCCGCTCAAGCACGGCTACAGTGCGGGCAGCCGCGACGGCGGCGGTGAGGATACCTATCTGCCGGATATTATTCAGCCATCGCCCGGCGGCTCACATTCGGGCGGCTCGCATCATCGACCGAGTACCTCCGAACCGGCGGCGGACGAGCCGGAAACGCCGTCGACCGAAACGCCGGAGGAGCCGATAAAACCGACCGAGGAACCCGAAAATACAGAGGAACCGGCACAGACCGCGCCCGTCCTCGAGCAGGACACCGCAGACGGCGCGGTGCTCTCCGGCACGCGCCTGCGGGCGCTCATCGACATGGACGAGCCGCTGACACTGAACAAAAACGGCGTTGCCTTCTCGCTGCCGTCCGATGCGCTGCGGGCGCTGGAGCTGACCGATGCGGATACTCTTGCGGTTACGCTCACTCGATCGGCAGAGGGCAGAGCACAGGCGGAACTGCGACTGAACGGAGAGAAGATCGACCTGCCGGACGGTATGACGCTGACGACCGATGAGGCAGAAGCACCTGCCGAACCGGAACAGAAGCTGCCGTTTGCGGCTGCAGGCGCGGCCGTGCTGGCGGCAGTTTTCGGTCTGATGTGGTGGAGGAAACACCTGTGAGCCGGTTCTTTCGCCGTTTGCTGACGGCTTTGCTGGTATTTACGGCGGCATCTGCGTTCTGCCTGCTGTTGTACCACTATGACAACAAATATACGCAGTCTGCGCCGCAGGCAATCGCCGGAACGCTGTTCGTTTCTGAGGACGATTTGGCGGCGTATCCGGTGCGCAGCCTGTGGAACGGCTGGAATTTCTATCCCGATGTGCTGCTTTCCCCGAAAACCTGCGAAAACCGCGATAAAAGCACCGTTCGTTCCGTGCAGATTGGCGCATACAGCAATTTTGCTTTCGGCAGCACGGAACGGACGCCGCATGGCTGCGGCACCTATATGCTGACGCTGCTGCTGCCCGAAACGCCGCGGCGGTATTTGATCGAGCTGCCCGAGATCTTTTCCGCTTACCGGTTTTATATTGATGACGAGCTGGTGCTCTCCGCGGGCGAGACGAACGCCGAGCAGTACCGCTCGCGGCTGCAAAACCGTGCGGTCAGCTTTAAGGGCAGCGGCACGGTGCGCCTGCTGCTGGCGGTGCGAGATGAAAGCTGGATATACAGCGGTATGACCTATCCGCCGGCGTTCGGCACAGCGCTGGGCGTGAATACCCAGCGTGCGGTGCGCGTGTGCATCTCCGCCGCTATGCTGACACTTATGCTGCTGTTTGCGTCCTTTGCGCTGTGGCTGTGTCTCGGCTCCATGCGGTGCCCGCCCAATTCACGGCTGTTTCTGCTGCTGAGTCTGAGCGCGGCAGTGCTGCTGTCCGGTCCGGTCGTTCATGCGCTGAAGGCGCTGCCGGTGCAGCCTTGGTACACCATCGAGCTGGTCAGCGGCTACCTGACCACGCTGCTGATCGTTCTGCTGCATGGACGTATTTGTGCGCTGCCGAATGCCGTGCGCAAGGCGGCGGTTCTGGTCTGCGCCGGCATATGTGGTGCGGCGCTGCTGTGCGGTGCGTGTGCCGCGCACCTGTCCGAATGGGGTATCCGCGCATTTTCCGATCTGACGGTGCTGTTTCGGCTGGCGGTGACAGTCTATCTGCTCGGCTCGGCCCTCTATGCGGCGCGCCGACGGGAATGGCACGCCGGAGCGCTGTTCTGCGCGGATATTTTCTACGGCACGCTGTTTTTGTGGGACTGCCTGCTGCCTGCCTACGAGCCGATTCTCGGCAAATGGTTTTATGAATGGGGTTGTCTGCTGTTGGTGTGCGTGCTGGGCGCGGTGTTCTGGCAGGATATCGCACAGGGCTACCGACGCAGCCTGACCTTTACGGAGGAGCAGCGGCAGATGGCGCGGCAGCTTGCCATGCAGAAGGCGCATTTTGCGCAGATTTCGGAGAAGATTGAGGAAAGCCGCCGCCAGCGGCACGATTTCCGACAGCATCTGCGCACGATTGCGGGTATGGCGGGCGATCCGGAGGCGCAGCTCGCGTATATCAGCCGCATTACTGCGCTGTCCGAAGCGACCCGACCGGAAAGCTACTGCCACGATCCGGCGGTGGATGCGATGCTGTACTATTATGTCAGCTCTGCGCGGCGCACAGGAATTCGGGTGTCGGTTCGCGCCGAGCTGTCCGAGGATACTGCTGCGTTCAGCGTGCAGTTCTGCACCATACTGGGGAATCTGCTGGAAAATGCGCTGGAGGCGTGCTGGAGACTGCCCGAAAGCACGGAAAAGTCCATCTGCCTGCACATGAAGCAGCAGTTTCGGCGGCTGTATGTGGTGCTCGAAAACAGCTATGACGGCGAGGTGAACCGGCGCGGCAGTGCGTTCCTTTCGCGCAAGCATACGGGCAGCGGAATCGGAACCGCCTCGGTGCGCGAGCTGACTCGCCGTCTTGGCGGAACGGTGGAGTTCGAGCCGCAGGAAAGCATATTCCGCGTGGTGCTCATCCTGCCGGAACGTGCGGATGAAGAAGAATAGCGAGGAAAACACCTGCTTGGACGTAGCCCCATGTCCTATTTATGAAACAGAACAAGAACCCGATACCGTGCTTTACACCGTATCGGGTTCTTGTCATCTTCGTTATTCGCTGCGGCTCTCGGACTTACTCCTCGTTTTTCGGCTTTTTCTTCTTCGAGGCAGTCTGCGTGCGCAGATATTGATATGCCTACTGGATGAAATACGGCGTTGCATTGAACAGATAGGTCGAGTTCAAATACGCGTCTACCAGTTCTTCAATGGTGCCCGGCCGATAGCCGTGCATTCCCCGTTCCATACGCAGGCTGTACCCATCGTGCTTCGCCTCCAGACGCATGAATTTCTTTGTGTCTCGGTTTACTTTAGCAAGGCGGTTCAAATAGTCTTTCGCCTTGTCGAACTGGTTCTGCTTGTAGTACAGAATGGCCAGCGGAAGCAGCATCTGCGTTTCCTCATATCCGCCGTACTTTTTGTGCAGCGCCAGCGCATGCATTTCGTCCTCGGTATAGGCGTACAGGTGCATCAGCTGATCACGAACGCCGAGGCTATCACCCTCGGACAGCTTCAGCAGGCGTTCTCCCTCGTTGATTGCGCAGCGCATCATGCCGCACTCGATCAATGTTTGAAAATAGGTATAGCAGACCCGCATATACGGTCTGGTTCTATAGCTCGCCAGCTCCAGATAATCGGATGCGTCTTCCGGCTCGGTCTGTTTCGGCTGCAACCGGCTGTTGTGCTGCGACATAAAGGTTATCGCCAGACGATGCATGCTGTCCTCATCAGTGATTTCGTCCTCATGCTCGCGCAGGAACTGCTGAAGCTCTCTTATCGTCTTTTCTGTATCTCTGCTGCGCATAAGCTGCATCTCATCTTTTCATTTTGCCGTTGGGTTCACTGTTTCTGCATCGAAACGGTGAAAACAGGTTATCCGCATAGCGGCTTTCCACACTGCCGTGATGTATAAGCTCTACTCAGATGAGCGGTTTCTCACTCCGATGGAAATCTTCACTATAATTGAACAAGAGTGCTTTAATTGTGCGGTGTTTCCCAAGGTCTCTGCACAGGAAATGCACTGTGCAGGGACCTGCTGCTCTGCGTACATTTGAATCGGTGTACACAAAAGATATTGTCAATCTGCACAATTTGAAATACAGTGTTTTAAGCAAAGTGCCGTATTTGTAAAAAAACTAAAAATTATCACCCCTAATGTGAAGATTGTGTGTTTTCTAATTTCGGCGGCTTTGATAAAATTATCACAAAGAAATGACACATGAGGAGGGAAGAGCAGCATGGAGTATGTACTGGAAATGAAAGATATCAGCAAGTCTTTCCCGGGCGTAAAGGCGCTTGATCATGTGCAGCTTCAAGTGAAGCCGGGCGAGGTTCACGCGCTGATGGGCGAGAACGGTGCCGGTAAATCCACCCTGATGAAAATTCTGATGGGCATTTACACCAAGGACGAGGGCGGCGAGATCATCTTCAACGGTCAGCCGTATCACGTTTCTAACCCGAAGGAAGCCATGGACCATGGTGTTGCCATGATCCATCAGGAGCTGAACCCGATTCTGGATATGTCCGTGTATGAAAATATCTTCGTCGGACGCGAGCTCCGCAAAAACGGTCTGGTCGATGCAAAGACAGAGATCGCAGAAGCGGAAAAGCTCATCAAGGAGTGCGGTCTGCACGTTTCCCCGAAGGAAAAGCTGCGCAACCTCACCGTTGCACAGTGCCAATTGATCGAGATCATCAAGGCAATTTCCATCAACGCCAAGGTCATTGTCATGGACGAGCCGACCGCCGCTATCACCGACCGTGAGGTCGAGCTGCTGTTCGAGCATATCCGCAGCCTGACGGCAAAGGGCGTTGCAATCATCTACATTTCGCACCGCATGGACGAGATCTTCTCCATCTGCGACCGCGTCAGCGTTTACCGCGATGGTCAGTACATCGGCTCGGGCGATACTAAGGATCTGGACGAGTCGCAGCTCATCAAGATGATGGTCGGCCGCGAAATCACCGATGTATTCCCCAAGCTGGATGCGGAGATCGGCGATGTGATCTTTGAGGCAAAGAACATCGTTCGCGCCGACAACAAGGTAAAGGGCGTCAGCCTTTCGGTTCGCCGCGGCGAGATTCTCGGCATCGGCGGTCTGGTAGGCGCAGGTCGAAGCGAACTGGTGGAAGGCATCTTCGGTATGCACGAGCTGTCGCAGGGTGAGATTTTTGTCAAGGGCAAAAAAATCAAGGTCCACTCTCCGAAGGATATCATCAAGGAGGGCGTGGCCCTCATCACCGAGGACCGTAAGGTCACCGGTTTGAACCTCAGCGGTTCGGTAAACGACAATATCGCCATGGTAGCGATCAAGAAGCTGCTCAGCCATGGCCTTTATAACAAGGGCAAGGCACGCGCCGCTTCCATGGAGTACATCAAAAAGCTGAATATCAAAACTCCTTCCGGCGACCAGATCGCGGGCAACCTGTCCGGCGGCAACCAGCAGAAGATCGTTATCGCCAAGTGGCTGCTGAACGATCCGGACGTCATCATTCTCGATGAGCCGACCCGCGGCATTGACGTCGGTGCTAAGCGCGATATTTATCTGCTGCTCGGCAAGCTGGTGCAGCAGGGCAAGGCGGTTATCATGATTTCGTCCGAGATCCCCGAACTGATGGGCGTCTGCGACCGCATCATGGTAATGTGCGAAGGCAATCTCTCCGGCGAGGTGAAGCGCAACGAGTTCTCGCAGGAACGCATCATGACGCTGGCATCCGCGCTTGAAGTATAAAGGAAGGGGAACAACATGAAACAGAAAAATCTTAAAGGACTGATCAGTGAATACTTCATCTTCCTGATCTTTATCGTACTGGTCGTTGCGCTGACCATTCTGAAGCCCAGCTTCATCAGCCCGAACAACCTCGTCAACATCCTCAAGCAGGCTTCCATCAACGGCATTCTGGCGTTCGGCATGATGTTCGTCATTATTGCGGGCGGATTTGATATGTCGGTCGGCTCTACCGTAGCATTCACCGGCATTCTGGCAGCGCTGCTCGGCAAGGGTGACCTGCCGCTGATCGTGCCGCTGGTCATTGCGATGCTGGCCGGTCTGGCAGTCGGCATGGTAAACGGTATCGGCGTTGCCATCGGCGATTTGCCCCCGTTTATTATGACACTCGGCTCGATGACGGCTGTGCGTGGTCTGGCGCTGCTGACCTCCAACGGCAAGCCGATCACCGGCATCAGCAAGGGCTACAAGGCTGTCGCTGCATCTTCTATCGCAGGCATTCCGATGCTGTCCATCTTTCTTGTAATCGTTATCATCATCTGTGCATTTGTTTTATCTAAAACGGTTTACGGACGACGTGTTTACGCTTGCGGCGGCAATCTGCAGGCAGCCCGCGTTTCCGGCATCAACACCACCGCGATCCGCATCTCCACGTTCGCCATTGCCGGCCTGCTGGCTGGTCTGTGCGGCTTCCTGATGACCTCCCGCGTTACCATCGGCCAGCCGACCGCAGCCGAGAGCTACGAGATGGATGCCATCACCGCGTGCGTAGTCGGCGGCGTATCCATGACCGGCGGCGTAGGCAAGCCGTGGGGCGTTGTCATCGGCTGTCTGCTGATCACCGTTATCGCAAACGGTCTGGATATCATGGGCGTATCGTCCCACTGGCAGAAGATCGTCAAGGGCGTTATCATCGTGGTAGCCGTTCTGATCGACGTAAAGGGCAAGACCAAGAAAAACTGATTTCCATTGTTGACTGTGAGGACCGCAGGAGCGTGCGAACGCTCCTCTCTCCTCCTATCATAACCACAACTTCTCTAAGGAGGAAAAAGAAAATGAAAAAGAGACTTCTCGCTATGCTGCTTACCGGTGCCATGACTCTGAGTCTGGCTGCCTGCGGTGGTACTTCCACCGGTTCTGATGCAGGCACCGATTCCGGTGCTGATTCCGGCAGCGATTCCTACAAGATCGCCCTCATCCAGCAGCACCAGACCAACGCATTCCAGATTGCCGTATCCGAGGCTGCTGAGGCCAAGGCTGACGAGCTGGGCGTTGACCTGACCATTCTGAGTGCCGATCAGGACGCCGCTACCCAGATCAGCCAGATTGAGCAGTGCGTATCCGAGGGCTATGATGCCATCCTGTTCGAGCCTGTTGATCCGGACGGCCTTGCTGATGCTGCAAAGTCCGCAGCTGATTCCGGCGTTGTTATGATCAACATCATCTCGGCCTGCACCGACTGGCAGAACAACGGCATCTCCGCTGTTTCCTACGGCAACAACGTAAAGGCCGGCGAAACCGAGATGGAGCAGGTTGCAAAGCTCCTCGGCGGCAAGGGCAACATCGCTATCCTGACCGGCCCGTCCGGCGACGCAGGCGGTCTGCAGCGTATGGAAGGCTACGAGAACATTCTGAAGAACTACCCCGAGATCAAGCAGGTCGTTGCTCCGGCTGACTGCCAGTGGGATACCGCAAGCGCACAGTCCACTGTTGAGAGCTGGCTGTCCGCTTACGATCTGGATGCTATCGTTTGTGAGAACGACGGCATGGCAGTAGGCGCCGGCAACGCAGCAGGTGCAAACTCCGGTATCGTTATCACAGGCGTTGACGGCACGCCGGACGGCTTTGAGGCTATTCAGGACGGCCGCATCACCGGTACCGTTTCTCAGAACGGCGGCGCTATGGCTGCAAACGGCATCGAGGCTGCTGTTAAGCTGCTCAAGGGTGAAACCCTCGACACTACCGAGATCGTAACCGACAACACCTGGATCGACTCCAGCAACGTAGGCGATTACGAGTAATCTCTCGGAAACACTTTGCAAATCCTTGTAAACAGTGTTATTATGAATAAGAAAAAGGGAAAACGGATACGTTTTCCCTTTTTCTTATCAACAAGCGAAATTCATTTTCCTAAAATTACCTTCAAAGGGGAATATGTATGTTAAGGGTCGTACTGGCAGATGATGAAAAAAAGGTCCTGCTGCTGATGCGCAAGCTGATTGACTGGGAAGGTCTTGGCTTTGAGATTGTCGGCATAGCGAGCGACGGTATAAGCGCACTCGATCAAGTGCGCGAAAAGAAGCCGCACTTGCTGGTGACCGATATCCGCATGCCCGGCTGCGACGGCATTGACCTCATTCGGCAGGCAAAGCAGATTCAGCCGGGACTGCATTTTATCATCGTCAGCGGCTACCGCCAGTTTGAATATGCGCAGAATGCGCTCAAATACGGCGTAGAAGGCTATCTGCTTAAGCCGCTCAAGCAGGAGGAAATGGTCGATTTGCTGATCAGCCTCAAGGAGAAGATGGGCGAGGAAGCAGCGATAGAGTACCGCTTGAAAAAGAGCAGCGAGCGCGAGCAGGAGCGCATCATCGACACCCTGATGACTGAGGTGCGCGGCGGTGTACGCACCTCGAGCACCGTGCGCTCGTTTGATCTGGAGCGTGGTCTGCCCGAAGGCGGCAGCTACTTTGCGGCTGTTATCAAGCCGAATATTCCGTCCGCGGCAGAAAATCAGGACGGCTTCCGTGCCATGCAGAAGCACGCGCTCGAGATCGTCCGGCAGGAGCTGGGACAGATGGACTGCGGCTTTGTGGCATCGGCACGCCGCGAGGGTATCGTGGCGGCCGTGTATACGCCGGAGTATCAGCCGGTCGAGGTCAAGCGGTGCTTCACCAAGATACGCAAGGAGATCGAAAAGCAGCGCGACCTGTTCTGGGGCATTCGCGCCGCCGTCTGCCTTGGCAGTCGGCAGAGCACCGCAGAAAAGCTGTCCGTTTCGCTGAAGGAGGCGCTTTGGCTGTGCATCGACGGTCTGTGCCACACACCGAACTGGCGGGACGCCGAAGCCGAAACACCGGATTTTTCCCTGCATTATACGCTGGACGGCGCGCAGAAGTGTCGCTTTCAGGAGGCTGCCGCATGTCTGAACACCGAGCAGTACGCCGAGGAGCTGGAGGACAGCTACCGCGCAGTTATGTCTATGCAGCCGCTCTGGGGACAAATGCTGGAGGACTGGTTTCGGCAGATACTAACTGCGGTGCGCTACGGCTTGCAGCAGGACGGCAGCGCCGATGAGCAGTTCTATCAGCGCATGGAGGACGGACTGTGGCAGTGTACCAACGCACAGGAGCTGCTTCGGCTGCTGCAGGACGGCGTCAGCGGTGAGCTGAACCGCCTGCGCCGGGAGCGCTCTCAGCGCGAAGCGCGTCCCATTACGGACGCAAAGCACTTTATCCAGCAGCATTATCAGGAATCTCTGCGGCTCGAGGATGTCAGCAATGCGGTCGGCTTCAACGCGACCTACTTTTCCGCCATGTTCAAAAAGGAGACCGGACAGAATTTCATGGATTATCTGACCGAGCTGCGCATGAATAAGGCGAAGGAATTGCTGTGCGGCGATGAATGCTCGGTGCAGGACGTTGCCGAACAGGTTGGATACCGTGACCTGAAATATTTTTCCCGCCTGTTCAAGAAAACCACCGGAATCAGTCCGTCGGACTATAAAAAGCTGTACAGGTAGGTGAAGGGCATGTGGCTGAAAACACAATGGAAGCTGCGCCGGGCGCTGCGCCGCTATCGGCGGGACGGCAATCTGGACGCGGTGCTGCACGAGGATTGGAGCCGCTGCCGCGATATTTTTGCCTTTTTCCACGAGATCGAGGATCGTCTGCACGGCGAGGAGATCACCCGCCTGCGGCAGAAGCAGGCGGAGTATCTGGCGCTGCAAAACCAGATCAATCCGCATTTTCTGTACAATGCGCTTGAGGCGATCCGTTCGGATGCGCTCTTGGCGGATTGCGAGGACATCGCGGAGACGACCGAGGCACTGGCGACTTTTTTTCGCTACACCATCTCCAATGTGCAGGAATATGTCACCTTTTCGGACGAGTTGGACAACGCCGAGAACTATTTCACCATCCAGCGCTGCCGCTTCGGTGACAAGCTGGATATGGAACTGGAAATGGAAAACGAGGATTTGCTTGAGGCGCGTATGCCCAAGCTGATCCTGCAGCCGCTGGTGGAAAACGCCGTCGTGCATGGTCTGGAGAGCAAGATAGGGCAGGGAACCGTACATATTTCGGTGGAAAACAGCGAAAACACGCTGTTCCTGCGCGTCAAGGACGACGGAATCGGTATTTCCGAGGAGCAGGTGGAGCAGCTGAACGAGGAGTTTGCCCATGGCAGCGCGAACGCCGTCAGCCGCAAACGCGGCGGCATTGCGCTGCGCAATGTTAACAGCCGTATACGGCTGATGTTCGGAGAAAATTACGGTCTGCGGATATTCAGCGCGAAGGGAATCGGTACCGAATGCTGCGTTACACTGCCGCTGCTGCTGCAGGAGGAGTGATATGAAGGAAGAACTGATACGCATTGAGCATGGTGTATTCCGCAGCGATACCGGCGAATACCGGTTTGATATCTCGGTTTCCTGCGGCGAGTGCATCGGCGTATATGTGGATGAGTATTTGACCTCCGGTACTGCATATCTGGATCTTTTCAAGGGACGCCTTGCACTGACGGACGGACGCGCCTTCTGCTGCGGCAGCAAGACAGGCGCCGCAGTGATCGAGCACTGGATCCGGCAGAACACCATGCTGGTGGACAAATCCCGCTTTGCGGGCAGGGAGCTGACCATGCGCGATTTTGTGCTGGCGCTTGGCAGAACGACCTCATACCGGCAGAAGAACCGCAGTGCGGCACGGCTGAAATCGCTTGCCGCGACCGATATGCTGCGGCAACTTGGGCTGGAGCATTCGTGGGAGACGCGCCTTGCCGACCTTTCGGTGCTGGATTATTACCGGCTTTCGGTGTTCCGCGCATGGTTCACCGGCTGCCGGCTGCTCGTCCTCGATCGGCTGACAGAGGCACTGCGCCGGCAGGATCAGGACCGGCTGATGCAGTGCGTACAGCTTCTGCTCGGGCATGGCATGGCGGTGCTCCTTTTCGATATGGATGAGATGTTCATGTTCCGCTATGCCGGCCGCATTGATGTGATTAAGGAGCGCCGCACCTTTTTCCGGCTGTATCCTGAGGAATACGGCCCGCGCCTGTTTGAGCTGCTCGGTTGGGAGCGTGCCAGCCGTCCGGCATGGATGGAGCGCACAGCGCCCGCAAAGGGCAAGACGGTGCTTTCCGTATTTGAACTGTTCCTGCCGCCACTGCCGCCGCTGTCCTTCGAGATATGCGCCGGCGAGATCGCCTTTCTGCACGATGAGAATTACAGCACCGGACGCCGTCTGCACGACTGCTTTCTGGGGAATCAGGGCTGGCAGAACGGCATTTTCCGGCTGGACGGCAGAATTTACGACCACAGCGAGCTGAACCGTATCATCGGCACTGAGATCGGCATCCAGATTGAGCAGCCCGACCGACCGGGCGGCGTGCTGTTTGACAACATGACCGCGCTCGACAATCTGTGCACCTGTCTGATTCCTAAGGCAGACAAGTGGCTGATCCGCAAAAAGCTCGTCTCCAGTATTCTGGAGGAGGCGACTCGCTGGTTCCCGCGCGAAATGCTGCTGCGTCCGCTCAGCGCATGGTCACTGCCCGATCGTCTGCGGTTTTCGTATTATCGGTGGTATCTGCTCAATCCCAAGCTGCTGATCTGCTTTTTCCCGTTCGCGGGACAGGAATCGGCGCATCACAAGATGATCATTGATATGCTGGTGCTGTGCGCGCGGCGCGGCATGGCGGTCTGGATCATCTCGTCCGGCATTGACGCCATCTGCGAAAAAACCGATAACGAAGAGTTTCTGCGCCGTCTGCGCTACATCAAGGAATGATGTGTGCAGACGGCGTTTTTATGCGTCGGACAGCGGGAGCAGCTCAAAAAGCTTGATGACCCGTCCGAGCAGCAGTGCGGAGAGCACTGTGCCGACACCGATGCCGTAAAACGGGCAGTAATGGAACAGGCACAATCCAGCGCTGATGGCAACCATAGAGAGGTCAAACCCGTTCTTGACGGTGGAAAACCGCAGATGAAATACCCTCTACATATGCCGGAAACCCGGCTGCAGCCTAATGCGCAACCGGGTTTCCGGATAAACTGTTCATGATTCTTCGTTTCTTGCGGATTCAATATCCTGCAGAAGCTGTTTCTGCGTATCATCGAACAGCAGGCGCTTGTTATGCGCGAAATACGCATCGCACCCGAAGTTCTGGATAAACCACGAGGTAAACCAGTTCGCGGTCAGTTCGGTAGCGAACAGCACCAGCTCCTGCGAGTCCGGAATGGCGGCATCGAGGAAGGCAAATGCGTTTGCCAGTTCGGCATCGGTCTTGTCTGCGGCGGCTGCGCGTGCGTCCACATCGGCGGAGAAAAGCGCCTTCAGACGGTCAAACTGCTGCTCCTCGGGTACTTTTTCGAGTGTGAGCGTCTGCCGGTAGGCATCCAGACGTTCCACCTCACGGGAGGCGACATAGAGCGCGTCCTTGTCGAACGAGCCGCCGTTTCGCTTGTCTGCAAGCGCGGCACGCTTTTCATCCGGCAGGGAAGTGATGGCTTTTTCGCCTTCTCGGATGGCGAGCAGGTCGGCATGAAGCGCATCGGTCAGCGCATCCAGACGGTACGCGTCACGGGCACCGTCTGCCAGCCGGCTTAGCAGCAGACCGAGTACGCCCAGCTTTTCGTCAAACGGCGCGTCCCGCAGTTCGGAAGCGCGAACCGGCTCCCAGGTGCCGGAAAGCAGCTCATCTACGCGGTAAACCTGCTTGTATTTGTCATAAAGCTGCAGATAATTTGCAAAATCGCTTGCCACCTGCGGCAGCTGCAAATACTGCTCCACAACCTGACGATCAACCGGAATACCCAGCGACTCGTACACCTGCATCAGCTCGGACAAATCCTCCCAGCCGCGTGCGGTGACAAACTGCAGTCCGTCGGCGGTAGTCTCTACGCGGTAAAAATGCTCGCGCCGGATCTCAAGATAGGACAGGATGGCACCATGGATGCCGCGTCGGTACGCGTACTCCTTCCACACGCCGAAATCCTCTTCGATGTCGATTTTTTTGACGCGGTCGAGTGTTACCACGTCAAATTCCCGCACGGATTTGTTGTATTCCGGCGGATTTCCGGCCGCTACGACCACCCATCCGGCAGGCAGCTGCTGGTTGCCGAAGGTCTTGCACTGCAGAAACTGCAGCATCATCGGCGTGAGTGTCTCGGAAATGCAGTTGATTTCATCGAGGAACAGAATGCCCTCTTTGACGCCCGTGCGTTCCATTTCGCGGTACACCGAAGCGATAATCTCGCTCATCGTGTAGGCGGTGACCGTGCGTTCCTCGCCGCCGAGCATCACCTTGTCGATGAACGGCAGACCGAGCGCGGACTGGCGCGTGTGGTGCGTCAGCGTGTAGGAGACAAGACCGACGCCGGTCTCCTCGGCAATCTGCTGCATGATCTGCGTTTTGCCGATGCCCGGAGGACCCATCAGCAGGATTGGCCGCTGCCGAATCGGCGGAATACGATACGCGCCGAATTCATCGGTCGTGAGATACGCCTTGAGCGCATTTTTGATTTCGTTTTTTGCTCGTTTGATGTTCATAACTGCGCCTCGTTAGTCAAATTGATCCAGAAAATTATGTTTACCGTTCGCATCGCGCCAGCCGAGCAGCTTGGCAGTATCGACGTTCTTGACCGCGTTGAAGATATTCGCTTCGATCTGCGGGTTGTTTGCCGCGAGAGACGCGATCAGCTGCTTGATTTCCGCGCGTTTGGTGTCGCTTTCCAGCTTTTTTGCCGGACAGTCGCACGGCAGAAAGGTCAGACCGCAATATTCCGCCCAGTCAATGACGCTCTGCTCGCGCGTGAAATACAGCGGACGGATCAGCTCCATGCCCTCGTAATTCTTGGCCTTGACGCGCGGCAGCATGGCCTGCACCTGACCGCCGTAGATCAGTCCCATCAGCACGGTGCCGATGGCATCATCGTAGTGATGACCGAGCGCGATTTTATTACAGCCGCGCTTGCGTGCTTCGGTATACAGGTAGCCGCGCCGCATCTTTGCGCACAGGAAGCACGGATGCTCGGCAGAATGCACCCCTGCCACGCGCAGTACATCGGTATCGAAAATTTCGAGCGGAATGTCCAGCCGTTTCGCGTTTTCCTCGAGGTGCTTGCGGCCCTCCGGCGCATAACCCGGGTCCATTGCAAGGAACACGAGGTCAAAATCCACCGTGTGCTGCAAATCCTGCAGCAGCAGCGCCAGCAGCATGGAATCCTTGCCGCCCGAGATGCAGACCGCAACCTTATCGCTCGGTTTTACCAGTCCATATGCTTTTACCGCATCCACGAACGGCTTGCGCAATGTACGCACAAATTCGCTTTGCAGCGTCCTTTTTATCTCTTTTGCAGTCATTTTGCGCCCTTCTTATGCTGAAAATGATAGGTGATACGGGCAAGAATGCTGTCCGGCGCGAAATGCCGCGCCAGTGTCATGGCCTTCATGGCTGCACCCGGAACGACAACTGCCTTGCCGGCAAACAGGCCGTCAACAGCTTCGCGCGCCACACGCTCTGCCGACAGACCGGAGAGCGAAAACCGCACGCCTGCGACCTTGTTGAACTCGGTGTCCACCGGTCCCGGACAGAGGGCGCACACACGCACCGGAGAACCGGCGCGGCGCAGCTCCTCGCGCAAGGCTTCTGTCAGACGTAGAACATAGTTTTTGGTGGCGTAATAGGTCGCCATCAGCGGTCCCGGCAAAAATCCCGCCGAGGACGATACGTTGAGAATGTAGCCGCGTCCGCGCTGCACAAAATCCCGCACAGCCAGCTTGGTGAGAATGTGCACGGCACGCACGTTGGTGTCGATCATGCGCAGCTCCTCATCCAGATCGGCGGTGACAAACTCGCCGAACAGACCGAACCCCGCGTTGTTGATCACGACCTCCAACTCCTCGCTCTGTACCGCCTCGTACAGCAGGCGGCATTCCTGCTCGTCCGACACGTCCGCCGCGATGACGCGGCACGGTACCGGCAGCTCTGCCGCCAGTTCGCGCAGGCGTTCCTCTCTGCGGGCGCACAGGATCAGCTCGTAGCCGCGTGCCGCCAGCAAGCGCGCCATTTCGCGTCCCAGTCCAGAGGACGCACCCGTGATGAGTGCTTTCATGCAAATTCCCTCCAAATCACTGTGATAACTTATTATATAGTACCATGCGGACTTGTCCGCGTCAATTCATGTTGTTCGTCACATTCTGTACAAATTTGCGGATGGTGATGGGTTTACTTGGTTTTGGCTTTTCAATAAGATTTGAGAATGGTATAATAACAATGAAATAGTGCATTGATTTTTCGCCAGAAGCCGAAGATTGGAGGGGCGAACATGAAAAATAAAGAAGCAGACACCGAATTGGAATCCAGACTGTTGGAAATTCTGGTGCACCCATGCCGCATTGAGGACATCCGGCGCGAGCTGCCGAATGCAGGCAAAAACAATCTCAAAAACGCGCTGGACGCGCTCATTGCGGACGGCAGGGTGATGAAAAATAAGAAAAACCGCTTTGCGGTCTCCGCGCACTACGGCTGTGCGGCCGGAACCTATCTGGCTACCGAGCGGGCATTCGCGTTTGTCGCGCCGGATTATCCGGAGGGCGAAGCCAAGCCGGATGATCTGTTCATCCCGCCGAATGCGTCCGGCGGTGCGTGGCACGGCGACCGCGTGCTCGTCAAGGTGAGTGAGCGCAAGAACAACCGCGGCCGCAAGGAAGCAACCGTTATTCGCGTGCTGGGACGCGCCGGCAAGGAGCTGACCGGCGAACTCGTGCAGCGCGGCAAGGCATTTTTCGTGCAGCCGACCTCGAAAAAGTATCCGGAGATTGCGGTGGACAAGCATGACCTCGGCGAAGCCGCCGTTGGTGACTGCGTGGCTGTTTCGATCTCGCACTACGGCGATGAGCAGTTTATGCCGCAGGGCGTTGTCCGCGCGGATTTGGGCGAAAGCGGTACGATGGAGGCCGCTATCGCGGCTGTTCTGCACGAAAATGGCGTGTACGATGTATTCCCGAACGAGGTGCTCGAGCAGGCCCTTGCCATTCCACAGGAGGTCGATATGGGCACCGCCGGCAAGCGGCTTGACCTGCGTGACAAGCTGATCTTTACCATCGACGGCGATGACGCGAAGGACTTTGACGACGCGGTTTCACTCGAAAAGCTGGAAAACGGACACTATCTGCTCGGCGTACACATCGCGGACGTGAGCCATTACGTCACGCCGGATTCGCCGCTTGACGCCGAGGCGTTCCGCCGCGGCACGTCGGTTTATTTCCCGGGACACGTTGTGCCGATGCTGCCGTTCGCGCTGTCCAACGGCATCTGCTCGCTCAACCCGAAGGTGGACCGTCTGGCGTTCTCCGCGCTGATGGAGGTCGATAAGGACGGCCGTCGGTATGGTGCGAAATTTGCCAAGTCGGTCATCTGCTCCAAGGCCCGCATGACCTACAACAAGGTCAACAAAATCCTCGCGGGGGACAAGGGGCTGCGCGAGGAATACGCCTTTCTGGTCGAGACTGCCGAGACGATGAACAATCTGGCGCACGCGCTGTATAAGCGCCGCATTGAGCGCGGCGCACTCGAGCTGGACATTCCGGAGGCGGAAATCCGCGTGGACGAGAACGGCAAGCCGGTTGAAATCCGGTTCCGTGAACGCGGCGAGAGTGAAAAGCTGATTGAGGAATTCATGCTGCAGGCCAACGAAGCGGTTGCCGAGTATATGTGCAAGCGCGAGCTGCCGACCGTCTACCGTGTGCACGAGAATCCCGATCCGGACAAGCTGCGCGTGTTTGCGTCGTTTGCGCGTCCGTTCGGCTACCGCATCGACCCGTCCAAGCCGGAGGATACGGCGCAGTTCCAGACCGTGCTGCGCGGCGCAAAGAACGACCCGAAGCAGCGCGTGCTGCCGACGCTTCTGCTGCGCTCGCTGGCGCGTGCCCGCTACGCGGATGAGTGCATCGGCCATTACGGCCTGAAGGCAAAGTTCTACATGCACTTTACCTCGCCAATCCGCCGTTATCCCGATCTGGTAGCGCACCGTATGCTGCAGAAGGCGCTGCTCGGTGAAGAATTTACCGCGGCAGACGAAACTATGTGCGAGGAAGCCGCGGACCAGTCCACCAATCGTGAGCAGGCTGCCGACAACTGCGAACGCGACATCGACAAGCTGTATATCGCGTCCTACATGCAGCAGTTTATCGGTGAGGAATTTGACGCGGAGGTTTCCGGCGTGCAGTCGTTCGGCGTGTTCGTTGCGTTGGAAAACGGCTGTGAGGGTCTGATTCGAGCCGAGCTGATGACCGGCGACTTCTACCAGTATGACGAGGAGCGCATGGCGATGGTCGGCCGCCACACCGGCAAGCGGTTTACAATCGGCACGCCGATGCGTGTTAAGCTGCTTGCCGCAAGCGACACCACCGGTCAGATCGACTTTGCACCGGCAGACGGCTCGCTTCCGGTTTCGGAAAAGCTGGATCGTCCGCGCCGTGAGGACACCGACCGTGCACCGAGAGGCAATCGCGCGGAGCGCCGCCGCCACAGCGGCAAGGGGCGCGGCGGCAAGCCCGGCAAGGGCAAAAAACCGCCCACGCGCAAGAGAAGATAAGGCAATACCGCATAATTGAACAAGAGTGATTTGCGAGCAAATTTTGCGTTCTGCTTAGGCGCGGTTTTGCGGTAATACTTTGTGTATTACCGTGAAATCGCAACGACAGCAGAGCACAAAATTTCCGCAAAGCACCGCAGCTTTAATTGTGTGGTGTTGCCGCTATAAAGGAGAGAATCTTTTATGTCCAATAAAGTAACCGTTGCTGCGATTCAGATGACCTATGGTCTGGATGAAGCCTGCGAGAAGGTTCGTGAAGCGGCATCTCAGGGTGCGCAGATCATTTTGCTGCCCGAACTGTTTGAAAACTGGTATTTCTGTCAGGAAAAAAGCTATGAAAATTACCATTTAGCGACAACGCTCGAGGAAAATCCGGCGGTCCGCGAGATGCAGACTATTGCTCGTGATTTCAAGGTCGTCATTCCGGTCAGCTACTACGAGCGGGTCGGCGAGACCACGTTCAACACGGTGGCTGTCATTGACGCGGACGGCACGATCATGGGTCAGTACCGTAAGACCCACATTCCGGATGACCATTTCTATCAGGAAAAGTTCTATTTTACGCCCGGAAATACCGGATTCAAGGTCTGGGATACGGCTTATGCGAAAATCGGCGTCGGTATCTGCTGGGACCAGTGGTTCCCGGAGTCCGCGCGCTGCATGGCGCTGCAGGGCGCCGAGCTGCTGTTCTACCCGACGGCTATCGGCTCCGAGCCGATTCTCGACTGCGATTCCATGCCGCACTGGCGGCGCTGCATGCAGGGTCACGCGGCGGCGAATATTATGCCGCTGATCGCTGCAAACCGCATCGGCACCGAGACCGTAAAGCCGACTGAGGATAACCAGAACCAGTCGTCCTCGCTGACGTTTTACGGCTCGTCCTTTATCGCGGATGAGACCGGCGCGCTTGTCGAGCAGGCTGACCGCGAAAACGCAGGCGTGCTGACGCATACGTTCGATTTGGATGAAATCTGTGAGATGCGCCGTTTGTGGGGTGTCTACCGCGACCGGAGACCGGAAATGTATGGTGCAATGCGCGGCTACGGTTTATAAAATGGAAAATTGAGACACCCACCGCAGTGGGCGTCCGGCGAGTAACCGCCCACAGGGCGGCTCTTAGCGAGTCGGAATGGATAATGGAAAATTCTATTCACAAAAAACGCAGACTGAGAATATTCTCAGTCTGCGTTTTCTATATCATAGATATTATTTTGCGAGTTCCGCCAGGGATTCATCCATGTTGGTGTCTTCCGTCATGGTAATGCGGTGCATGCTGTACAGCGTCTGCGGCAAACCCTGTACGACCGCATTCACGCCCGGCTGGGTGGTGAACGTCAGCTCGATGCCCTGACTGCGCAGCGCATCCATCGTCAGCGTGCCGTATGCGCCTTCCGGATAGGACAGCGCGTTGACCTTCTCACCGGTGAGCGGCTCGATGGCCTGCTGGCTCTGCTGGATGTCAGCCCTGACAGCGGCTTCATAGTCCGCATCGCTTTCGCCGGGCAGCTGCGCGAGTGTTTCCCGAACACGGTCGTTTCCGTCCTCGAACGGCGGCCACTGGTGCATATCATAGGTGTGGCTCTGGATGGAAATCAGGCCGGAATCCACCATTTCCTGCATTTCAGCCGCGCCGAAGTGCGGTGTCATGGCGTGGTCGGTATCCTTGTAGGTGTCCTTGCCGATGGAAACGCCGATGGCGAAAATGGTCGCCTTCATGTTGTATTCCTTGAGGACAGGGAATGCGTCCTCGTAGTTGCTCAGATAGCCGTCGTCAAACGTGAGAACAATCGGCTTTTCGGGCAGCGGCGTACCGTTGTAGACGTAATCACGCAATTCCTCGAGCGAAATCGTGTTGCAGCCGGCATCGGAAAGCGCCTGAATCTGTTTGCGGAACGTCTCCGGCGAAATGGTAGCTGAGCCGCTCACCTCCTCGGTCAGCTGGTGCCACGTTAGCACCGGAACCTGAACGGCGGTGTCGTCGTCCGTGCGCGGTGCAGGACGCTGCGTGAAATAGTCATGCGGCGTGTCAGAGGTCACATAAGTGCCGAAATCCGATGGAATTGCGGTGATAGCAGGCGTAAAGTCGGGATACTCCTTCTCGGCAATGCGGGTTGCCATCATCTCGCCAATGTTGTTACGGAAGTGCGTGCTGTCGTAGAAGAAGCGCGGCTCGCTGCTGACAGACGAGGACGAAAAATCCCAGTAATCGGTCACTTTGGCAAGAGATTCGTAGAAATTCGTGATATCCTCGTCGTAAAAGTTCTTGTAATAGTCGGTGTACACCGGAGCGGTCAGCACAATCAGATTGACGCCGTTTTCCTCACAAACCTTGCGGATTGCGGCCACCGACTGCATGCAGGCTTCGGTCTTGTACAGGTGCAACGGCTCGTGGTTGGGATAATTGGTGAATACCGGATAGGCGTTCAGATAATCCGCGGTAGAGCCGATCGGCTCCACATCACGCACGCGCTTGTCATACGCACCGGTCTGCTCGTCGAATACGTCGAACGACTGCGGCATGAGCGTGTCCTTGCTCTTATTCACCAGCTTCTGATAGCCGTATCGCGGGTCCGCGGGGAGAAACCGCGAGTAATACGACAGCGCGGACATATCCGGGTCGGTTTTGTAGTGCAGACTATGGGTCAGCTTGTTGGACTCATCATCGTAGGTCAGTCCGTTGTCCAGATACACATTCAGCACCAGATTTTTGACCGTGTAGTTGTCGATCAGGTAGTTTGCAATCTTTTCGCAGTCCTTCATATCCGCGCCGTACATGATCATGTTGTAGAATCTGGCGTTCAGCATCTCGTTAAACGACTCGGTCGGCAGCGAGCTGGTGGACGAGCAGCCGAGAAAATACGAGTCGTACTCGTCATGGTGCTGCTCGAGATAGGAGATCTTCGCCGCACGCGGATTGTTGGTCTCGTCATACGAAAACCACTGCATAAATCGGTCACCGAATGCGCCGAACGGGTCGGTGACGTAGTTGAATCCGGCCAGCAGAACGGCCAGAATCAGCGCGATAACGGGCAGAGAAAGCACCCATTTTTTTGCGTTCATGTTCTGCCTCCTTAAAATTGCTTGTAGATGAACTCGGACGAGATGTATCCGGCACGGAAAATGCCGAACAGCAGCAGGACCACGAGCGAAACGGTTAGCACGGTCAGCTGCACGAGCGCCGGGCGCTCGTTGAGCCACGCCTGCACATCGGTGCCGCGTTCCTCAAAGAACTCCACACCGTGGACGATGAGAATGCCGACAAAAATGATGATAAAGTCGGAAATACTCAATCCAAGCGTCGGCACAACCGACGAAAACTCACTGAAATGCGGATGCAGCACGGTTGTGCCGAGCAGCGTGAATACAGTTTTGAGACGCGGTGCGCGGGTGAAATAACGGCCGATAAACACCAGTCCGAACGTGCGGACGGTCATAAAGATGCGCCAGCCGGTCGATTTGTCGTTGATGTGCAGCTTTTCCTTCCACGAAAGGAAGCGGCGCTCCATCAGCAGGGAAGCGGTAATGAGGATACCGTTCCACAGGCCGAACGCAATGTAGCGGAAGTTGGCGCCGTGCCAGATGCCGATGATCAAATACACGATAAACGTAGCGGTCGAGGTGGCACAGATCTTGCCCATCATGCCCTTGAAATGCTTGCGCGCCCACTTGCCGAGCTTGCCGAACGGCTTGGAAAACGCCAGAGGATAGAACACATAGTCGCGCATCCACGCACCGAGTGTGATGTGCCAGCGGCGCCAGTAGTCGGTGAGCGAGGTGGAAAACAGCGGTCGGCGGAAGTTGAGTGTCATATCGATGCCGAACATGCGCGCGACGCCGCGTGTGATGTCGATGCCGCCGGAAAAATCGCAGTACAGCTGAATGCAGTAAAACAGAATACCGAGCGCAATGACAGCACCGCCGTAGGGACAGTTCTCCATGATGACGTTGTTTACCAGAACAGCCGCGCGGTCGGCGATGACGATTTTTTTGAAGTACCCCCAGAGCGCCAGCTGAATGCCGATCTGCAGGTCGTCCCAGCACAGCTTGCGCTCTGCGGTAAGCTGCGGCGCCAGCTGATCGAAACGGCTGATCGGTCCCTGCACCATCTGCGGGAAGAACGATACGAACAGACCGTAGCGCAGCGGATTGCGCTCGGGCGCATATTTGCCGCGGTACACGTCAATAACGTAGCTCATGGACTGGAAAATGAAAAACGACAGACCGAGCGGCACGACAAAATCCCATCGGGGAATGTGATTGCCGAGCGCGGACGGCAGCAGCTCGAGCGTGAAATTCCAGTATTTCATCGCGTAGAGCAAGCCAAAACAGCAGACCGCGCAAATTACCGCGATCTGCCTCTTTTTGTGCTGTATTTGGGTCTTTTGCGCCTTGTCGGCAGGCTTGATGGCGTTATAGCACCCGAGAATGAGTCCGGTTACCCAGGTCATTCCGGCCACCAGAACCACCCACGCAAACGCCTTGACCGAGCCGGCCATGTAAAACGCCGCACTCGCCAGCAGCAGGATGCACCACTGTGCCTTTTTCGGCACGATGTAGTAGAGCAGCACGCTCGCAATGGTAAGTACGATAAATGAAGCGGAAGTAAAAGCCATTAGTCCTGCGCGTTCTCGATCAGTTCAACGATGGCGTCAACCGAGTTGAAGTTCTCCGGCGTCAGGTCGTTGACACCCAGCTGAACGTCAAACTCCTCCATCAGCTCGGAAATAACGGCTACGATGTCGAGGGAATCGATGATGCCGTCGTCGATGATGGCAGTTTCGTTCTCAAAGTCGTTGCCGGGGCAGATCTCATTCAGAATTTCGATAATTTTTTCTCTCATGGTCGATTTCTCCTTTAATTATATTGCAGCACGGCGGAAGTCCATCCGTCGGGCCGGTAGCCGTGTTGTTCGTAAAAATGCTCGGCCGGAGCATTGCCGGTCCGCGCCCATACCTGACTTTTTGCGCCGTCTGTCACATTCAGGTAGGCGGTGAGCAGTTCACATGCAAGTCCGCGTCCGCGGCAGTCCGCACGCACGGCAAGGTGCCGAATCTCGGTCGAGACGCGGGAAACCGCAAAATGCAGCACGCCGGAAACGCCCTGTTCGTCCCGGGTGATAACGGTGTGGCCGGTTGCGAGGTTTTCACGCAGATCGTCCGCAGTCGGCAGACAGCCGGTGAGAGCGGAGAAGTGCTCACTTAAAAAGTGGGAAACATCCTCGAAATCCTCCGGCTTTGCAGGAACTGCGGTTGTTTCCGCCGGAAATGCTTCCGGTTTGCGGGTGCGCCGCGTGCGGCGCAGCACCTGACGAAAACCGAGGGCACAGAACTGCTCGGCGGCATTAGCCATGACCTCCGCGTCTTTCGCGCGGCAGGACAGCTCGGTCACAACCGGTCTGTCCGTCTCCGGCAGGGAAAGCACCGCGTTCGGGTGCAGATAAAACGTCATCACAAGGTGGTCGCCGCGTTCGCGGAACAGCAGCAGTGCGCCGTCTGCCTCGTGGATGTACAGTCCGTTTGCGATTTCGCGCGTGTAGTCCTCACCGCGCAGAAAGTTGTTGGTGAGGACACCGCGCTTGAGCTGTGCGTTCAGCAGATCGGAAATCTGTGCGAAATTCTCAATCTTCCGCATGGATAAATTGCTCCTTCAGCTTGACACGGTCGATCTTGCCGTTGGCGTTCATCGGCAGTGCGTCCAGCTTTTCGTAGATGTTGGGCAGCATATACTTGGGCACCAGCCTGCGCATGGCACGCGCGAGTGCCGCGGCGTCCGGCTCGCCCTCGTAGATGCAGAGGATGCGGTCGCGGCTGCGGTCAAACAGGCAGGCTGCGGCCGCGATGCCGTCCACGCTGTGCAGCGCGGTCTCGATTTCGCCAAGCTCGATGCGGTAGCCCATGTGCTTGATCTGTCCGTCCTGCCGCGACAGGAAATACAGCAGACCGTCGTCCTTCTTGACGGCAATATCGCCTGTGCGGTACAGAATATCGCGGAAATACGGGTTTGTCGGGTTTTGGATGAAGCATTCGTTCGTCTTTTCCCAGTTGCCGAAGTAGCCGCTGGCCAGTCCGCTGCCGCGCACGCAGATCTCGCCGGCCTCGCCGTCCGGAACGGGCTTGCCGTCCTTGTCGAGCAGTATAATCTGCATGTTGCGGCAGGCTTTGCCGATCGGAATGGCTTCATCGTCGCGGTAGTCGCGGGTGAGATGGAATGCGGCACAGTCCACGGTGGTCTCGGTCGGTCCGTACATATTGACAACCTCGAGACCCGGAATCGCGGCCTTCCACGCGTTCACATAGCGCGCCTGCAGCGCTTCACCGCCGAGAGCGGCTTTGCGCAGCGTGGGCGGCGCGCACTTGCTCAGTGCACCCGAGCTTGCCACAAAGTGGAACGCGCTGGTCGCCCAGTTGATGGCGGTCACGCCGACACGCTCCATCTCCTTGAGCAGCAGCATCGGGAAGGTAAACAGCTTTTTCGAGAAAATATGGCAGGTTGCACCGAGCGAAAGGGTCTGGTACAGATCCTTGCACGAAAGATCAAAGTAAAACGGCGCCTGATTGCCGAAAATATCATGCTCGGTGTAGCCGCAGAACTCGCTCATCCAGTCGGTGAAGTCGATGACCGCACGGTGCGGAATGACGATTCCCTTCGGCGCACCGGTCGAACCCGAGGTGAACAGCAGGTAAACCGGGTCGATATCCAGTACGCTCTCACGGATGGACTGCAGCAGGTTTGCGTCAGCCGGTGCTGCAAAGCCCTCGTCCATCGAGATGAGCGGGGCACAGTCGGCAAGCGGCTCAGCCTGCCTGCGGTTGCCCTCGGCGTAGACGATGGCAACAGGATGGACCTGCTCGAAAATACGGCGGATACGCGCTTCCGGCATGTGGTCGTCGATCGGAACGTAACAGCCGCCCGCATACAGCACACCCTGCATCGCGGCAACGCTTTCGGCCGTGCGGCCGATCAAAACCGCGACCGGCTTGTGCAGCGTATCGACGGTTTTGGCAAGGTGGGTGCCCAGACCCTGTGCGGCCTTCAGCAGCTCGCCGAAGGTGAACACGCGGTTCTCATCGCAGAACGCAGGCTTGTCCGCGTGCATTCGGGCAGAGGATTCCAAATATTCGAGTACATTTTTTCTCATAGACATACTTCCTCATTATGATAGTCTATTTTATCATAGAGGGCGGAAAAAGTAAACGGAAAACGGCGGTCACGCCGGAGAATCCATCCATTCTGCAGTCTGCTGCAGGATGGTATGCAGAACGGTAATATCCCGCAGAACGTCGCCGGTTTCCATTGAGTGGTTGGCGTTTTCGGTCAGATAGAGCGGAATGCCGATTTTCCGGCAGCCGTCCGTGATTATCTCGGTATCCGCCCACGGATCGGCGGTGCCGTGAAAGGCAATGCCGGTCGGGTCGAGATAGGGCAGGGCTTGCTCAATCGGTGTGTAGTACACCTGCCGCGGATGAATGCCCTGCCGGACGGCGTAGCGTGCGGCAATCGCAGTGCCGATGCTTTTCGAGAGGAAGAAAACGCGGTCGTAAGCGGTCCAGTCGATGGCGGTAAGCTGTTCCTCTGCGGCAGAAAGCGCGGTCTGCACAGCTTGTTCGATTTTTTCGGTGTGACCTCTTAAACCGGTCGGCAGAGCGGGATACTGCACCGCGAGCAGGTAACAGCCGCGTGCGCGTGCAAGTTTTGCGCTGTAATACAGCAGCGGTTTGTCGATATGGTAGCCGATGCCGGGGAACAGCACGGCAAGCTGGTTGCTCATAGGTAAGGCTCCTTTGGGGAAAATGCAGGATTACTCCGCCAGCTCCCGCACGGCGGCAATTGCGGTATCGACCTCATTTTCCGTGTTAAAATACGAAAAGCTGAAGCGAACCGCGCCCTGCTGCACGGTGCCGAGCGCCTCGTGCATGCGCGGCGCACAGTGTGCACCGGCGCGTGTGGCGATGTCATAATCGGCAAACAGCGCGTCCGCGACCTCGGCGGAGTCATAATCGCGGATGTTAAGTGCCACGACAGCTGCGCGTTCCGGCCGGGAGAAATTGCCGTAGACGGTCACGCCGTCAATGCCCTTCACACCGTCGTAAAACCGCCGCATGAGTGCGCGTTCGTGTGCTCCAATAGCCGAAACATCGGCTTTTTCGATAAATTTCAGCGCGGCATGCAGTCCGGCGATGCCGTGCGTATTGAGCGTGCCCGCCTCGAGCCGTGCAGGATACGCCTGCGGCTGTTCGCGGTCGTAGGAGTGAATGCCGGTGCCGCCGCGGAGCAGCGGCCGAAGCTCTACGCCCGGTCGGATGCACAGACCGCCGGTTCCCTGCGGACCCATCAGGCCCTTGTGGCCGGTGAAGCAGAGCACGTCAATGTTCATGCGCTGCATGTTGATTGGCACCGCGCCTGCCGTCTGCGATGCATCGACAACCAGAAGGGCACCGTGTTCGTGCGCCATTGTACCGATTTTGGCGATATCGAGCAGGTTTCCGGTCAGATTGGATGCATGCGTGCAGACAACGGCCTTGGTTTCCGGTCGAAAGAGCGTTTCCATATCCTCATAGCGGATATTGCCCTGACGGTCCGCCGGTACAAAATCTACCGATACGCCGCGCATCTGCAGATCATACAGCGGACGGAGCACGGAATTGTGTTCCAAATCAGTCGAAATGACGTGATCACCGGACGAAAACAGACCGTAGAGTGCAATATTCAGCGCCTCGGTGGAGTTCGCGGTGAACACAACATGGTCCGCACGCGGACAGCCGAACAGCTTCGCCAGCTTGCTCCGCGTTTCGAACACCATGCGTGACGCGGAAAGCGACACGCCGTGTGCGCCGCGCGATGCATTTCCTGCGGTAAGAATGGCGTTTTTGACCGCCTCTGCGACTTCAGGCGGCTTGTGCAGCGTGGTCGCTGCGTTATCCAGATAAATCATGATTTCCTCCGTCAGTCGAACAGTTCGACGAGAGCATGTGTCTCGAATCCGATGCCGGTTTCATGCAGAGTGTCGAGGAGCACCTGTTCCTCACTTGTTTCGGCCTTCCATGCCAGTCCGCAGCCTGCGCTCACCTGAGAGGGAATCGGGATCATACGTCCGGGCAGACCGCGCTGCGTGAACATGGCTTCTGCCGCGAGTGCCTGCTCGGTGGACGCGAACGCGATGACCGCAAACGGCCGTTTGCGCCGCATCACGGGCGCAGAATGAGGTCGGCCTGCATCTGCTTCTCTGTGATGACATACATGTTGGTCACGTCACCAACTGCCAGCTTGTCGGTCAGGCCATAGTGGTTGAGACAGGTACCGCAGGTCAGAATCTCCACACCGAGCGATGCCAGGTTTTTCAGATCCTCGAGCGATGCCGAGTCTTCGCAGGTCAGGCGTGCGCCGCCGTTGTAGAACAGAATCGTGCTCGGCAGGTGCTCCTGCTGGGTGAGCGCAAAAATAAAGCCCTTGATGAGAATGCGGCCCAGCTCCTCATCGCCATCGCCCATATGGTCGGCGGAAATGACAACGACCGTCTTTTTCTGCGCCGCCGGTACGGTGCAGGCAATCTGCTCATCGGCTTCTGCCTTGCCGATGGAATTTTCAGTCGTGATCGTCACGCAGAATTCCTTGTCCGAGCGTTTTTCGGTCGTGATCGAGCAGCCCTTGCTCTCCGCAAGGCGGGTCAGGTTCTGCACCGCAATTTCGTTATCTACCAGCGTCTGAACCGTGCCCGCACCTTTCAAATCCTGCAGCGCGTGCAGCGTTTTGATGACCGGAATCGGACATGCGTCACCGAGCGCATTCACTTGTACCATAATAAAGTTCCTCCTTTTGGGGATGTTCTGTGGATAGTATAGCACAATAAATCACTGAAAACCATAATTTATCCATAGGATTGTGGAATACTGGGATGAGAGGACGGTTTTTCTTGACGGTGCTCTCTTAAAAAGGGTAAAATTATAATGTATTTTACAAAAGTACGCAAAATTTATTCGCAAATCGCTTTTGTTCAATTATGCGGTATTGCCTTAAATGATAATTATCTATTCGTAACCTTATATAGAACACATTTACAGATATTACTTGCTTATTTGAACTGTGTTACCGGAACATTATCTATGGATAACCCGAATATCCGATATCTGATACAAAATCGTTATCTGATTGACTGACACGCAGAAAGGAGGCATAACCATGCGATCCCACACCTACCTTGCCATCGACCTGAAATCCTTTTATGCCTCCGTGGAGTGCCGGGAGCGTGACCTCGATCCGCTCGACACGCACCTTGTTGTCGCGGACGAGACCCGCACGGACAAGACCATCTGTCTGGCAGTCACGCCGTCGCTGAAAAGCTACGGCATTTCCGGCCGCGGACGGCTGTTTGAGGTACGTCAGCGCGTTAAGCAGGTCAATGCCGAGCGGCAGCGCCGTGCGCCCGGGCATACATTCACCGGCGCGTCTTACTCTGCTGCGGAACTGCGGGAAAACCCGTCTCTTGCGATGAATTTCATCATCGCACCGCCGCATATGGCGAATTATATGGCGTACAGCAGCCGGATTTATGCCATTTATATGAAATATGTCGCACCGGAGGACATGGTTGTGTACTCGATCGACGAGGTGTTCATGGACGTGACCGGCTATCTTCAGACCTACGGCCTGACCGCGCGTGAGCTGGCACGGAAAATCATTCTCGATGTGCTGAACACCACCGGCATCACGGCCACAGCAGGCATCGGCACCAACCTGTTTCTTTGCAAGGTGGCGATGGATATTGTTGCTAAGCACGTTCCCGCCGACCGCGACGGCGTGCGTATCGCCGAGCTGGACGAGCGCAGATTCCGGCATGAACTGTGGTCACATCAGCCGCTCACTGATTTCTGGCGCGTGGGACGCGGCACCGCGAAAAAGCTCGAGCAGTACGGCATGTGCACCATGGGCGATATCGCGCTGTGCTCGGAGAAAAGCGAGGATCTGCTGTATAAGTTGTTCGGCAAAAACGCGGAGCTGCTCATCGACCATGCGTGGGGATGGGAGCCGTGCACGGTCGCAGATATCAAAGCCTACAAGCCGAGCACCAACAGCATCAGCACCGGGCAGGTGCTCGCGTGTCCGTATACAGCGGACAAGGCACGTCTGGTTGTCCGCGAAATGGCGGATCAGCTGGTACTCGATCTGGTGAGCAAGGGCTTTGTCACCGACCGGCTTGTGCTGACCGTCGGATACGATATTGATAACCTGAACGATCCGGCACGGCGGATTAACTACCACGGCAAGACCGAGACCGATCGCTACGGGCGCACGCTTCCAAAATCTGCACACGGCACGCAGAGTCTCGGAGAACTGACCTCGTCTACGCGAAAGCTCATGGACGCAGCGACCACGCTGTTCGACCGTATTATCGACCCGAATCTGCTCATCCGGCGCATGTATCTGGTGGCAGATCACATCCTTCCGGAATCTGACGCGCCCCAGCCGGCTCGGTGTGAGCAGCTTGACCTGTTTACCGACTATGCTGCCGAGCAGGAGCGCCGGAGGGCAGAGCAGACCGCACTCGAGCGGGAGCGAAAGCTGCAGCAGGCGGCGCTTGCCATCAAGGGCAAATACGGCAAAAACGCGCTGCTTAAGGGCATGAACCTCGAGAAAGGCGCGACTGCCATCGAGCGAAACGGAAAAATCGGCGGGCATAACGCATAATCGGAAAAACATGCTAAGGCAATGTAAATATATTGCCTGATTCTGCCTCTTCACGGACGTTCTGTGTCGAAAATTCGACATTTCAGGCAGTCATCCTTGTATATGGCAATCAAAGGAAATATAATATATTCATAATAATATGGGAAATATATCTTTTCTGGAAGGATTGCGAAGCCGCAAGGCAGCTGCATACGGAGAAGCTAATGAAAATTATCTGCGAAAAAGGCTATCACGCCGGAAATGTCCTGCGTCTGGTAGCGGAATATTTGGAAAAACGATATCCGGATGATATGATTCTGGATGAAAATATGGAAATCACGCTTTCACTCAAGAACGGTGAGAACGGTCAGCCCATCGTGCTCGGTGAAGAGGAACTGCAGCTGTCGCACCATACAGCCGACCATTCCGAGGACTACTATAATCATGATGTGCTGACCCATTTGTACACGCGCTGCAAGTACGAGCACGACCTCAAGGTCTTTCAGCTGGCGAATTATGCGCGGCTGACCTGCATTTATATGGATGCCGTCGGCCTGCATGAGATCAACAACCACTTGGGACATGAGGCCGGAGACCACATGCTGTGCTCGATTGCGGACGGGATTCGAAAGTATTTCCCGGATGACTGCGCGTATCGTATTGGCGGTGACGAGTTTGTCCTGCTGTGTCCGGCGCGTCAGCCGGAGGAGCTTGCAGAAAGCCTTGCGGCGTTCTGCGGCACAATCCGTGAGATGGGGTATGAGGTCTCGGTCGGCGTATCTGAGAGCACGGACAGACAGACGCTGAACGAGACGGTCAATCAGGCTGAAACGGCCATGCGGCATGACAAAATGGAGTTTTACCGCAATAACGGCGGTATCCGTCAAATGCGTATCATCGACGATAAGCTGAAGCAGCTGCTCATCAAAAAGCGGGATGTCACCCGTTTTCTGCAGGCGATCGCACCGCTTTACAGGGGAGTGTACATGGTCAATATCAAGCAGGATACCTGTCGGTATATCTATGTTCCGTCATATTTTAAGACCATGCTGGAGAATAATCATCATGCGTTTATGTCTTCCGTGCGTGAGTACTGCCGCGAACTGGTCCACCCGGAGTATCATGACGAATTTGCAAAGCTGCTGGATTACAGCTATATAGAGGAGCAGATTGCGGCGCATGGTTCGCTGAAGATGACCTATCAGATACGGGACGGCAGCCGGGTACATCTCAAAATCACCATGGCCGACCGGAGTTCCGCAGACGTACATGAGCTGCTGTGGATTTTTCTGGACGAAACGCAATAGAAGAAAGCAGGTGAAGCATGTCCGTAATAGACAATCGAAAATACGCCGGGATTATGAATCTGCCGCATCATGTCTCCTCAACCCGTCCGCAGATGCCCATAAGCGACCGTGCGGCGCAGTTTTCACCGTTTGCGGCGCTGACCGGATATGCCGGTGTTATCCGTGAGACAGCGCGGCTGACCGACCGTAAAATCGAGCTGGACGAGACCATGCTGACCGCACTTAACGAGCGGTATCGGCTGCTGCTTTCCGTGCTCGATACAGAACCCGAGGTGGAGATCACCTATTTTGTGCCGGATGAACGCAAATCCGGCGGTGCATACCGCACAGTTTCCGGTGTGGTCAAAAAGGCGGATGAATTCGCGCGGCGGCTGACCCTGACAGACGGCACGGTGATTCCGATGGAGGATGTGCTGATGCTGGACGGGGCAATATTTGGACAGAATGAATAAGAAAATCCACGCTCTTCACAAAGAAGAGCGTGGATTTTTGTATAGTTAGCGCAAGGAATCGAGTTCTTCCTGCAGATACCGGAAGAACAGGCCTGCGTGGTATCCATCTGCTACCGCATGTGCGATGGTGATATTGACCGGCATATTGACCTTGCCGCCGCATTTTTCATACCTTCCCATGACAACGATGGGGAAGTATGCAGGCTGTCCGTCCGCGACGCGGCTGCCGCAGCCGGTAAACGCCGTCCACGGCGTACAGGATACGCAGTAGAAATTCGCAGGCTGGTTCGGCTTGGTCTTGATGCCCTTGACATCCTTGTAGGTCTGCATATCTGCGGTAATGGCGTTGTAAAACGTGGGGAAATCCTCGGAAAAGTCCGTCCAGCAGTCGGAAAATGTGCAGTCATCCGGATGAAAGAACGTGAAATTCGGCACGATTTTATCCCAGACACAGAGTTCGCCGTCCGCGTTTTTGAACATGCGGAAGTTCTCGATGCGGCCCAGCGCCTTGGTGACGCAGTAAATCGCCGCTGCGTAGAATTTACAGCCGTGTGCATGACAGAAACGGAGCAGGTTTTGCACATCCACCGGCGCCGTCATATTGAATTCAACCTTGAGAGCCTCGGTATAGTAGCGGTAGTGCTCACGGCGAGGCCAGCTTTCCATATCGACTTTTTTGAAGGCTTGCATAGCGTTCCATCCTTTCCGAACCCTGCAGATACACGCCCTGACTTTTTTGGCATTTGCAAAGCAAATGCTATTCATGCGCACTAACGCGCGAAATTCAAAATATTGATGATACGACTTGTTCAATAATCTTGCTGCTGTCAAATCTGCTGCTCCGCAGCGAACTGTGCCGCGCCTGCGGCAGCTTCCTCACGGCCATCGGACAGCGTGAGCGGACAGCCGAAGGCAGTCTCAAAGCGCTGCTGCAGATACCGGTTCTGCCGCAGACCGTTGCCCGAGCCGATCAGCCTTTTCGGCGTACCGCCGGCCTGCCGATATGCGGTGTACATGCGGTGCAGCTCGTCGGCCATGCCGTCCATCACGCCGTAAATCAGGTGTAAAGGCGTGAAATTATGCGTTGTAAGACCGGAAATACTGCCGGTCAGGCTGCTGTCCGCACGCGTGCCTTCAAACAGGGTGCAGATGGCAGGCACATCATCCGGACGCGGATTTTCATCCAGCAGACGCGCCATTGCGTCGTAGCAGCTGTGCACTTCCGTGCCGAGCATGGACGCGGTGGAGCGGAAAAACTGCTCGAGCAGCGCGTAAGCGCGTCCGCCGCACAGCGAAGCACCGGCCAGAAGATAGCCGCCGCCCGGCATGGGACGGGTCTCTAAGCCGTCTGCCTGCAGATAGTGCGGCGTAAACACGGAAAACTGACTGCCGGTGCCGACATTCACGAGCATTTCAGCGGTTTTGTCGCGCACCGAGCGCAGAAAGCTGGCTTGATTGTCACCGATGGCGGCACAGACAGCCGCATTCCGGAAGTACCCGATTACCGGTTCAGCAGCAAGCTGCGGGACAAAGCTCGGGGCGATACCGGCTTTTTGCAGAGCGTTTTGGTCGAAAGCACAGCGTTCCGCGTCGAAGAAGCCGATGCTTGCGGCGTTGCTGGCATCCATGCGCGGCGCAGCCAATCCGCACAGCCGCATGGCAAGGTAGTCACCGATGGTGCAGCAGGTGACGGCGGCGGGCGGCACAAGTCCGGCGGCAAGGTTGTACGCGTGCGTTACCAGACCATAGCCTGCCGCGGCAAGGTATCCGGTCACGCGCGTGAGATACTGCACCCAGCTTTCGGTTTTGCTGTGCGGCAGGCTGCCGCGTGCGTCCTGCCAGGTGTACAGCGGACTGACGGCATTACCGTCCGCATCCACATACAGAATGCCGTGCATTTGCCCAGTTACGCCGATGGAATGAATATCCGGATAGCGTTCAAACAGCATTTGCACGACAGATAGTGCGGTTTGCGTGATCTTTTCCACGTCTTGCTCGCGTGCGCACGCCAGCGCAGACGGAATAAAGGCACTGTTTGCCCGCGTTTCGCTGGCGAGGAACTGCTCGTCCTCGAGCACAGCCGCGCTGATTGTTGTGGTGCCGATGTCAATGCCTAATGTTTTCATGCTGGGTCCCTCGGTTCGCCTGATGGTTCTGTCAGCAGTATAGCACAGCGGAGCGTGTATGAAAAGAAATTGCGCACAAATTTGTCCACAAGTTTGTGGATAATTTACCGACTTGAAAAACGAGTTGCACATGCTATAATAAAGTCGCAAAACAGAGAAAAGGGGAGCGAACAACATGGACCGAAATTTTCTCAAGCAGAGCATTCGGCGTGGGCTGGACTATTACAAGGATGGCCTGTTCAACGAGGACGAGGATGAATACTGGGAGCGTGCATGGGCGGCGCCGGACGATGATGACAGCATGGCGGAAAACGGCTTTCTCAATGTAGCGATGGCGCACCTGCAGGGCGATGAATGCGACGAAATCGTGCTGCTCGGCACGGAATACGGCTATCATGAGCCGGATTACGACAGTTATATCGACATCGGACACGCCTTTGTCAACGATATGGGCACCGGATTTCTGCAGACCGAGGGCACCGAGGATGACTGGGAACAGCTGATTGACGATATTGCGGAAATTCTGGATGGAAAGATGGAGTAGCTTTCCACCGAGTTATCCACATTGCTGTGGATAAAAAATAAAACGCTCGAGTAATCTCGAGCGTTTGAGGCTGTCGAAAAACTCCGTTTTTCGAGCATCCTCTCGATTGAAACTACGCTTTCAATCGAATCTCGACGAAAAGCCGCGCCCTACGGGCACAATTTTTCGTCCCTTGTATAATTCCCGAGGTACACAAGGTGAATTGCCGCATAGCGGCAAGAGAGGGTGGTCTGGACCATGCCCCCGGGAATTATGAATTTGCTGTGTAAATTCTATTTTATGCGTGCTGCCGCACGAAAAGTAAAAACGATAGATTGACTTTATCGACAGACTGAAACGCTCGAGTAATCTCGAGCGTTTTTCATCGTCGCGCCTTAAACCTTAATTATTATTGCAGGGGTGTTTGCAGGGGTGCTGTTTTACAGCACCTGCGACATCAAAATCGCGCAGATCATAATCGGAATATTAAACGCGATAAACGTTGGGATGCAGGTATCGCGGATATGATCGTGCTGACCGTCGGCGTTGAGACCGGAGGTTGGGCCGAGCGTGGTATCGGATGCGGGCGAGCCTGCATCACCGAGGGCAGCGGCGGCCGAAATGAGCAGGATGGTAGCCGGAGTGGAGAACCCAAGCGAGCTGCACATCGGCACGAACAGCACAGCGAGCACGGGCACAGTGCCGAACGAGGTGCCGATGCCCATCGTCACCAACAGGCCGATGAGCGTAATGACAATCGCAGCGACAACCTTGCTGCCGCCTACGGCGGAAATACCGGCGTTTACGAGCGCGTCAATGCCGCCGGTGGCCTTGATGACCGAGGCGTAGCCGCCTGCCACCAGCATAATGATGGCAATCTGACCCATCAGACGGATACCGCCCTCGATCTGCTCGTCAATGTCACTCCATTTGATAGCGCGGAACGCGATGATGATGATCAGGCCGCACAGCGCGGAAAGCGCCAGATCCTGACTGATAACCTGCACGACTGCGACAACAATCGCGGCGGCAAGCATGACATAATGGCGATACTCGAGCTTTTCCGAAATTACCTCGGCAGCGGAGGTGTCTGCTTCAATGTCGTGGTAGTCACGCGGCTTGCGGTACAGGACAAACACGGCGATGAACAAACCGATCAGCATGGCAACGCCAATACTCCAGTTGGCGGCGGTAACGTCCTTGACCGTTACAGAAAGACCGTTTTCACTCAGATTATCCGCGATAACGCGTTGAAAAATCAATCCGAAACCAAACGGAATGGTGATATACGGCGCTTTATGGCCGAACGCCAGCGCACACGCAACGGCACGCCGGTCAAGCCGCATACGGTTCATCATGCGGAGCAGCGGCGGCACGAGAATCGGGATGTATGCGATATGCACCGGAATGAGGTTCTGCGACAGGCAGGCAACGAGCGTCAGCACACCAATGAGCGCCAGTTTGTGTCCGCCGAGCAGGCGCGACAGCTTTTTCGACAGAATGTCGGCCAGACCGGTCGTGGCGATGCAGGTGGCAAACGTGCCGAGCAGGATGTACGCCAGCGCAGTCGTGGCGTTGCTGGCAAAGCCGCCGGTCAGCAGCTGCATAACGGTCTGCGTGCCCTCGGGCGCGTTCAGCAGCGGGATACCGCCGGCCACGCCGCCGATGATGCACGCGATGAGCATGGACAGCAGCACATTCAAACCGGTCAGGCACAGAACACAGAGCACCAGTACGGATATCGTGACCGGGTTTGTGAGCAGGCTGAAAAGAATAGACATGTATCATTCTCCTTAGAAACAAAAACCGCATGCAGCGGGACTTGCACACGGTAAAGTATTGAAGTTTTTCTTATTGTAGCAGAAAAAAGCCAAACCGTCAAGAAATGTTTCTTATCGAAAGAAGTTATTGGAAAAGCAAACGGCACCTGCGGGGAACAGGTGCCGAAAAAGGATACTATATAAATAGATATACCGGAAATCACTGGCGGCGCTTAAAATCCAGATAGCCCTGCAGGATAAGCGTTGCCGCGACTGCATCGACGTTCTGACGGTGCTTTTTCTCTTTTTTGCCGCTGCGGTGCAGGATTTCGTGTGCGGCGACCGTCGTGCGGCGCTCGTCCCACAGCACAACGTGCAGTCCGGTGCGTTCCTCCAGCTCCTTCGCCAGAGTCTCGCACTTCTCGGCACGAGGGCCAACTGTGCCGTCCATGTTCTTCGGGTGGCCGAGGACGATCTCCTCAATCTTGTTTTCCTGAATGAATGCCGCCAGCTTGTCCACCAGCTTGGCGTAATTCCATTCGTGGATCACGCTCGGCGAGCCGGCCAGAAAGCCGGAAGGATCGGAGATCGAAAGGCCGGTGCGGGCGTCTCCGTAATCAATGCCCAAAATACGCATAGTCATACTCCTGTTTCTTGGGCAGTTTTTCAAATCGGTGTTTTCTGCCCGTGTGATTACCCTGAGTATACCATAAAAAACGAAAATAATCAGCACTTTTTCAGAAAAAATGCTTGACCGCAAATCCCTCACATGCTATACTAAAAACACCTATGCAGGTTCTTTTTTTGCGCCTATTTTTCGTGTGTCTGAAAAGTTGACGTCGGAACGCTGACAGAGGGAGGCAATTAGCTTCAAGCCGTGTCACAGGGATACGGAAACGAAGCGAGATATTAAAAGGAGGTGCCGTTATCTATGCGCGTAAAGATCACGCTGGCCTGCACCGAGTGCAAGCAGAGAAACTATGACACAATGAAGAACAAGAAGAATGATCCGGATCGTCTGGAAATGAACAAGTACTGCCGTTTCTGCCGGAAGCACACGCTTCACCGCGAAACGAAGTAAGGGAAAGGAAGTAGCTTAATGGCTGAAGAAACCAAAGCGAAAAAGCCCGGTCTCTTTGCTCGTATCGGCAAGTGGTTCCGCGAATTGAAGAGCGAATGCCGTAAGATCGTCTGGCCCACCCGTGAGCAGACGACGAACAACACGCTGGTCGTTATCGCCTGCGTAGTCATCATCGGTATTTTCATCTGGGTGCTTGACATCGTATTCGGTCTTGGTGTCCAGACGCTGCTTAAACATTTCGCCGCCTAACTTAAAAGGAGGCAACAATGTCAGACGCTGCAAAATGGTACGTTGTTCATACGTACTCCGGCTACGAAAACAAGGTAGCCTCTTCGATCGAAAAAGCGGTCGAAAACCGCAAGCTGCATGACCTGATCCAAGCCGTCAACATCCCGACCGAGAAGGTCGTTGAGGTAAAGGACGGCAAAAGCCGCGAGGTAGAGCGCAAGCTGTACCCGGGCTACGTGCTCGTTAAGATGATCATGACCGATGAAACCTGGTATCTGGTTCGCAATACGCGCGGCTGCACCGGTTTTCTGGGTCAGGACAAGTCCGGCGGCTCCAAGCCGATTCCGCTGACTGAGGAAGAGATCATCGCAATGGGCGTGGAAAAGCGCGAGATCGAGGTAAACTACGCCGCAGGCGACAGTGTTCGCGTTATCGACGGCGCGCTGGCAGGCTTTATCGGCGTTGTATCGTCGGTTGAGCCGGATAAGAACAAGGTAAACGTAACCGTTTCCATGTTCGGCCGCGAAACCCCTGTCGAGCTTGAGCTCGATCAGGTTGAAACTCTCGACGAGTGACAATGAGCGGAAGATAGATTTCCGCATTTACGGCAAGTGGGAGAGTTCCGTGCCAATTAGGAACTCGCCAGCCACCACATTTTTTGAAGGAGGAACCTTTCAACATGGCACAGAAAGTAGTAGGTTATATTAAGCTCCAGATTCCCGCAGGCAAGGCAACCCCGGCTCCCCCGGTAGGTCCGGCTCTCGGCCAGCACGGTGTAAACATCATGTCTTTCACCAAGGAATTCAACGAGCGCACCAAGAACGATGCCGGCATGATCATTCCGGTTATCATTACGGTTTATGCTGACCGTTCGTTCAGCTTCGTTACCAAGACGCCTCCGGCGCCGGTTCTGATCAAGAAGGCTTGCGGCATCGAGTCCGGTTCTGCTGTACCGAACAAGACCAAGGTTGCAAAGCTGTCCAAGGCTGACTGCCAGAAGATCGCAGAGACCAAGATGCCCGACCTGAACGCTGCTTCCCTGGAAGCTGCTATGAGCATGATCGCGGGCACCGCCCGTTCGATGGGTATCACCGTCGAGGAGTAATCTCCGGTTTTTATTTGTTGTACGAAGCTGCGGCTATCTGCCGCATACAGTGGGAGGGTTATTCAAGTTCCCGCTTAACCACTTAAGGAGGATTTATTGTGCATAAAGGTAAAAAGTATGTAGACAGCGCAAAGACGATCGACCGCACCAAGCAGTACGATCCGGCTGAAGCGCTTTCCACCGTTGTTTCCACCGCGAAGGCTAAGTTCGATGAGACCATCGAGCTGCACGTAAAGCTGGGCGTTGACTCCCGTCACGCTGACCAGCAGGTTCGCGGCGCTATCGTTCTGCCCCACGGCACCGGCAAGCAGGTTCGCGTTGCTGTATTCGCTAAGGGCGCAAAGGCTGACGAGGCTCTGGCTGCAGGCGCAGACATCGTTGGTGCAGAGGACCTGATGGAGCGCATCCAGAAGGAGAACTTCTTTGAGTTCGACGTAGTTATCGCTACCCCGGACATGATGGGCGTTGTAGGCCGTCTGGGCCGCGTGCTTGGTCCTAAGGGCCTGATGCCGAACCCGAAGGCTGGTACCGTATCTATGGACGTTACCAAGGCTGTTCAGGAGTCCAAGGCTGGTAAGATCGAGTACCGTCTCGACAAGACCAACATCATCCACTGCCCGATCGGCAAGGCTTCCTTCGGCGCTGAGAAGCTGCAGGACAACTTCGACGCTCTGATGGGTGCTATCATCAAGGCTAAGCCGGCTGCTGCAAAGGGTCAGTACGTTCGTTCCTGCGTTGTTGCTTCTACCATGGGCCCCGGCATCAAGGTAAGCACCGCAAAGATGATCGGCTAATTCAATAGCATTTTACTCGGCGGTTTTCCGCTGAGCGTCAGAAAGACAGACCGATGATTTCGATTGTTGGTCTGTCTTTTTGTAAAATAGCGTGGATTTTTACTGCACCAGACAGCGTGTGCCGAAAAATACGAAAACTCTCTTGATTTCAGAAAAATAGTAAGAAAGGCAGGTTAATTATGCCCGGTTTAGTCTTAGAGGGCGGAACCTTCCGCCCGGTATTCTCCTGCGGCGTGATGGACGCGCTGCTCGACAACGGCATCATGTTCGATTACGTCATCGGCGTGTCCGCCGGCATCACCTATGCGGCGTCGTATCTCTCACGGCAGCGTGAGCGCAACATCAACATACTGCGGCAGTATCGTGGCGACAAGCGCTATTTCGGCGCGCGCAACCTGCTGCACGACCACTCCATTTTCGGCACGGATTTCGTATTCGACACCATCCCGAACCAGCTCATGCCGTTTGACTGGGACGAATTTCACAAATATCAGGGAAAATATCTGGTCGGTGTCACCAATGCAAAGACAGGCAAAGCCGAATATCTCGACGGCATGCGCATGGACCGTCCATGCACGATGCTGCGAGCGACCTGCGCCATCCCGATCTACTTTCCGCCGGTGCAGATGGACGGCGAGACCTATTACGACGGCGGTCTGGCCGACCCGATCCCGATTCTGCGCAGCCTGCACGACGGCAACGAGCGCAATCTGATTGTGCTCACGCAGCCGGAAAGCTACCGCAAGACGCTGACGCGTGGCGTGGAGCTGGCCGCAAAGTGGCTGAAGCGCAAATATCCGGCAATGCCCAAGGTGCTGCTTGAGCGTGCCAAGCACTACAACGAGACAGTCTGCTTCTGTCACCGACTTGCGGAGAACAAACCGCAGGACACCGTGCTCCTTCAGCCCGAAAAATCGCTGAACAGCTTTGAAAAAGACGTGAAAAAGCTGGAATGGGGGTACGAAATGGGGTATAATATGACATGTGCCCGGATGGAGCAGATCAAAAATCTGTTCCGCTGACGGGTTTTGGTAAAAGAGAAATATTTTAGGGGGAATGAAAAAACGATGCAAAGCAACAGAATCATTCAGGTAGAGGAAAAGGTGCCGCCGCGCCTGCTCGTGCCGCTGTCCATCCAGCATATGTTTGCGATGTTCGGCGCGTCCGTGCTCGTGCCGTTCATCTTCAAGATGAACCCGGCGATTGTGCTGTTCATGAACGGTATCGGCACGTTGCTGTTCATCCTCATCACCAAGGGCAAGGCGCCCGCGTATCTCGGCTCGTCGTTCGCATTTATCGCACCGGCGACCATCGTTATCAACAACTGGGGTTATCAGTATGCACTCGGCGGCTTTGTTGTCGTGGGTGCGTGCGGCTGTGTGCTCGCATTCATTATCTATAAATGCGGTACGGACTGGATCAACGTCGTTCTGCCGCCCGCAGCCATGGGCCCGGTCGTTGCGCTGATCGGCCTTGAGCTGGCAGGCTCTGCGGCTTCTACCGGCTGCATTGTCGGTGACAGCGTCACCACCGGAACGGTTGTCACCTTCCTTGTAACGCTGGCCGTTGCGGTATTCGGCAGCGTGCTGTTCCGCGGCTTCTTCTCGACTATCCCGATTTTGATCGCCATTATCTGCGGCTACATCGCGGGTGTGCTCACCGGTGTTATCGAGACTCAGACCATCATTGATGCGCTGCACACCAGCTTTATCTCCATCCCGAATTTCCAGACCCCGAAGTTTGACATCAACGCCATCCTGATCATTCTTCCGGTCATTCTGGTTATCGCAAACGAGCATATCGGTCATCAGCTGGTTACCGGCAAGGTCATCGGCCGCGATCTGCTGAAAGATCCCGGTCTGCACCGTTCGCTGTTCGCGGATAACTTCTCGACCATGATCTCCGGCTTTATCGGCTCGGTGCCGACCACCACCTACGGCGAGAACATCGGCGTTATGGCAATCACCAAGGTGTACTCCGTGCGCGTGATCGGCGGCGCGGCTGTGCTGAGTATCATCTGTTCGTTCGTTGGTCCGCTGGCGGCGCTTATCCAGACCATTCCGGGTCCGGTCATCGGCGGTATCTCGTTCCTGCTGTACGGCATGATCGGCACCTCCGGTCTGCGTATTCTGGTTGATAATCATGTGGATTACAGCAAGAACCGCAACATGATCCTGACCTCGGTTATCTTTGTTACCGGCCTGTCCGGCGTGACGCTGGCGCTGGGCGATGTATCGCTCTCCGGTATGACCCTCGCCGCTATCGTTGGCATGATCATGAGCCTTGTGTTCTATGCGTTCGATAAGTTCCATCTGTCGAATGATGCGTAAGTGAATATGGAAAAAGCGTCTGCGTGAGCAGACGCTTTTTTATTATGACAATCATGAAACAGGTGCGGAATCGGACGGATCAGCTTGTGCAATCGCTTCCAGATGGAGCAGGGTTTGATTTAACATATTTAACTGTGCCGGTCCGATCGACGTCAGAGCAAATGGAAGCGATGGAATAGCAGAGAAACGCTTTTGAATCTTGATATCGGTATCACAGCCTGCATATGAAATGCTGAATTTAGTCTCGGTTTCAAAGATATTTCCTAATATGCCGGAGGTCTGAAGGTTTTTCCACAGTTCAGATACCGCGGTATGATTAGAAAAGTCTAATTCTATATATGGATGATTGGGATTCTTGATTTGAATAACGATTGCTAATTTGTCATAGACCGTTTGCCCGGCGGCATGCTGTTCGGCGGTGCCTTGAGAAATGCCGCCTTTCGTTTTCATTTGCGTATAGGCGTGCTTTGAAGTAATAAGCTGTGCCTGGAGAATATCGGAGTAGGGGAGAGAAAAACACTCAAATGCTTCTAACGGGTGGGCATTTGTGCATTGAAGGGCATGTAATTCCGGCAAATCCTTTGTTTTATAATAGAGTAATTGCTGATTGGCACTGTCCAGAATAATACCTTGCGAACCGGAAAAATTGATACGGCATCGATCAATAACAGCATGGGAGGGGCATGTAATTTCTATGCTCCAGTCACATTTGCTGCCCTGTGTCTGCAAATGTTGGTATAAGGCGGTATAAGCTGCTTCTAACCATTTAGGTAAGTCTCGATTAAACAGATGTACAACATCCTGTCGTGCCTCGTCATGAAGCCACTTGTTGGATAGTATGGAACGAAGGGCAGCATAGATTCCCCGGAGTATGAGAGCTATGATCAGACATACTAAGAGCGTTAGTAAGATTACCATGTACAGTCCTCCTATTATCTTCTTTAGTATAGCTGGAAGAAATATGTATGTCAATTAAAAATATCATAATGATATCGTAATATCATCGTGATTAGCATACCCTATAATAAGGTGATAGCATGCTGATTATAGGGGAACGAATTAAAATGCTGCGGGAGAGCCACAACATCTCACAGGCCGCGCTGGCAAAGCGGCTGGGCATCACACGGTCGAGCGTAAATGCGTGGGAATTGGGCCTGAATGTACCGAGTACGCAGTATATTATCGAATTATCCGAGATTTTCAAGGTATCGACGGACTATCTGCTGTGTGTTGCAAAAACGCAGACGTTGGATTTAACAGGTCTGGACGAGGAGGATATCGCCGTTCTGTATGCGCTGGCGACCTATCTGCGTAGAAAGAACCGCGAAATGAAATTATAAAAATAATTTGAAAGGTGTCTGCTCATGCAGATGCTTTTTATTATCCCATTGTTGAAAACCGGAAATCCGTACTATATAATTGTAAATATTCTGACAGATAACGGAGAAAACACAATGCAGAACGAAAAAACATCCGTTTTGGTGCTCGCGCAGTGCGATTGGACCATGCGCGAGACGTTAAATATCCGATTCGGCACGCAGTGCGCGTTCACGTTCGCGGAGAACGGCGAACACCCGACCGCAGAGCAGCTTCGCGCGGCTGCGGTTATTTTCGGCGAGCCGAGTGGAGCCCAGCTGGCGCAGACCGAAAACCTGCGTCTGCTGCAGCTGACCTGGGCGGGCGCGGACAAGTACACGCGCATGGAAAATCTGCCGCGGAGCGTGGTGCTGGCAAATGCATCCGGTGCGTTCGGCACGATCATCGCGGAGTACGCGATTGGCAGTCTGGTGGCGCTGTACCGCTCGTTTGGACGGTACTGGAGCAATAAACAGGCGTATATCTGGCAAAAATACGACCATTCGGAGACGATTTCCGGCAAGACCGCGCTTGTACTCGGCATGGGCGACATCGGCGCGAATGTGGCCCGCCGATTGAAGGTCTTTGGCGCAGCTGTGCTCGGCGTGAAGCGCACAGCGGTTTCGGCTGTACCGGAAGACTTCGAGGAGGCGCATACGCTCGATGCGTTAGACGCTCTGCTCCCGCGGGCGGACATCGTCATCGGCTGTCTGCCGAACACGCGCGAGACTGCAGGTCTGCTGACTGCGGAGCGTCTGCACGCGATGAAAGCAGGCGCGGTGCTGGTCAATGTCGGACGCGGCAGTCTGGCAGGGACGGACGATCTGGTGTCGGCTCTGCAGGACGGCCACCTTGGCGGTGCCGCACTCGATGTGTTCGAGACCGAACCGCTTCCAGCGGACTGTCCGCTGTGGGACATGGAGAACGTGCTGCTCACGCCGCATATCGCAGGCCCGAGCTTCGGCGGCAGCGCGGACGTGCAGAACACGATCTGGCATATCTGCATGGACAATCTGGACCGGTATTTGACCGGAAACCCGCTGAAAAATGTCGTAAACCGGTCGGAGGGATACTGATACGCGTTTCCCGCAGGTATAGCAACAAAGAGAAAACGAGCCGAAAGCCATGCTGTCGGCTCGTTTTTTGGTGCTCAGCAGTTTTTGAAAAACCAGATGATAAAGTTGATAACCTCTATGCCGAGGAAAATCAGGGCAACCACGCAGATGACCGCCGCTGCCGTCATAAACTGGATGGACGGTTCACCCAGGCTTTCAATAATCACGCAGGTCAGCGCAATAAACCAGCTGATCATGCACGCCGTATGCAGCGGATGCTGCAGGATCCACTTGCTGATCTGACCGGATTCGTCGGATTTCGGTGCAGGCTCGGTTGTTTTCTTCTCTGCGGAGACAGGCCGGCGGCCGCCGGACGCATTCGGTGCATTGCGCGCCGCTTCCTGCATGCCCTGCCGGTAGTGCACATAGCCGTCAAGTCCCTTGCCGTAGAAGCCGTAATCGTCTTTTTTCATATGCCATGCCTCCTTTTCATGCTTTGAGTATCGCATATCGGGTGTCCGATAAAACGGACTCAGAAGCGGTTGAACACAAATGTTCCAAATTACTGCGTTTACCATAGCATAACCGGGCGCAAAATACAAGCGGCGGTGGTAAAAATGTATAAATGCGGGCAATTCTAATTGTGCAAAAGCAATGAAAAAGTTATAATTATGCCAAAACGACACAAAATCGACAAAGTTTTATGATAAACGGCATTGCAAAAAATGTAAAACGGTGGTATGATGTAGGCAATAAAGCGGCACAAGGGTACCCTTGTGTCTGAGGTGCTCGCCCTCAGACACAAAACCTTCCTAAGTACAAATTTTGCGAAGGAAAGGCGAAACGGCACCGCTTTTGCCGGAAAAAATAATTTTGAGGAGGATAAACATGAAAAGAAGATTGTTATCGGCTTTTCTCGCTGTGATGATGGTGCTGACCATGGCACCGGTGGCATTTGCGGCGGATACGGAAACCACAACTGAATATGTTGCTCAAGTTGATGGTACTAATTATGAAACGCTAGCGGATGCTATTGAAGCAGCAAATAATAAGACTTTGACACTGCTGAAAGATGTAAACGGTCAGATTGTCATTCCAGAGGGCAAAACAGTTACACTGGATTTGAACGGTAATACTGTTACAGCACCGAGTGGCAGATATGACGCTGTTATTAACCAGGGCACATTGACTGTGACTGACTCGCAAAAGACCGGTGAAATTATTTCCAATGGAAATGGCGGTATTGGCATTAGTGCTGGCTCTGATACCACCATTGAATACGCGAAGGTTACGGGACGAGAAGGTGCCATTGGTGGCGATAAGAGTACCGTTGGTGCAAAGCTTACGATTAACGATGGCGTATTTACAGGCGTTGATAATGCTGTTGTAATTTTCAATGGTTCCAAGCGAGATGGTGATGCTAACAAAATCACCATTAACGGTGGTATCTTTAATGGTAAGATTCAGAGTCCGGGCTATATTGCTTGCGGTATTTATGCACCGTGGAAAGACGATATTACCGTTAATAACGGCACCTTTAATATTGAAAATGGTGCAGGTATTGTTGCTCGTGGCGGTATGGTAACTGTTAAGGGTGGCGAGTTTAACACTACTGGAAATATTACTGGCATGGTTGGTGATTACAAGGGAACAGTTCCGTGCTCTGCGTTGGTATTTGACAGCACTGCTGGCTATCCAGGGATGAACGACGATTCTCAGATTGTAGTTGAAGACGGCAAATTTAAGTCTGATGTTGCTGCGGTTACTGTTATAAAGCAGACATCAGACGCAGGCAATCGAGTTAAAGTTACCGGCGGTACATTCTCCTCTGATGTTTCTGCATATGTTGCAGAGGGTTACGTTCAGAATAACGGCACTGTTGAGCAACTGGGTGAAACCAATGCGGTAGCTGAGGTTGGCGGTACCTATTATAAGACGCTGGCTGAGGCTGTTTCGGCGGCTGACAATAATACTGTAACTCTGCTGAAAAACACAGTTGAAGATGTTGTTATTCCGGCTGACAAGACCATTACTCTCGACCTGAATGGCAAGAAGATTGTAAACAGCACAACTGCACAGGATAGCAAGGTTGCGAATGATGCTCGTAAGCATACCATTACCAATAATGGTACACTGACAATTATGGATAGTGTTGGCGGTGGTGTCGTAGATAATGTAAGCCACCAGCGCGCAGCACTCTATAATAATGGTACTATTACCGAAATCAAAGGTGGTAAGTTTACGCGAAGCGTAGATAATAGCACAGACAGCGAAAGCGCTAATGGTAATAGCTGGTATGTAGTCTACAATGCTGAGGGTGCGACCATTTCTAAGATTTCTAATGGCGAATTCTTGGCTCTGGGTCATTTTTCGTCCCTGTTCAGCAACTGTGGTACGATTGATGAAATTTCGGGTGGTACGTTTACTCAGGACCATTTTATTGCTTTTAAGAACGAGGGTACTGTAAACAAGATTAGCGGTGGTGTATTCTCTTCCACAGATGAATCTTGCATCCAGAACTGGGGTACTATTGGCGAAATTTGCGGTGGCACTATCACAGCAGGTAGTCTGGGTATTTGGAATTTTAGTTCTGATGAATATAAGTCTAATGGCACAGTTGAAAAAATCTCTGATGGTGTAATTTCTGGTACAAAGGCAGCAATTCGCCTGTCTAACTATGATGTCGAATACCTTAACAAAAGTGCAGATAGCCTGAAAAACTGGGCTTCTACTACTATTGTGGGTGGTAAAATCAATGGTGCACTTAAAGTAGGTAATGGTACTAGCGTGTCGATTTCCGGCGGTTACTTCACCGTTGACCCGTCCGCTTACTGCGTAACCGGCAAGACCGGCGTTTCCAGCGGTGACAGCACTTACCCGTGGACTGTTGGCGAGAAGATTGCGGACACCAAGCCCGCAGAAGTTGCAGATGCAACGGTTGCCGCAACGGTTGACAAGAATGCTTCTGAGGCCGCTAAGGATGCCGCTAAGGACATCGGCGGCGCAACGATGGCTCAGAATGAAGCAATCAAGGCTGCTACCAAGAACGAAGCAAACAAGAACACGATTGAAGCTACTACCAAGGTAGATGGCGACAAGACTGTTGCTAAAAAGCTGAGTGATGCAATCGGTAGTACTGTTGCTGATGACAATGTCAAGATTGTTTATCAGACCTACATTGATGTTGAAGTAAAGGATGCGACGAAAGAAAACAGCAACTTTACGGAGCTGACTGTTGAACTGACCCCGATGTATCGCGTTATCGCAGCACCGAGCACCGAGACCAACTACAACGTTGATGTTGACAAGGACACGTCCAAGGCTGTCAATGCAGTTCAGATCGTAGGCGAAAAGCCGCTGACTCTGACTGGCAAGTATGAAGTTACTTTGCATTTGCCGAACGACTTTGTTGTACCGTCTGACAACAAGCTGAGCATTAAGCACCAGAAGTCCTCCGGTGTTGAGTATTATACCGGTACGGTAACTGCTACGAACAGCGCCACCAAGATGGTAACGTTTGAAACCAACGGTTTCAGCCCATTCACGATTTCTGCGGTTGCTGCTTACGTTGGCACCACCGCTTACCCGTCCTTGCAGGAGGCTGCAAATGCAGCTAACAGCGGTGATACTATCGTTGTAAAGAATGGTGCTTCTCACGACCTGACTTTCACCGCTACCAAGTCTGTTAAGGTCAAGAATGAAACCGGTGCTGATGTTACTGTTAAGTTCAACGGCACGGATAAGAAGTTTGGCGATGGCGAAACCGAAACGTTCACCTACACCAAGCCGTCCTCCGGCGGTTCCTCCGGCGGCAGCTCCTCCGGCAAGACGACCTACAAGGTAACCACCTCGGCGGTCAACAACGGCGGCGTAAACGCTTCTCCGTCCAACGCGGAAAAGGGCGCGACCATCACCATTACCCTGTCCCCGGACAAGGGCTACAAGCTGGACAAGCTGACCGTTACCGACGGCTCCGGCAAGACGGTCTCCACCGTTAAGAAGAGCGACACGGTTTACACCTTCACCATGCCTGCTTCCGCAGTGAAGGTTGGCGTAAGCTATGTTAAGGCCACCGAAACCCCGTCCAAGACCAAGTTTAACGACGTTTCCGCGAACGACTGGTTCGCTTCCGCGGTTGATTATGTAACCGGCAAGGGCATGATGAACGGCACCGCCGACAACACCTTCTCCCCGAAGGCGAACACCACCCGCGGCATGGTCGTTACCGTGCTGTACCGCCTGGAGAACCAGCCGAGCACCTCGGCGGCTTCCTTCACGGATGTGGCTTCCGGCGCGTACTACGCAAATGCGGTTGCCTGGGCGAATGCTAACGGCATCGTTTCCGGCTACGGCAGCGGCAAGTTCGGCCCGAATGACAAGGTTACCCGCGAGCAGCTTGCGGCTATCCTGTACCGCTACGCGCAGTACAAGAAGTACGACGTTTCCGGCGCGAAGAGCCTCGACGGCTACACGGACGCGCAGAGCGTAAGCAGCTATGCTGTTCCGGCGCTCCAGTGGGCGAATGCGGTTGGCGTTGTTACCGGCAAGTCCGGCAATAAGCTGGACCCGAAGGGCAATGCTACCCGCGCTGAGGTAGCGGCAATGCTCATGCGTTTCTGTGAGAACGTAAAGTAAGCAAAACCTTCCTAAACCGCACAGCTTCGGCTGTGCGGTTTCCTTTTGCTTGCCAAAGACGCTTTTCTACGGTAAAATGGAAAACAGAGGAGAAGGGGAAAGAGAAAGAAGGAAATCCTATGCCAATCGGAGTAATTGTCAACTGTATCTCGGTGCTGGCCGGCGGCGTGATCGGTTCCGCACTGGGACACGTCCTGCCGAAGAGCCTGAAAGAGCACCTGCCGACGCTGTTCGGCATGTGTTCGATCGCTATCGGTATCAATTCCATTATCAAAGCGGTCAGCATGACAGCGGTCGTGCTGGCGATTCTGGTGGGGTTTACCATCGGGCACCTGCTGCACCTTGAGGATTGGGCAAGCCGGTTTTTTCATCGGCTGGTCAAAACCATGCACCTCGGCGGGGATAATATTGATATGGAGTTTTACATCACGGCGGTCGCGCTGTTCTGCTGCTCTGGTTTTGGCTGGTACAGCACGCTGACCGAGGGCATCGCGGGCGATCCGAATCTGCTGTTTGCAAAGTCCGTGCTGGACTTGTTCACTGCGATGATCTTCGCGTCCACGCTCGGCAAGGCCATCTGCGCTATCCCGCTGCCGCAGTGCGTGATTCTCCTGTGCGTGTTTATCGCAGGGCGACTGCTGTCCGGTGTGCTCACACCGGAAATGTTCGCGGATTTGTCCGCGTGCGGCGGCGTGCTGACTATGTCGGCCGGTTTTCGTGTCTCCAAGATCAAATCCGTGCTGCTGGTCGATCTCATGCCCGCGCTGATACTCGTCATGCCGTTCAGCGCACTCTGGACCATGCTGATGGGATAAATTTGAAGCAGACTCTTTTACGGGTCTGCTTTTCTTTTACTTGACAATAGTCCTAAATCATACTATAATGAAGTGGTACGATTTAGGACTATTGAGGTGCATTATGGATTTTCGCAGACAAATGAACGACTTGTGCGCATGTATTTTTCGACAGGATGAGCTGTACGACATCTGGGCGAAGCACAGCGGCATGAAACCCAGTACAGTAACGGTGCTGTATATGTTAGATCAGTTTTCAGAGATGACACAAGGAGGAATCGCGCAGATGTGTCTGCTGCCCAAGCAGACAATTCATACGGTGGTGCAGGAGCTGGAGCAGGCCGGTTATCTGGAAAAGGTGAGCGTATCCGGCCGCAAGGAAAAGCCGCTGCGCTTGACCGAATCCGGCAAACGCTACACAGCGGATAAGCTGGGCGGTCTGTATCGCGCAGAGGAACGCGCCGCCGCTGCCATGGGCGCTGAGCAGTTCGCCATGATGGTGGAAATGACCCGAAAATTTACCGATTCTTTTGAAAAGGAGATTCGCAATGGAGCAGAATAACGCGCTTGCGCGCAAATTCAACGCCGCATCGCTGCTCCGATTCGCACTGCCGAACATTGCAATGATGCTGCTGCTGTCGATGTACACCATCGTGGACGGCATGTTTATTTCGCGGTTTGCCGGCACAACCGCGCTTTCCGCAATCAATATGTCGTATCCGCTCAACTGCCTGCAGATGGCTACCGGCATTATGCTCGGCACGGGCGGCAGCGCTATTATCGCCCGACGGCAGGGAGAGGGACGCACAGACGAGGCGCGCCGCAACTTCACCATGCTGATTGCAGTTGCGCTGGGTATCGGTCTGATTTTCGCCGTGTTTGGCAATCTGTTTCTGAACCCCATCCTGCGTCTGCTTGGCACGAGTGAGCTGCAGTGGGCAGACTGCCGTATTTACACACGCATTCAGCTGGTGTTTGCACCCATGCTGTTTCTGCAGACTGCCTTCCAGACATTGTTCGTCACCGCAGGCAAGCCGGGCTTGGGTCTTCTGACCTCGGTGGGCGGCGGCATTACAAACGTGGTGCTTGACTGGCTGTTCATGGGCCCGATGAACATGGGCGTTGCCGGTGCGGCGATTGCCACCTGCCTCGGCTATTGCGTGCCGTCCATCGTTGGTTTGGTGTATTTCACCAAAAACCGCACCGGGAGCTTGTACTTTGTGCCCTTCAAATTCGACGGACAGACTCTGCTTGCCGCGTGCGGCAATGGCTCGTCCGAGATGGTCAGCAACATTGCGAACGCCATCACCACATTCGTGTTCAATACGCTGTTCATGCGCTACCGCGGCGAGGACGGCGTAGCCGCCATCACGATTGCAATGTACTTCCAGTTTGTGTTTACGGCGGTGTATTTCGGCTTTTCGATGGGCGTTGCACCGGTTATCAGCTATAAATTCGGCGAGAAAAATATCCCGCAGCTGAGGCATATCTTCCGCATCTGCATAACGTTCGTGCTGGCGTGCTCGCTCGGCACATATTTGCTCTCGTGGCTGACGCTCGAGCCGGCGCTGACCCTGTTTACGCCGCGCGGCAGCAGTGTGTATGAGATTGCCATGCACGGCTTTCCGATTTATGCGGTCAGCTTCCTGCTCATGGGCACGAGTATTTTCGCGTCCTCGCTGTTTACCGCGCTCTCGGATGGTCTCGTGTCTGCAATCATCTCGTTTTCGCGCACGCTTGTGTTCCTCGTGGCGATGCTGCTGCTCCTGCCGCTGATTTTGCAGGAAACCGGCATCTGGCTGGCTGTTCCGATAGCAGAGGCGCTCGGCGTGATGGTTTCGGTGTTTTTTCTCGTCAAGGGACAGAAAAAGTATCAGTATTAAGGGAAAGAGTGCTGTTGAGGGAACAGCACTCTTTTGTTATATACAGATAAAATATAACGAATTGTATATAGGATGAAGGTGTAGAGTAAAGGCAAAGCGAAAGGGCCTGCCGCCTGTAATTCACAGGCAGCAAGCCCTTTCGGTCGCTTGAACAATTTTTGACTGACTTTTAGAGGTCACTTCAAAAAATGCCTTGCTGTTGTATTCGAGGGAATGAAAAGCATTTGGAGCTGCTTTTCTAATTTAGAATAGAGAGAGGAGAAAGAAATTCTAAGAAGAATTACTCGCCGACCTTGACGAACACGCCGCCAGCCTGGCAGGACTCGGTAGCAGCCTTAGCCATGAGAACCGGACGCAGGCCGTCGATAGCGCCGACAGCAGTCGGGGTATCGTTGTTGATTGCATCAACGAAGGAGATAACCTGGTTGATGAATGCCTGGTTGTAACGCTCGAGGAAGAACCACAGCGGCTTCTCGGAGTGAGCGCCGTCCTTGGTCAGTACGGTGGTGGTGTTCAGCAGGTCGTTGGCATCGGAAGCCATGCCCTTAGAGCCGAACGCCTCTACGCGCTGGTCGTAGCCGTAAACTGCCTGACGGGAGTTGTTGATAACAGCGATGCAGCCGTTAGCCATCTTCATGGTAACAACAGCGGTGTCAACATCCGGAATACCGGACTCTTCCTGCAGGTTCGGGTTAACGAGGCAGGAACCAACAGCGGAGATCTCAACAGCCTCGGAACCGGTTACGTAGCGAACCATATCGAAGTCGTGGATCATCATATCGTAGAAGATACCGCCGGAAACTGCAACGTAGGAAGCCGGGGGCGGCTCCGGGTCACGGGAGGAAACGATAACGATATGCGGATCGCCGATCGTGCCGTCCTTAACTGCGTCTGCAACTGCCTTGTGGTTGTGGTCGAAGCGGCGGTTGAAGCCTACCTGGAACTTAACGCCCTTCTCCTCAACGAGTGCGAGCAGCTTCTTGATCTTGTCGATATCATAGTCGATCGGCTTCTCGCAGAATACGTGCTTGCCAGCCTGAACTGCTGCCATGGAAACATCGCAGTGCGTATCAGTGGAGGAGCAAACGAATACTACGTCTACCTCAGGATTGTTGATAACGTCCATAAAGTCGGTGGAAACGTTGGTGATCTTGCGCTCTGCCAGCCACTCGCGTGCGCCGGACTTGTCAAGCATCGGGTCAGCAGCAGCTACTACCTGAACGCCCGGTACGGAGTTGATCAGGTTGTTGATGTGCAGCTTGCCGATTCGGCCGCAGCCTACAACGCCAATTTTCAAAATGCCCATTGGAATTCTCTCCTT
>NZ_QUIX01000012.1:0-94521 GCF_003480365.1 Butyricicoccus sp. AM32-19 | reverse complement strand
GCGGTCAATGCGTATATCCGCAGCGATGTGGAGGGCTTTCAGGAGGAGTGGCTGCATTACCGCCGCGCCGATCAGGAACGAGACATCCGGGAAGATCAGAAACGCATGGAGCAGGCAAAAAAGCGCCTTGCCAATCTTGATGTGGTCATGTCCCGGCTCTATGAGGATTACGCTCTCGGTGAGATCGGCAAGGAGAAGTATAAGAAAATGACGGCTGATTATGAAGCGGAGCAGGAACGGTTAAAGCTCGAAATTGAAACAACGGAAGAATGGGGCGAGCAGCGGCAGGCAATGGGCGATGATCTGGACGCTTTCATTGCGCTGACGAAAAAGTATGTGGATGTCACGGAGCTGACGCAGACGATTGTCAACGAGTATATCAAGAAGATCATCATCCATGCGCCGGACAAGTCCAGCGGCAAGCGCCGACAGAAGGTTGAGATTTTCTTCAACTTTTTGGACGATGTGGAGATCCCCGTACTGGTAGAACCCATGATCGCAGAATCTACCCTTGGACGCAGAAAAACGGCGTGACCTTTTCGGTCACACCGTCCTCTGCCCCAACCGCAAGACAAATAGTTCCTTACGACTGTTAAGCCTTCGGAAAACGCCTTTTGTAATATTGAGCGAATGGGTTCAGTTGAAATTTCAAGTAGCAGAGCGTCGAAAAAGTGGTATAATGAATAAGTAAAAGGAAGACAGATGTGAACAGAGCGTGAGTGCAGGCGGTACTGCGCTGTGTATGCCGCGTATGCCAAAGCGTGTGCCAGCAAGTGGATTGTAGACAACAAGGAATCGCAGATTTTTAATCGAGGCCGATTTAACCGCTGTTGTGCGACTACAGAGGGTCAACAGGGGCTTGCAGACCTTTGTCCGTTCAGGTCATAATTTCCCGACGATGAAGCCGCTGGACTAAAAAGTCTAGATATACCGTCACTTTTGGGCATTGTGGGATTGGTTTGACACCAATTTGACACCACATATGAACAAAATGGCTTTACAGAAAGTAAGGAGTTATCCGTTTGGGATAGCTCCTTTTTTCGAATTCTTTTTATGAAGAAATTTCAAGCAAAAGCACTCCTTTCTCTCATAAAGAGATAATTGATGTATGTGCGCACTGATTAAATTTAACGGAGCAGTGTCTCCTCTTTACAATCAAAACATATATGTTGCGGCATACATTCTGTACGAGGATGATTCTGGGCGGAATAGACTTGAAAACAGTTCAGATTATCATGGGGCACGCAGATGCCGAAACAACCATGCGCGTTTATGCAAACGTGACCAAAGCGCAAGCCCAGAATGAGATGATGCGAATGGAGGGAAAGATGAAGCTGAAGTAGAATTATGCAACTCAAATCCTGTTTGAGGACACTTGGTTTTTCTGCTACCAATGATATATTTGCGGAAAATGCGTGGTATTTCAGAAATGCACTTGTCCGTGCAAACTATACGAACCTGCAGAAAGGTATTCACGAAACAACGGAGTATCTGGAAGTGTTTTTCAGAAATCTGCTTTTGAACGAGAAGAATGAGCTTCATAATCGCAATCTACATATAAGTGGACTTTTGAATGAAGAAAAAGTGGATATGGGAAATGCAAAAGTGGATATTGAGAATGAAAAAGTGGACATTGAAAGCGTGCTTTCCGAGAAAGGCAGTAATTTCTCAGTAAAAACGACGGTTCATATTCATAGACTCTTTTGTGAATGCTACCCTAATAGTTGGCCACAGGAGATGCGGGAGGTTTGACGGTTACGTTATAATTTGAAAAATACGATTGACATACGAGATAAACAGGGCTATGCTTGTATTGCGAAAAAGCAAGCTCTTGACAGTGCATGAGGAGGAATTATCATGGCATCACTTTTTCCAAGAGAGGAACACGCCGAAGCACTGTTCCACAGAATTCTGAGCAATCCGGGTGCAGAGCAGCAGTTGTACGAAACCTTCTGCATGGAACAGGAGAATGCATCGTTTGAGGATGGCGGCGGTGCAGAGTGCAGCTTTGCGAAAGCGCTTTTGCAGGCTTACGAGAACCGCGATATTTCCGCGCTGACGATTGCGCTATGCAATAACACGATGTTCGATCTGCTGCGCACAGCCTATCTTATTCCGTATCGCTTTCATGGCAAAAACGGCGGGAATCCCAGACTGCTGACCGATGCGAACGGTGAGGTGCGCGAGGAATACCGCAATGCCGTCTCGGCACGAGAGCTGCGCAAGTTCCACGATATTTACCGTCAGCACCTGTCTGTACCGCGTGCGGCGCTCTACCTGGCCGATGGCAGTCATCTGCGCCACAAGTACACCAAGGACATGCAGGTGCGGGAGATGTATTCGCCGTCCCGCCGCGGCGTGCTGACGCTGTACGCGCTGCCGGATACGGTCGAGCAGGGTCTGACCGAAGCACAGGCGTACAACATCGTCTGGGACGCATTCAATGAAATCCAGCAGAGGTGTCCGACCGCGATGGTATTCTACGGTCAGGACACCGGCTACAAGTTGCAGAAAAGCCACGATGAACTGGGCGTTCTGCTGCCGCTTAAGGAGTTTGAACATAACATCCTGCACCATCTCGAGCAGGTGGACGGCATTGTGCTGCGCTGTCGTGAGGAGATGATCCATCAGGCTGGCAAGGACTCGCTGCCGCTGTAAAAAGCATAACAAAACCGCTGCTATGAGGAAAACTCACAGCAGCGGTTTTGGCTTGTCTGCAGAAAATCAGGTGCAGTAACGGAACATCTTATCCGTCATAATACGGGCGAAGATCAGTCCGAGCGGAAGCGCGAGAATGATCAATGTGGCAGACGCGAACCACGAAGCGGAAATGCTCAGGTTCATCATACCGAGATTGTAAATTGCGCGGTAGAGATACAGGCCGGGCACCATAATCACAATAGATGGCACTGTAATCGCGATGCGCGGAAAACCGGAGTGCTTTTTGTACGCAGAAGCCAGCAGTCCGGCGATCATGGCCGCGAAAAATGCGGCAGCCGCAGGCGGCAAAGATGCAAGGTCAACCAGCTCCAGACGCAGCGTGTTGGATATTGCGCCGATAACCGCGGCGGACATCGCCAGTGGTACCGGGCTGTTGAACATGATCGAAAAGCCGAACACACCGCAGAAGCTGGTGAGCAGGCGGAATACGATATACTGTAGCATGCTGAGGTTCAGCGGCAGAAAATCTACCGGTTTGAGGTGCAGCGCGAGCGCCATCAGCCATGCGGCCATCGTGGCAATCAATACGATCATTACCGCGTAGCTGAGCCGTTCGAGACCTGACCGCATATCCAGCTTGGCCATGTCGATGCCGCTGGTGATGAACGGAAATCCGGGAATGATGAACAGCATGGAGCAGATGTAGCCGGCTTCGTGCTGGACATTGATGCCGCAGGTCATCTCGGCAATCTTGAGACAGCCCGCGTACACCAGACAGGCTGCTGCGACCGAAACAGTCGTGCAGAGCACAAGCGTCAGATGGTGCTTGGACAGCTTGCAGCGCACGGCGTTGCCGATACCCGCGCCAAAGAATGCGAGTATCATCTCGACCCAGCCGCCGCCGAGCAGAAACGTAAATGCACCGCAGGCGAGGGCAGCCGCCAGACCGAGCATCAGTGGCGAATACAGTCCGTGCACCTGCTCGATTTCGTCAAGGTGGGTGTGCAGCTGCTCGCCGGTCATACGGGAGCAGATGTCGGCAAACTCAGCGACGAACTGCTCGAGTCGGTTGAGCTTTGAGGTGTTGACGCCTGTGCTGGTCAGCGTGAGCGTTTGCGAAAATGCCTGTTCACCGTCAAAGCAGGTGTATTCGATTGAGGTCAGGCCAATGTCGGCTGCACAGACCAGCCCCAGCTCCTCCGCAAGCGTGTTCATCGAACTGCGGACACGCCATGCACCGGTGCCGCATGAGAGCAGCATCAAGCCGGTGCGGCCGATGACGGAGGCCTTCTCGCGCAAGGGCGCGGCAGAGATCGGTAGAGTAGCATCATGTGATGTGTAATCGTGCCACGCAATGTGCATGTGGTTGGGGCGAAAAGCAGTTTGCGGCATAGTAACGCACTTCCTTATATGGCTGTATTGTAGTCGTTCTGTGCAGTAAAGTCAATAGATGAATGTAGAAAACGTCTGTTCAATTATTTGTAAAAGTAAATTCCTGTTGGGTGTGGAATTTAGCCTTACAAACTTATTCGCTGTTCACCTGTAGTGGTAAAAATCACATATTTTGCAGAGTCGCCGTATTCTGAGCACTTTGCCTGTGAAGCTTTCAGCAGTTTTGCTTTTTCAACTTCTTTATTAATCTCATATATCTGCTTCTTGGCCAGTTTGGGATTAAAAGTAACAATCCTTTTTTCTGTTATCTTGAACTTTTTAATTTTTCCTGTTTCGGAGTCCTTGAATTTATATTCAAACTCATCTACACATTCTTTGATGCGGTATAAAAGTATTAAGCAGTTAAAAACAAAAATCCAAGAAGATATTTACTAATCTTATTGACATAGAAAAATAAATGAATATAATCATAGTTGAACAACTATTCAACTAAAATTATACGAGGTAAGTGTATGCCTAAAACGTCTTATATTTGTAATTGCGATGTAATTCATGAGGATATTGTGAATGATGTGAAATCCAAGATGCAACCCAAAGATGATTATATCCAGTTAGCATCTTTATTTAAGCTATTTGGAGATGGTACCAGAGTACAAATCTTACACGCTCTGGAACAGAGTGAGATGTGTGTATGTGATCTTGCTGTGCTACTGGGGGTAACGAAATCCGCAATCTCACACCAGTTAAAGGCATTGCGTCTTGCGAATCTGGTAAAATTCCGTAAAGAAGCACAGATAGTTTACTACTCGCTGGCAGATGATCATGTGAAAGAGATTATTGACAAGGGATTTGAGCATCTTTGGCAGAAATAATATTTTTTAATATTATAGTTGAGTAATTGAACAATTAAACAAATTATAGAGTAGGGATGCGCTGATTGCTGCAGGTTATGATCCGTGTAAAAAATGCAATCCGTAAAAATGTGTCAGATATTTAAAAAATATAGAAGAGGAAGGTTGTAGTTCTATATTGCAATACTTCTTCTTTGCGCATATTGGATATGTTGTTGAGGGCGACTGTTGCACGCAGAAGATAAGTTGCGCCGGTCTGCGATAATGTGCTGTTTGTATAAGGAAAAGGACAAGGAGTTATGATGAATTTTAGTGGTATATTGATTGGTGTGCTTACCTTTTTTCTGATTGGATTGTTCCATCCTATTGTTATATATGCGGAGTATTACTTTGGAAGCCGCTGTTGGCCGGTATTTTTGCTGGTGGGCATTTTGTGTATGATTCTATCCGTAAGAATGCAGGAAATACTTTGGTCGGTTTCCCTGGGTGTTTTGGGCGTCAGTTGCTTTTGGAGCATTAAGGAACTGAAAGAACAGGAAATAAGAGTGGCAAAAGGATGGTTCCCGAAGCGGAAGGTGGATAAGCACTAAAGAAGAAAGCGGGGAGATGAGAAGATGGCGGTATGGAGATTACAGGTGAATACTGGAGGAGCGAACGTTGCGGATTATTGCTTGCAAAACCATGTTGCAGCACTTTGGGGCTGGCAAGGTACTTGCTATGGAGCGTTTATCAAGGCAATCTTACACGTTTCTGACGAGCTGATTGAAAAAATCTATATCGACTTCTTCAACAGACTGCCAGAATTCATGCAGAACGCCCTAAGTGAAGACTTCCGGGTGGCGTAAGTGGTATTTTTAGGATCTGAAATATAGAGTTTTCAAGGTACAAATCCCACTATTTATGTGGGAAGTTTAAGTGAGTGATTGAACAATTAAACAAATTATAAGGAGATTATCATGAAACGCATATTTCTATTAAAAGGGTTGGACTGTCCAAATTGTTCCGCAAAAATTGAAAAGGAAGTCGAAGAATTGGATGGAGTACAATCCTCAGTTGTAAATTTGATGAAGCAGACGCTTACAATCAATGTTGCTCCAGCTGCCGCAAATACAATAGCCAGTCAGATTGAAACGATTGTCTACAGCCATGAGCCGGGTGTGGAGGTTCAGGAAGAAACAATTATCCCCGTTACAAAGAGTTATTTGTTAAAGGGCTTGGACTGTCCGAACTGCTCCGCAAAAATTGAAAAAGAAGTCGGAGAATTGGATGGAGTGCAATCCTCAGTGGTAAATCTGATGAAGCAGACGCTTACAATCAATGTTGCTCAGACAGCCGCAGATACGATAGCCAGTCAGATTGAAACGATTGTTCATAGCCATGAGCCAGATGTGGAAGTTTCTGAAATTGTACAGGAATCTTATATACCGGAAAAAAGCAGGAGGCCAATGAATCCTATAACAATGAGGACAAGAAGTTGACGATTCGTTTAGCGATTGGCGCAGCAATCTATGGTATTGGTATGGCATTGACTGTTTTTGCGAAAGTGCCACTGCCTATCGAGTTAGCTTTTCTCATTGTTTCTTATGTTATTCTTGGTGGAGATGTTGTATGGCAGGCTGTGAGGAACATTTCAAAGGGGCGTGTATTTGATGAACATTTTTTGATGAGTGTTTCTACGATTGGGGCTTTTGTCATTGGTGAATATCCAGAAGCAGTTGCTGTTATGCTGTTCTATCAAGTTGGTGAATTTTTCCAGTCGTTGGCTGTTAAGCGTTCCAGAAAATCTATATCAGATTTAATGGATATACGTCCGGATTGTGCTACAGTCAGAAGGAACGGAGAATTGATTACCATATCTCCTGAAAGTGTTGCCATTGGTGAGATTATTATTGTAAAGCCTGGTGAAAAAATCCCATTAGACGGTGTGGTATTGGATGGAGATTCTATGCTGGATACGAGGGCTTTAACTGGAGAATCGGTTCCGAGAAGCGTTCATAAAGGAGACGAAGCACTTTCCGGTTGTATGAATCAGACGGGTGTTTTAACGATTAAGACAACGAAAGCATTTGGTGAATCTACTGCTTCAAAGATTATTGATCTTGTGGAGAATGCGTCCAGTAGAAAAGCACCAACAGAAAATTTCATTACTACATTTGCACGTTATTACACTCCTGTTGTTGTAATCTTAGCAGCTATTCTGGCAATTCTGCCACCGATCCTTCTTGGTGGAGGTTGGACAGAGTGGATTCGCAGAGGATTTGTTTTCCTTGTGGTATCTTGCCCATGTGCATTGGTCATTTCAATCCCGCTGACTCTCTTCGGAGGTATTGGTGCGGCATCTAAACGAGGTGTTCTTGTAAAAGGAAGTAATTATTTAGAGGCGCTTAATAATGTCAGCATTATTGTGTTCGATAAAACTGGAACACTTACAAAGGGTGTTTTCAATGTGACTGATATTCTGCCTGCAAATGGATTTTCAAAAGAACAGGTTCTGGAGTATGCGGCCCAGGCAGAGAGCTTTTCTAACCATCCTATTGCAAAATCCATTCTCTCCGCTTATAGAAAAGAAATTGACCAATCAGTTATCTCTGATTACAAGGAAATTTCCGGATATGGAATCAGTGCCATGGCAGGAAAGAAGAAAGTTTATGCTGGCAATACGAAACTTATGGATTCAGAGCATGTGGAGTACACAGCCTGTGAAAAAGTTGGTACAAAGGTTTATATAGCAGTAGATGGTCAATATGCCGGATGCATTTTGATAACAGATGAAGTAAAGCCGGACAGCAAAAAAGCAATTTCTGATTTGAAACATATCGGTGTGGAAAAAACAGTCATGCTTACCGGTGATGATGAAAAAATTGGGAAGTCTGTTGCAGAAGAATTGCAGTTGGATGAATATTATGCACAGCTGCTTCCTGACCAAAAAAGTGGAAAAGGTTGAGCTTTTAGATGGTAAAAAGAGACCGGGAAGCAAAATGGCTTTTGTTGGTGATGGTATCAATGACGCTCCTGTCCTTGCCCGTGCAGATGTTGGTATTGCAATGGGTGGGCTTGGTTCGGATGCGGCCATTGAAGCAGCAGATGTAGTTCTGATGACAGATGAACCGTCTAAGCTGGTGGACGCGATTGAAGTAGCAAAAGCGACAAAACAGATTGTCATGCAGAATATAGTGATTGCTCTTGGGATTAAGAGTGTGTTCCTGATTCTTGGCGCTCTTGGTATTGCGGGAATGTGGGAAGCTGTATTTGGTGATGTAGGCGTTACCATAATTGCTGTTTTAAACGCAATGAGAATTTTGAGAAAATAGGAAATGAGGTGGGAATGTGAAACGAAAACTGATTCTGTTAGTTGTTACGATTGTTTTTCTTGCAGGTTTCGGTGCACTTTTGCACTCACCGCTCTCTATGATTGATGCAATCACAGGAGCAACACCGAAAGCAAAAAAAGCTGCCCAAGCCGCCGCACAGTTGGAAGGCTCTTATGTTCTCGGTATTAATATGATGTCAGATGGTCTCGACAACGAGAACACCCGGAATAAATTAAAAGAATTGGCACTGGACGATTCGGAAACAAATGAAACAGATCTCATGAAAACGGACATTAGTTTTCGGTTATATGTATCTGAGACGGATTATCCGCTTGTCAGTTATGCTAAGAAACTCTGTGACAGGTTGAAACAGGCCGGTTTTTTCGTAGATCTGAAAGAGTACAGTAACACAATGATGCTATCAAGAGTGGTAAGTGGAAAGTATGATGTATTCCTGGCATCGGATGATTTTATTGACGTTACAACGCTAACACAGATGGACTATATGATCATGGACAGCGAAGAAATGAGGTGAGCGGGAATTTATGAGAAAATGGAATACGATTTTGTCTGTTTTAATGCTTCTCATTTTTATGATTCATGGAATCATGGGCAGCTTTATGCTGAACGGAGTTGGAAGTAGCGCAGGGAAACTTCTTGCATGGATTGGTGTTGGTATTCTTGTTGTGCATACGGTGATTGGTGTCATCCTGACAGTTCAGAGTTTACAGACAGCGAAGCAATCCGGAAAAATGTATCTGAAACAGAACGCCATATTCTGGGCGAGACGAGCCAGTGGGCTGGCAATACTGATCCTGCTGTTCTTCCATATTGGCTTGTTTGGAAAGGTGCAGAATGGGACATATATTTTGTTCCCTTTTACAACGGTAAAGATGGTAACTCAGCTTTTGTTCGTGGCGGCAATCTTTGTTCATATTTTTATCAATATCCGCCCATTGCTCGTATCGCTGGGAATCATCAGTTATAAAGAACGAAGGGGGGATATTTATTTGATTCTTTCGGTGCTCCTTCTGTTTATAGCGGGCGCAGTTATTTTCTATTATATTGGGTGGCAATATCTATGAGTAAGACAATTATTATTATTATAGGTGCTGGACTGGCAGGACTTTCAGCGGCTTTGCAGGCAGCGGAAAATGGATGCAATGTAAAACTGGTTTCCTCCTTTCCATCAGAGCGGGCACAGTCTGTTATGGCGGAGGGCGGTATCAACGCAGCTTTGAATACAAAAGATGAAAACGACAGTCCCGAAGAACATTTCACAGATACAATAAAGGCGGCTTGCGGTCTGGCAGACCCAAATGCAGTTTGGGGAATGACACAGGCAGCACCGGAGCTGGTGCACTGGCTGTTAAAACTTGGAGTTCAATTTAACATGAGCGGCTATGATGATGTGGATCTGCGGAATTTTGGCGGGCAGAAAAAGAAAAGGACTGCTTTTGCGCAGAGCGATACCGGGAAGCAGATTATGACAGCTATGATAGACGCTGTTCGCAGGAAAGAAGCATCTGGTATGGTAGAACGGTTCAGCCATCATTCTTTCCTAACACTTCGTCTTTGTGACAATATTTGTTGTGGCTGCGTAATCAGGGATGAATACAGTCAGGAGACTGTGGAATTACCGGGGGATGCGGTTATTGTTGCCACCGGTGGTATGCACGGATTGTTTGGAAATACAACGGGTTCGCTGAGCAATACAGGAGAAGTCACCGCAGAATTGTTCAGGCTTGGTGTTCCTCTGGCAAATGGCGAGATGATCCAGTATCATCCGACAACTGTGAAATGTGGTGGAAAACGCATGCTCATCAGCGAGGCGGCCAGAGGGGAAGGTGGCAGGTTGTTTGCCATGAAAGATGGAAAACAATGGTATTTCATGGAGGAAAAATACCCGGAGCTTGGAAATCTGATGCCACGAGATATTACCGCCAGAGAGATATGGAAGGTCAGCCATGAATCAGAGGTATTTCTTGACATGACGGAAATATCGGACGAGATTATTTCAAATAAGCTATCTGGTCTGGCAGACGATTGTATGACCTATCTGCATAAAGATATACGAAAGGAACCGGTGTCTGTTTTACCGGGAATTCACTATTTTATGGGAGGCATTCTGGTGGATGAGCAGCACAGAACGCCGATTCAGAATCTTTACGCTGTCGGAGAATGCTGTGCCCAATATCATGGTGCCAACCGTCTTGGTGGAAATTCTCTGTTAGGAGCGTTATACGGAGGACGTGTTGCGGCAAAATCAGCATGCGAACAGGCAGATGTAGTAGATCTATCTTGTGCGACACAGATAGATTTTCCACCAGCGTCCCAAATTTCAGAAATAAAGCAATTAAACAAAGTGATGCAGGAGACTATGGGCGTTGTCAGAAATGAGAATACGTTGTTAAATGGGATTCAAACGGTACAAGCGCTGACAGGAAATCTTCCATTGCTTGGCATGGCAGTTCTAAAGAGTGCTCTTGCAAGAAAAGAAAGCCGTGGTGCACACTGGCGGGAGGATTATCCGAAGAGCAATGACGATGATTACCTTAAAACAACGGTAGCCAGATTTGATGGAAAGCAGATACAGATTTCCTTTGTACCTGTTCCAGAAAGGCGGTGATTCACTTGGTATATAAAATAAGAATCAGGCGGCAGGAGAGTCAGAAAGCAGACAGTTATTGGCAGGAATTTGAGTTCGACGGAAGCAGAAACAGCTCTGTTGCCACTGTTCTAAAGGAATTGAACAGTAGAACCCCTTTGAAAGATAACTCAGGGAATATAGTTACTCCCATCAGCTGGGAATGTAGCTGTATGGTGCGAAAATGTGGGGCTTGCGCCATGCTGATTAACGAACGTCCGAGGCTGGCATGCTCTACATTTCTACATACGTTAAAAGGTTCTACAATTACCTTGGAACCTTTAAGCAAATTTCCGCTTGTAAGAGATTTGATCGTTGACCGGTCAAATCTGTTTGAAAATTTGAAAAAACTGAACCTTTGGCTTGAAAGTGAAGCTTATATGAGTTCGTGGACACATGAACCGAGATACCAGTCGGCACGCTGTCTGATGTGTGGCTGCTGCCTTGAAGTGTGTCCTAACTTCTCTGCAAATGGGACTTTTGCAGGCGCTGTTGCTGCAGTCAACGCATTTCGGATTCTGAATGAAGAACAGGAAATAAGCCATCGAAACGATGTTTCAACTCAATATAAGGAAAATTATTTTGAGGGATGCGGGAAATCATTAGCTTGCCATAACATTTGCCCGATTGGTCTACCTGTCGAAGAATTGATCGTGAGGTCAAATTCGGTAGCTATTTGGGGAAGACAGTGAGTAGCAAAATGCTGATTAAAAAACATGATTAACCTACATCTATGGTTTTACCAAAAATAGAGACATATCCTTTGTTTCGGTGTGTTAGCGGTTTTATTATGGACTGGATTCCGTATATGTATACTGTGGCAAAGATACCAAAAACAGGAGTAGTTCTTGTAATGAACCTGTTTGTTGCAGTCGCTTTTCTGGCTTTTGGGGAACTTGCAAATCTGCTGCTTGTCAGTTTGAGTGTTTGCTCTATTTTAGGGGGAATTGTTCGGAAATGGGTCGAATATAAGAATTATAAGTAATCAGCGATTTTGGGAAAAGCAGGCTGAGGCGTTCGGGAAGCGGTTTTTGAATTTTGAGCGAATGAGTACAGTTGAAATTTCAAGTAGCAGAGCGCCGAAAAAGTGGTATAATGAACGAGTAAAAGGAAGACAGATGCGAACAAAGCGTGAGTGCAGGCGGTACTTCGCTGTGTATGCCGCGTATGCCAAAGCGTGTGCCAGTGAGAGGATTGTAAACAACAAGGAATCGCAGACTTTTAATCGAGGCCGATTTAACCGCTGTTGAGCGACCGCAGAGGGTCAACAGGGGCTTGCAGACCTTTGTCCGTTCAGGTCATAATTTCCCGACAATGAAACCGCTGGACTGATTGCGGGCGCACAAGGCAGAATAACCGTGTACACGCGAGATTCTGCAGATAGCTTACACCAAATTACCACAGGCTTGCAGCAAAGGAAGCCTTGGAAATGTACAGATTGAATTTGGGCAATCGACCCGTCGAGAAATCGGCGGGTCTTTTTTTGCTCATCGGAGGCGCGGCGGTGTGTTCTTTTCGCAGCCTTGCAGCCACACAGCGTTTCACGCCGGTATCCCATTTCAACTTGTTTTACAGGAATATTCGCCGCAAAAGCGCTCCGAATACGGCGTATAGTCTGTGTTTTCGCCTGTTTTGGCAGAAAAAAGGCGAAATTCCTTGAAATACCGTCCGCGAAGTGCTATGCTATTCTTATATAATGCCGTTTTGCGGCGAGAAATGAGGAAAAAGAAGGGCAGTCTGTCGGGGAGAGGCGGCTGTCACGGGTAAGGAGAATTGGTTGATGAAAACAAAAAAGAGGAAGCGGGGTCTGTCCTTCCTGCTCGCGGTACTGGTAACAGCGGCATGTCTGCTGACCGGCTGCGGCACACAAAAGAGCGAAGCACAGGAGGACGCGGAAACCATTCAGGTCTATCTATGGAACACCACGCTGTACGAAAAATATGCCCCCTATATCCAGTCGCAGCTGCCGGATGTGAATATTGAGTTCATTGTCGGCAATAACGATCTGGATTTTTACAAATTTCTGAACGAGAACGGCGGCCTGCCGGACATCATTACCTGCTGCCGCTTCTCGCTGCATGACGCTGCGCCGCTCAAGGGCAGTCTGATGAACCTCGCCACGACCAACGAGGCGGGCGCGGTCTACAACACCTACCTCAACAGCTTCAAAAACGAGGACGGCAGCGTAAACTGGCTGCCGGTCTGCGCGGACGCGCACGGCTTTGTGGTCAACCGCAGTCTGTTCGAGAAATACGGCATTCCGCTGCCCACCGATTACGACAGCTTTGTTTCCGCTTGTCAAGCGTTTGAAAAGCACGGCATCCGCGGCTTTGATGCGGACTATTTCTACGATTACACCTGCATGGAAACGCTTCAGGGACTTTCTGTCTCCGAGCTTTCCTCGGCGGAAGGCCGCAAATGGCGCACCGCGTACAGCGACCCGGCCAGCACCGAGAAAGTCGGTCTGGATGACACCGTTTGGCCGACCGCTTTCAAGAACCTCGAGCAGTTCATCCGCGACACCGGCCTGAACGCCGCTGACCTGACACTGATCTACGATGACATCATGGACCGGATGCGCAGCGGCGAGCTTGCCATGTTCTTAGGCAGCTCTGCTAACGTTAAAATCCTGCAGGATGAGGGCATTGATACGACCTTCCTGCCGTTCTTTGGTCAGGACGGGCAGCAGTGGCTGATGACCACCCCGTATTTTCAGGTTGCGCTGAGCCGCAATCTCGAGCAGGACAGCAACCGCCGCGACAAGGCGATGCAGGTGCTCCGTGTCATGCTCTCCGAGGAAGCACAGAACCGCATCGTCTATGACGGACAGGACATTCTGAGCTACAGCCAGAACGTCAGTCTTCGCCTGACCGATTATCTTGAGGACGTGCGCCCGGTGGTCGAGCAGAACCATATGTACATCCGCATCGCCTCCAACGATTTCTTCTCGGTCTCCAAGGATGTGGTCTCGCGCATGATCGCGGGCGAATACACAGCAGAGCAGGCGTATCAGGCGTTCAACGCGCAGCTGCTTGCGGATGAGCCTGCCGCGGATACGGCTGTGCTGACCTTGGACAAGGGCTATTCAAACGTTTTCCATGCGGACAGCGGCAATGCCTCCTTCTCCGTGATGGCGAACACGCTGCGCGGCGTGTATGACACCGATGTGCTCATTGCTGCGGCGAACAGCTTTACCGGCAGCGTGCTGGCGGCAGACTATACCGAGAATATGGCTGCCTCTATGATCATGCCGAACGATCTGCGCGCGTATCAGCGCACGATGAACGGTGCGGAGCTGACCGAGACCGTCCGCGCCTTTGTCGAGGGCTGCGAGGGCGGCTTTACGCCGTTCAACCGCGGCTCTCTGCCGGTGGTCAGCGGCATCGCCATCGAGGTCAAGGAGGAAAACGGCGGCTTTACGCTGACCGGGATCACGCGGGACGGCAAACCGCTCCGCGAGGACGAGACCGTAACCGTAACCTGTTTGGCGACGGCGGGCAGCATGGCGCCGCTGTTTGCGGACGAGAGCCGTGCCTTCGAGGGCGGCGACACGAGAGTTCGGGACACTTGGAGCGCGTATGTCTCCGAGGGGAATGCCGTACTGGCGGAGCCGGAAAATTATATTACATTGAGGTAAACGGAAATGGCAGATAAAACACGCGGAAGCAAAATAAAATACCGCTTCCTGAAAAAATGGCGCCGCCCTGCCGCCGCACTGTTGGCTCTGGCGGTGCTGCTCGGCGGCATCTGCTATCGGTATTTCTTGTTTATGTCGCAGACGGTCTATCGGGAGAGCACCTCGCATCTGTCGGAGATCCTGCGTAAATCCGACAATATGCTGAACCATCTGGTCAGCCGAAACCAGATGCTGCTGCATCTGTGGAACGATTTTCTGAAAAACGCCTCGAGCGAAGAACAGATCCGTTCCAGTCTGAACGAGATGCAGAAGGAGACCGGCTGCGCCGCCCTCTACTTCCTCGCCTCGGACGGCAGCTGCATGACGCAGGACGGCGAAAAGAGCAGCCTTGGCTCGCAGACCGATCTGGACACGCAGCTTTTCGCCGGAGAGGACGTCGTTGTGAATGCGGTGCTGCCCGGAAAGCCGCAGATGCTCGTGTTTGCCTGCCCGGAGATGAGCGGCACCTACCGCGGCTTCGCCTATGATGCGATCGCCATCGCCTACTATAATGATACGGTGCTGAACGCGATCGACAACTCCGCCTTCGAGGGCACGAGCCACAACTATGTTGTCTACCCGGACGGGCGCGTTGTGCTCGACAGCGAGGCTGACGGTGAGAACGGCAGCGAGGAATCGGTCTATAATTTCCTCGCGGAGCTGCGCAGCAGCTCCAATCTGTCCGATAAAGCGTTCGACGCGCTGAGTGACGATTTCGCGCAGGGCAGGGACGGAAGCAAGATGCTGACGCTGCATGGAACCCGGTACTATCTGGTCTACGAGAACACAGGCATCCAGGACTGGATCATGCTCAGCCTTGTCCCGGTCAGCGTTGTTAACGCCAGCATGGATACGCTGTGGCACCGGACGGTCGAGATCGTGACCGCTATTGCGTGCCTGCTTATGGTGCTGCTCATCGCGCTCATCGTGCACAGAAGCCGCGATGCGCTGCGTCGGAGAGATACTGAGATCCTGTACCGGGATGAGCTGTTCACCCGGCTCTCACGCAACGTGGACGATGTTTTCTTCATGCTGGATGCCGAAACCTCCCGCACGGACTATGTCAGCCCGAACATCGAGCGGCTGCTTGGCGTGCCGCTTGAGCAGGTGCGGCAGGACATCCGTGCACTGCGGGCGCTGCACCCGAAGGACTCTCCCGACCACGATAAGAACTTCCTCGCGGGGATTCAGTGCGGCGAGCAGAGCGAATGGGATGCCGATTATGCCCATCAGCAGACCGGTGAGCGCCGCTGGTTCCACATCGTTGCCATGGGCAGCGAGGTCGCAGGCCGGACCAAGTACATCCTCGTGATGTCCGACCGCACGGCTGACCGGAAGATCAATCAGGCGCTTTCCGAGGCGGTTGCGGCCGCCGAAGCCGCCAGCCGCGCCAAGAGCACTTTCCTGTCCAATATGTCGCACGATATCCGCACACCGATGAATGCGATCATCGGCTTTACCACCCTTGCGGTCAGCAATATCGACAATCAGGAACGGGTGAAGGACTATCTGACCAAAACCCTCTCCTCGAGCCGCCACCTGCTCGCGCTCATCAACGATATTCTGGACATGAGCCGCATCGAGAGCGGCAAGCTTCATCTGGAGGAAACCGAGGTCAACCTCGCCGAGATGCTGCACGATATCAAGACCATCGTCAGCGGACAGATATACGCCAAGCAGCTCGAGCTTTATATGGATGCGCTTGACGTTGCCGACGAGGACGTTTACTGTGACCGGACACGTCTGGGACAGATTCTGCTCAACCTGCTGTCCAACGCCATTAAGTTCACGCCGGCGGGCGGCACGGTCTCCGTGCGTATCCGGCAGCTTGCCGGAACCGTGCGCGACTGTGCACAGTACGAGTTCCGTGTCCGCGACAACGGCATCGGCATGAGTCCGGAGTTCGCGCAGAAGATTTTTGAGCCGTTTGAACGCGAGCGCACCTCCACGGTCAGCCGGATACAGGGAACCGGCCTTGGCATGGCCATCACCCGGAATATCGTCGAGATGATGGGCGGCACGATCAAGGTGCAGACCGAGAAGAACCGAGGCACCGAGTTTATCATCTGCCTGCCGCTGCGCGTGCAGACCGGCAGCCGCCGCGAGGAAAAGATTGCGGAGCTTGCCGGCCTCAAGGCGCTGGTGGTGGACGACGATTTCAACACCTGCGACAGCGTGGCAAAGCTGCTGACCCGTGTGGGAATGCGTGCGGAGTGGACGCTCTCCGGACGGGAGGCCGTGCTGCGTGCGCGGCAGTCCATCGAGTTGGGTGACCCCTGCCGCGCCTATATCATCGACTGGCGGCTGCCGGACATGAACGGCATCGAGGTCACGCGCCAGATTCGCAGCCTGAATGATGACACCCCCATCATCATCCTGACCGCCTACGACTGGTCGGATATCGAAGCGGAGGCGAAGGCGGCAGGCGTGACGGCCTTCTGCTCCAAGCCGATGTTCCTGTCCGACCTGCGCGACACCCTGCTGACAGCCATCGGACACATGCAGACGGCAGATGAGCAGGACATCCTGCCCGGGAAAAACGCCGACTTCCGCGGACGGCATATCCTGTTGGTTGAGGATAACGAGCTGAACCGTGAGATCGCAATGACAATCCTGCACGAGTACGGTTTTCTGGTCGATATCGCCGAGAACGGCGCGGTCGCGGTGGAAAAGGTCCGCACCTCGGACCCGGGCCGCTATGATCTGGTGCTGATGGATGTGCAGATGCCGGTCATGGACGGCTATACCGCCACCCAGCGCATTCGTGCGCTGAAGGACCCGGCGCGCGCCGCAGTCCCGATCGTTGCCATGACGGCCAACGTGTTCGAGGAGGAGCGAAAGCAGGCGTTCGACTGCGGCATGAACGGCTTTTTGTCCAAGCCGATCGTGGTTGAGGAGCTGATCGACGCGCTGAAGGGCATTATGCACTGACCGCGCCATGCGGATACATCAAAACCCGGAGTACCGGCCGAGAACGGCTGACGGTACTCCGGTTTTTTCGGATATGCAGAGGAAAATAAATGCCGCTGCGCCGCAATCTTCGCTTTCCTTTTCGGTCGGGAAATAGTATAATTATGGCATGGGAAAAGGAATGAATAAATTTTACCGAAGGAGGGGCAGAACATGAAAAAGCGATCAAGAATTGCTCTGCTGACCGCACTTCTCACCATAGTGTTTGCGGCGGGTATTGGCGTTTACAGCAACTATATCGGAATGCAGATTTATCAGGAAAGCTCGAATCATCTGCTCGAAAGCTATGCGCAAATCTCCAAGACCTTCACGCTGTTCGTGCAGCGAAACTGGACCGTGCTGAGCCAGTGGGACAGCCTGATGAGTAACGTACAGACTGATGAAGACGTTGACGAGATATGGAACACGATTCAAGACAACCGATCGTCGTGGCATTACAGCGATTTCTATATGGTCAATCAGAACTCGCAGTATCTAACAGCAGATGGGCGAAAGGGCAGCGCCGACAGCATCGACGGCGTTTTTCAGGAGATGTACAGCAAGGGCGGGCCAATCGTCTCCACCTATACGGCAACCTACGGCGTGCCCAAGATCGCGTTTGCGATGCCGATGAGCCGAAATCTGACGCTGGACGGCGTGACCTACACCGGTATCGCGGTCAGCTATGATACGGACGTGGTCGATGATCTGGTTGACGGCAGTATGTACGGCGGACAGAGCGACTGCTATGTGGTGCGCTCGAACGGCGACATCGTGCTGGAGTTTGAACCGCAGACCGAGCTGTGCGCGGGAATGACCAACCTGTACGACCTGTCCAACCACGCTGACTGGAAATATGGCAGCATGGACGATATTAAGGACTACATTCAGCTTGGCAAGAGCGGAAGCGCGCAGTTCACCTGCGATGGGACGAGAAACTATCTGGTCGCGATGCCGACCGCGTTTCCGGACTGGTCACTCGTTGGCATCATCCAGGCGGATGAGGTGGACGGTGCACTGTATGACGTGCAGAATTCCTCGCTCATCCTGCTCGGCGCACTCTGTTTTTTCACCGTCATCATCGTGGTGCTGGCGCTGGGGATGGAGAGCCGGCTGCGCCTTAAGAACGAGGAAATGGAGCGGCTGAACCTCGAGCGCGAAAAGATGAAAAGCGACCGTTTCCTGCAAAGCATGAGCCGCATCGTCGATCGGTATTCCATCGTCAATCTGGATACCGGACGCTACCGCTATTATGAGCTGCGGTTCGATCAGCCGCTCTATCCGACCTCCGGACAGTATTCGGAAATGGTCGAAATCATCTCTAAACGCTATGTCGCGCTGATCGATACGGAAAACGCCAAGCTTTCGCGGCTGCTTACGCCGGACTATCTGCGCAGTGTGCTCCGCAAACCGGATGACAACCTCAAAATCGAGTATTGCAGCCGGACGGAGAACGCCTATATGGTGATGACCGTCCTCCCGGTTGAGTGGCACGCGGACGGCACGGTCTCCGTGATCATGCAGGTTGTGCAGGATATCGGGCAGAAGGTCGAGCTGGAAAACATGGCAAACACGGACGGTCTGACCGGCCTGTTCAACGAGCGCTATTTCAGTCGGGTCCTGAACATCTGTGAGGCGAAAAAGCTGCCGTTTGTGCTGTATTACCTCGATCTCGACCGCTTTAAGCCGATAAACGACACCTACGGTCACGCCATGGGAGACCGGCTGCTCAAGGAGATCAGCGCGCGGCTGCTGCGCTGCATCCGCAGCCGGGACTACGCCTTCCGCATCGGCGGCAATGAGTTCGCGCTTATCGTCAGCGCCGATATGGACGAGGAGCAGCGCAGCCGCATGGCCGAGCGCATTCAGACTATGCTCTCTGCGCCCATCGTTATCGAAGGAAAACTGCTTTCGGTCGGCGTCAGCTGCGGCTGCGCCTGCTATCCGGAGGACGGCGACGCTTCGCAGGTGCGCATCACGGCGGACAGCCGTATGTACGCGGAAAAGCAGCACCATCACGAAGACGACCGGACGGAGGAACAGTCATGAAACACAAAACCCTGCGGTGCGCCGCAGAGACAGCCGCCCTGCTGCTGACCGTGGCAATGCTGACGTTCCTCATTGCCGGACTGCATCAGCACGAGCCGGACAGGGAGCTTTCCACCCTTGATACCGGCTGGTATCAGCTGACGAACGGCGTGCGGCGCGAGATTACGCTCCCGGTCACGCTTCCGGCTGAGCCGGGGCAGACGCTTACCCTGTATAACGACACGCTGACCGCCCGCGATGCCGGAAAGCTGCTGAGCGCGCGCGGCGTGGAATACGGCATCGAGATCCGTGCGGGCGAAACGCTGCTCTATCGCTACGAGGACAACGCTTTTCCGAAAAACACGCAGATGAAGGGTCGCCTGTGGGCGGATGCGGAGCTTCCGGACAATATCGGCGGACAGACGCTCAGCCTGACCTTTACGCAGCTTTCCGACCGGACAGACAGGTTTGACGCGCCTTTGCTCGGCTCGGTGCGGAGCATCACCGGCCACCATATCCAGACCTCACTGTTTTCCCTGGTCATGATGCTCGCCATGGTCATCCTTGCCGTGCTGGCGCTGCTGATCTTCTGCTACATGAGCAGCTGCGGCATCCACGAGCGCCGCTTCCTCGATGTGGCGGTCTTTCTGCTGCTGTGCAGCCTGTGGTGCCTGACCGATTCCGCTCTGTATCAGATTTACGGACGGGATACTGCCGCCGGAAGCGTCGTTTCCTTTTACGCCTTTATGCTGATGTCTATCCCGATGGTGCATTTTGTCCGCAACACGATAAGCGGCAGACGGCAGCTCGTTCCCGATATATGCATTGCGCTGTTCTGCGCCAACGCGCTCGCACAGGGCGCGGCGTACCGGCTTTTCGGCATCCGGTTTATTGATATGCTGCCGCTGACGCACCTGCTTCTGACGGCAGGCGTTGCGGCGATGCTGATCGTGCTGCTCCGGTCGTACCGCGAGCAGCCCTCGCAGCAGCTTCGGCTGCATATTGCGGCGTTTGCCGCACTGGGCGTGTTCGGCGTGGCAGCGCTCGTCCTGTACGGCCTGCTGCACATCTACTGGTACGATGCAATATTCCAGTTTGGCGTGCTGCTGTTCATCATCCTGCTCTTCCGTGAGCTGCTCGGACAGGCGACCGAGGATATGCGCTTTCACATGGAGCACCGCATCAGCCATCAGATGCAGCGTGAGGATCGTATGACCGGTCTGCCGAATCGCCGCGCGTTTGAGGAATACATGGAGCGCATCCGCACCGGCGAGGTCGGATGCCGCGATGCGGTGCTGACCTATATCCGGCTGGAGGGCTTGAACGAGCGCAACGACCGCTTCGGCCTTCAGGCAGGGGATGAGGCGGTCATCGCCGCCGCGCGGTGCGTTGCAGACTTTTGCCGCGCGTGCGTGGACGGAGGCGAAAGTGTATCGTGCTTCCGCACCGGCGGAAACGAGTTCGCCCTCATTCGTCCCGAGCCAAGGGCAAATTCGGGGCAGCTGCACCGGCAGTTCAGCGCGATCGTCGCGCGGTACAACCGCACCTGTGCGCCGCGCGCCCGCATCACGATGACCTACGGCTTCAGCCGCCTGTGCGACGAGGACGGAAAATCGCGCAGCATCAGCGCATGGAAGGCGGAGGCGGACGCCTATTTGAAGAGAAATGCAACCAGACTGGGAGGGGACACGGAATGACAACCAATCTACATTATCTGATCGCCGGGATGGCGGTGCTGCTGGTTGTTCTGTGGCAGTATTCTCATCAGCGGCAGATGGATGACCGGAACAGCCTCATGTTCCGCCGCCTGCTGACCGTCGTCAGTCTGGACGTTTTCACCGAGCTGGTGAGTACATGCTTCATCCTGTACGCTCCGTACAGCTTTGGCGTCGGCCGCATGCTCTCGAACACCGTGTTCTATCTGTTTCAGGCGATCCTGCCGCTCATGCTGCTGTACTATGTCTGTACACTGTGCTCGAGCCGCGTGATCTCCACCGGAACCGTACTGCGCATGGGCATTCCGACTATCGTTTTGGTTTTTATCATTCTGACCAACCCTTTCACCGAAAAGCTGTTCTATTTCGACAGCACCGGCTACTACCACGGTCCGTGGTATCTGCTGCTGTATGTCAGCGCCCTGCTGCACATCGCAGCGGCAGCGATTTTTGTCGCGGTGCACCGGGATGCGGTCAGCCGCCGCAATCTGACGGCGCTGCTTACGGTCTTTTTGCTCGCCGCCTTCGGCATCGCCGCGCAGGCCGTCAATCCCGCGGTGCTGACGATCGGCTTCGGCCTTTCGCTCAGCATTCTCGCAATGTATCTGACCATCAACAATCCCTGCGCGTGCATGGACAGCCTGACCGGACTGAATGACAAGCAGTATCTGCTGCGCCGCATGAACGAGCTGACCGACGCACACAAGGCCTTTCACATCATCACGGTCTACGCCTACCAGCTTGACCACATGAACAAAGTCTCGGGCGTGCAGAGCGGCGACGAATTTCTGCGCCGCGCGGCAGAGCACATGCAGGAGATCGCGGGCAGGAACGTGTTCCGCGTGACAGGCAAGCGGTTTCTGCTGCTGACGTTCTCGCTGCGCGAGTACGAAGCCTGTCTGACGAGTCTGCGGCAGGTGTTCCGCACGCAGCCGGATGACGAGCAGGCCGCTCCCTCGCCGGTCATCCTGTGCGGCGTGGTGGGCGCGGAAAAGCTGGGAACGGGCGGTCTTGTGCTGGATTATGCGGAATATCTCGAATCTCTCGCAGCACGCCGCGGCGGGACTGAGGTCATCCAGAACGACCGCAAGAACAGGGACAGTTTTTACTACAACAAGCAGGTCGAGCAGTTCCTGCACCGCGCGATCGACGAGGATCTGTTCGAGGTCTATTATCAGCCGGTCTATTCGCTGCATCAGCAGCGCTTTGTCACCCTTGAGGCGCTCAGCCGCCTGCGGCATCCCACGCTCGGCTGGATCTCACCGGATATTTTTATCCGCCTTGCGGAGAAGAACCGCCTTATCAGCCAGATCACCGAGCTTCAGCTGCGGCGTGTCTGCCGTTTTCTGCGCGAAAACCCGGCGCTCCGCGCGAGCATTGCGAACGTCAAGATCAATCTTTCGCCGCTCGATCTCATTCACAGCGATGGCGGAAGCCACCTGATCCGCATTCTGGATGAATACGGTCTGCCGTACTCCTGCTTCCAGTTTGAGATCACCGAGACGGTTGCGACCGAGTATTCCGCGAGCCTGACCCGGGTGGCGGAGAGCTTTCAGGCGGCCGGCATCGGCCTGTGTCTGGATGATTTCGGCTCGGGCTACGCCAACCTGAATACGGTCATGCAGCTGCCGTTCTCGGTCATCAAGCTCGACCGTTCGCTGCTGTTCCACATCTGCACGGACAAAAACGCCGCGCTCTTCTACCAGAGCATCGTATCCGCCTTCTGCCGTCTCGGCTACCGCATCATTGCGGAGGGTGTGGAGACGCAGGAGGAGATGGAGCTGCTGCGGAGCTGGAACGTGGACATGATTCAGGGCTATTATTTCTCCCGTCCCCTGCCGCCGAGCGAGCTGCTGCGGCTGCTGACCGAGGAAGCCGTCGAGCAGATGTGACCGGGTGCGGCGGACCGCCCCAAAAAATCCGTGAAAAAATTTTTCAGAAGACGGAACCTTTTTAGACGTGCTTCGTCTAATAGAGAGAAAGAGAGCAGATACTGCTCTCTTAGAAAGAAGGCTTTTTACATGAAAAAAACACTGATGGTATTTGCATGCACGGCTCTGCTGGCTGCATCGCTTTCGGCCTGCGGCAGCAAGCCCGCCGAAAATAAGGATACCGGTACAGCATCGTCTGCGGCGGCCTCGTCCTCGAGCAGCGAACAGCAGCAGGAAAACACGCTCACCGGCTCGCTCGATGAGAAGAAGAACGGCATGTTCGTTGTAACGGATGCCGAGGGTGCCTCCTATGAATTTACCTACGATCCCTCCGATACGCCGAAGGGTCTGGACGATGCCGCAGAGGGCGATTCGGTCACTGTGACTTATACGGGCACGGTCTCCGAGGTCGATTCGTTTGACGGCACGATCGTTTCGGTCGAGGAAGCGGAGGCAGCACAAAATTAAAGACGCGGCTCCTTGCGCAGACTCCGTCGCGCTGCCGCTTGGAAAGAACGCAAAAAATCCCCTGCCGGGGACAGATTTTCTGTATCCCCGGCAGGGGATTTCGCTTTTCAGGACTTCTGTTCGGCCTTGTCCAGATACATCAGATAATCCGCCTTGCGGATAGCCTCTGTGATCGGATGCACGCCGCAGATGCCGCCGATGCTGACCGAAAGCTGGACATCCGCGAACTCCGACATGCGGATGCCGCGCACGACCTGCTGGATCTGCTTTTTCTTGTCGAGGAAAACTTCCTCGGTCATGCGCGGAAACAGCAGCAGGAATTCGTCGCCGCCGTAGCGGATCAGAATATCGGTCTTGCGAATGCAGGAGCGCACCGCGTCCGCAATGTCGCGCAGCGCCGCATCGCCTGCGGCGTGGCCGCAGCGATCGTTGATGAGCTTGAAGTTGTTTACGTCGATCAGCGCCACGCCCTCCATGCCCTCAAGGTGGGTGCGGTAGGTTTCAAAATAACGGCGCGAATAGACGTTGGTCAGCGGGTCGAGGAACAGCTGCATATCCTCGCCGCGCGTGCGGTCAAGCAGAAAACGTGAGCCGTTTGCGTCGATCCAGCGGCCCTCGTTGAGCCGCGAGACCAGCTCGAGCACGCAGGGCGTGCCGTTGATCGTAATATACTTGGAGATGACGAAATACATCTCATTTCGTGTAAATTCGAGCTTATTGAGCGTAGTATGCTCAGCATACGCCCGTGCAGAGATGCAGTTGGCGCAACCCACGTCGGTATCCCAGAATGCGGCGCAGCGCTCACCCGTGCGGTGCAGAACGCCGTCCGCATCGAGATCGAGCACGGCGTATTTTGTCGGGTCAACCAGACGGACGACATCAAAGAACGCGCTCAGACGCTGTATATCATCGGTGATCGACAGCTCGTCCGTTGCGCTTTTGTCTGTGCAGCGGAAGGGCGCACAGCTGTCCTGCACTTTCTGCGTGTCGGTCAGACAGCCGATTACGCCGACATAGTGACCGGGGGAGAATGGCGACCAGAGCGTACGCATCCGGATGTTGTGCCAGTGCTGCTCGTGCCCGACCGGCAGGAGCAGGCTGAGCGAAAGCTCATTGTTCTCGGGCGTTGTGGCCTTGAGGGCGGCTCTTAGCCGCGCAATATCGGCCGGCCGCAGCAGTCGGAGACTGTCCGGTTCATGCACGTTCAGTATCGTGCGCTGCTGCTGCCGCGGACGGCTTTGGTCGGCTATTATGACGATATCGGCGGGAACGTCATACTCAAACTGCACATCGCCGCAGCAGGAGACAAAGAAATCCAGCTTTTCCTTGACATAATCCAGCTCGCGCTGGGCGCGGTCGCTGAGCGGTACATCGCTCTTTTGCAGCAGCTCGGCAGACAGGCGCTTTGCGTCGCGGTGGAGCACCTGATCGGCGGCGAGCGTCGGCAGTGCGCTTCGGAGGCGCATGCTGATCTCATGAAGGCAGTCGAGCAGCATCGGGTTGAACGCGCCGCACTCTCCGTTGAGGATCATGGTGATGGCGGTGTCGTGGCTGTACGCCTTTTTGTAGCAGCGGTCACTGGTCAGCGCGTCAAATACGTCCGCCAGTGCGACCACCTGCGCCGAGATCGGGATCTGTTCACCGAGCAGGCCATCCGGATAGCCGCCGCCGTCCCAGCGCTCGTGGTGCCAGCGGCAGATTTCGATAGCGACCTTGACCAGCGGCTCGTCGCGGTATTGCGTCAACTCCTCGAGCATGGATGCGCCGACGGCGGGATGGGTGCGGATGATGTTGAATTCCTCGGGCGTCAGTGCGCCCGTCTTGTTCAGAATGCTCTCGGGGATGCTGATCTTGCCAATGTCGTGCAGGGCGGACGCGGTGGTAATGAGGCGGATCTTTTCCTCAGTCAGACCGTATACATCGGTCTTTTCGGTCAGCTTGCGCAGCAGCATTTCGGTCACGGTTTGCACCTGAAGCACATGCTGTGCGCTCTCACTGTTGCGGAACTCGACAATATGACTGAGGATGCCAATCATGACATGGCTGTTTTTCTCGTTCCGATAGATTTGGTCGGAGACCATGTCCATCAGCCGCTTCTGGTTGGCGTAGAGCGTGAGCGTGTTTTTGACGCGGCGCTGCACAATGAAGGAGTCGAACGGACGGCGGATATAGTCGGTAATGCCAAGGCTGTAACAGCGTTCGATAACCGCACGGTCCTCGGCGGCGGAGATCATGATGACTGGCAGCTCCTCGATCCAGCGGAACTGATTCATGCGCTCGAGCACGCCGAAGCCGTCGATTTTCGGCATATTGATATCCAGCAGCAGCAGGTCGATGTGCATATCCTGCTGGATCATGAGGAGGGCCTGCGCGCCGTCCTCTGCCTCTGCGTAGTCATATTCCTCACCGAGAATCGCCTTGAGCATTTCTCGGTTGAGCTCTGAGTCGTCAACAATCAGAATTTTCTGTCGGTTCATAGTCGTTCGACCGCAGCCGGGTCGCTTTCCCTCCCTTTGTTTACCGGAATTTGACCGGTTGCACAATTATATTATACTACCAATGCGATGCAGAATAAAGGAAAACTTCCGTCAGCGCCAACGGCGGAAATTTCTGTTGTGCAGGAGCGCGGCAGCATGTTATAATAAAAGATAAATTGTGCCGACCTGCGGCACAGACAACGAACAAGAGAGAGGACACCATCATCGGTATGAACAGACACAAACGGGTAAAATGCGCTCTGGCGCTTTTGACCATGCTGACGGCGGGGCTGCTGTCCGGCTGCGCCTCGGAGGCGGCATCCGACAGCACACTGCCGACGATTACCGTCGGCAGCGACACCTATCCGCCTTATGTTTATATGGATAATAACGGCGACATTACCGGTCTGGACGTGGATATTGCGGAGGAGGCATTCCGCCGCATGGGATACCGTGCGGAATTCACCACGATCGACTGGGAACAAAAGACCGAGTTGGTCGATAACGGAGAAATCGACTGCATCTGGGGCTGCTTTTCCATGGACGGCCGCGAGAACGACTATCAGTGGGCGGGACCGTATCTGGTGAGCCGTCAGGTCATCGCCGTCGGCGCGCAGAGCGGCATCGAGCAAATGAGCGATCTTGCCGGAAAGACCATCGCGGTGCAGGCTACCGGCAAGCCGGAGGCGATCTTTCTGAGCGGAGGCGAAAACGTCCCGGCCTTCCGAAATGTCATCAGCCTCGCTGACCGCGGTGTGCAGTATGCCATGCTGGACTGCGGCTATGTGGACGCAGTAGCAGGACACGAGGAGGCTATCCGGCAGTATATGAAGGACTACGGCGCGAACTTCCGCATTCTGGATGAACCGCTGCTGACGACCGGCATCGGCGTGGCGTTTTCCAGGCACGACACACGCGGTCTTGCGGCGCAGCTGACCGAGGTTGTCGCGCAGATGCGCGAGGACGGCAGCATGGAACAGCTAGTCGGAAAATATCTCGAGGTTCCCGCGCACAGTCTGGAGGTGGAGCAGCTTGAACAATAATTCCCGACGCATTGTCTTACGAAGGACGTTCTGGTGCCTGTGCTTCGCAGCGGGGCTTTTGTTCCTCGGCGCGGTATTCCTGCTGTCCCGGCACGCGGATATGCGGGACTGCGAGCAGCGCATGACCGAACTGATCGACTTTGTAAAGGAGCAGTCCTCCTCCTATGTGCAGTATAACGAGACCGCCGTGGCCAAGGCGCTCGTGCGCGGAACGACCGCCGTTCAGGGACTGGAGGGCGTGACGCTTGACTGCGGCGAGGATGAGCTGCGGCAGTATGCGGAGCGGCTGGGACTGACCGGCATTTCGGTGCTGGATGCGAACGGCAGGCTGGTCTGCGAGTACAGCACGGACGGCATCGGCTATACCCGCCTGCAAACCGATCTGGAAGCCGGGCGCGTGCTCGCCGTGATCGGTCATCCGCAGAGCACCTATGTTCGGCGCGTGCAGCTGACCGACGGCTCGTTTGCCGACGTTGCCGTGCGCAGCTGTTCGGACGACCGCGGCGCGGTGCTTGGCTGGCGGCACACCGGGGCGGCGTTCGCAAAGAAATCCGTGCTCTCCGTGCAGAATCTGCTCGACGGCTACGACGCCGAGACCACGGGAACCGTGCTCCTGTCGGACGGCAACCGCGTAACCGCGTCGGACGATCTGTCCCTCATCGGTACGGATACCACGGAAAATAATCTGCTCCGCCGCATCCGCTCGAGCGGCCATGCCGACCGGCTGGTCTATGCCGGACGCAGGGGACTGACCCAATATTACGGCATGTACAGCCACGGGCGCAACTTCTACTACTATATATATGTCCCGGGCAGACTGCTCTACACGAACACGCCGGTCAATATGATCGTGGCATTCCTCGCCTGTGCGGTCGTTCTGACGCTGCTTCTGTTTGTGCGCCGAGGCACGGAAAAGAGCTTTCTCCAGCAGCAGAAAACGCTCGAAAAGGAATATCAAACCTCGCTTGAGCAGAAAAACGCCGAGCTTGAACGCGCTATCCGTCAGGAAACGGCGGCAAACCGCGCCAAGCGCGAATTTCTGTTCAATATGTCGCACGACATCCGCACGCCGATGAACGCGATCATCGGCTTCACCTCGCTTGCGGCCACCCATATCGACAACCGCGAGCAGGTGCTCGACTACCTGAAAAAGACTGCGACGGCGAGCCAGCATCTGCTCTCGCTCATTAACGATGTGCTCGATATGAGCCGCATCGAGAGCGGCAAGGTCTCGCTCGAACTGCGTCCGGTGCACCTGCCCGAGCTTGTACACGATCTGCGCGATATTATCCAGTCGAGCATCACCGCCAAGCGCATTTCGCTTTTCATCGACATGGTCGATGTGGAGGATGAGGATGTGGTTGCCGACCCCATGCGCCTCAATCAGATCATGCTCAACATCCTGTCCAATGCCATTAAGTTCACCCCGGTAGGCGGCATGATCACCCTGCGCATCGTTCAGAAGCAGACCGCACCGCATGGCAGTGTGGATTATGAATTTCATATCCGTGATACCGGCATCGGCATGAGCTCGGCGTTTCAGGAGCATATCTTCGAGCAGTTTGCGCGCGAGGAAACCTCGACCGTGAGCAAAATTCAGGGAACCGGTCTCGGCATGGCGATTACGAAAAATCTGGTCGATATGATGGGCGGCAGTATTTCGGTCGAGAGTGAGCCGGGGAAGGGCTCGGAATTTACGGTTTCCCTGCGCTTTCCTATCAGCGGAGAGCAGGCCGCGCCGCAGTGCATCCCGCAGCTTGAGGGTCTGCGCGCGCTCGTGGCGGATGACGACACCGACACCTGTCTGAACGTCAGCAAAATGCTGCGAATGATCGGCATGCGGTCGGACTGGACGACCTCGGGACATGAGGCTGTCGTCCGTACGCAGGACGCGATCGAGCAGGGTGACGGCTTCTATGTCTTTATCATCGACTGGATGATACCCGATCTGAACGGCCTTGAGGTCGTGCGCCGCATCCGCAAGATGATCGGCAGCAACACCCCAATCATCATCCTGACCGCCTACGACTGGACGGATATCGAGGTTGAGGCAAAAGCCGCAGGCGTGACCGCGTTCTGCGCCAAGCCGCTGTTCATGTCCGAGCTGCGCCGCGTACTGGCTGAACCGTTTCTTTCGGCAGAGCCTGCGGAGCAGACGGAGAAAAAGGCGGATTTCGCCGGAAAACGGCTGCTGGTCGTCGAGGATAACGCCCTCAACCGCGAAATCGCAGTGACGATGCTCGAGGAAGGCGGGTTCGAGGTGGACACGGCGGAAAACGGAAAGGTCGCGGTAGACAAGGTGCGCGAGAGCGCGCCCGGGCACTATGATCTGGTGCTGATGGATATTCAGATGCCGGTCATGGACGGTTATGCGGCCGCGCGTGCCATCCGCGCTCTGCCGGATGCCGAAAAGGCGGGTCTGCCCATTGTCGCCATGACGGCGAACGCCTTTGACGAGGACAGACAGAACGCAGAGAAGGCCGGTATGAACGGCCATCTTTCCAAGCCGTTCGATATGCAGCAGTTGCTCACGATGCTCCGGGAGAAGCTGTCGCCGTAACGCTTTCATTTTCATCGCGTTATTCGATAATGAAGCCGCCGGATCAGATTGAATAGGAAACGCAGGAAGCGTCCGTTAGGGATGCCTTCCTGCGTTTTTCTTTGCACACTGCCGGTACGGCGGATTTTTTACCTTTTTTTGCCCAGAAAAGGTTTACATTGCTTATCAATTAGCTTATGATAAAATCTGACAAAGGAGGTGGGCCTGTGCACGGAGTACGTCAATGGTGGGTGCGTCTGTCCATTGTGAACAAGGCGATTGTGCTGAGCTGCGCATTCGTCATTCCCATTCTGCTGGTGGTGGGACTGTTAATGAACGATTTTTATGATTACCGCGAGAAAAGCAATGATATCCTGTCCGAATATGCACGCTGCACGGACTACATGAACGCCATGGAGCAGGAAAATGCGCTTCTGAGCGAGCTGACGCTTGCGGCGCCCGGGTCCGATACGATCGACAAATATGCGGACGCCGTGCAGGACACCGCCTGTGCGTGGGAGCGGCTGCGCAGCGCAGAGACCGACGGCAACACACAGAGCGAGGTGCTCAAGCAGGTCATCGACCGCACGATGAAAAGCTATCGAGTCCGTCAGGAGACGTTCATCGCGCAGCTGCATGGCGGCACATTTGATGCGGTGAACTACGAAGCTCTGCGTACACAGGGCAGCTATCTGACGCAATACACCGACCAGCTGACGGAGGCCTTTCTGATGGAGGGACGCGAGGGCTATCTGGTCCTCGGTCAGCGGGGTACCGCGCAGAACATGGTATTTACCATCGTAGCCGCGATCGGCAGCGTGCTGTTTGCAGGCGCGATGCTGTACTACGCACGCAGCCTGCTGCTGCCGGTGCAGCAGATGAGCCGCGGTGCGCGCCGCGTCGCGGATGGCGAATATGACATTGAGGACTTCAACTTTGCACGCTCGGACGAGATCGGTATGCTCGCTGACTCGTTTAACCACCTCAAGCACCAGATCGCGCGGACGATCCACGCACTGGAAAGCGAAGCACAGCTGGAAAAATCCCTGCGTCAGCAGGAGAGCGAGGCAGCACGCCTGCGGCAGCTGATCGAGCAGAGCCGCTTTGCGCAGCTGCAGAGCCAGATCAACCCGCATTTTCTGTTCAACACGCTGCAGAGCGTGGCCAATATGGCCGGAATCGAGCAGGCGACCGTCACCGGCGACATGGTGGTGCGGCTGGCGAACTTCTTCCGCTACACGCTTGACCATGATGACAGCGTGGTAACACTCGACCGCGAGCTTGCGCTGCTGCGCGACTACATTTCACTGCAGGAGCTGCGGTTCGGTGAACGCATTTCGTTCGAGATGGACTGCGACAGCCGCTGTGCGGCCTGTGAACTGCCGAAATTCACACTGCAGCCAATCGTGGAAAACTCCATTGTGCACGGCATGCGCAGCCGCAGTGCGGGCGGCCGCATCCGCATTGTGACGCAGCTTGCACCGGAAGGCTGCCGCATCCAGATTACGGACAACGGCGGCGGCTTCTCGCGCAGCAAAATGAAACAGAACACCGCCGAGGGACACCGGTCCATCGGCCTGCAGAATATCGCGGGACGCATTGCGCTGTCCGGCGGCAGCTTCCGCATTGTCAGCTGTCCCGGATTGGGCACGACAGCCCGCATCATACTGCCCATGAAAGGGGAAGAGCATATATGTTAAAGGTACTGATTGCGGAGGACGAACCGCTGAGTCTGCAGAATCTGAGCGGACAGATGCGTGATTTGCTTGGCGCGGATGCACTCATCGAGGGAGTTGCGAACGGACGGGAGGCGGTTGAACGCGCCCGTCAAATTCAGCCGCAGCTGGTGCTGATGGATATTGAAATGCCGGTGATGAACGGCCTTGATGCGGCAGCCATCATCCACAAAGCCATGCCGGAAACGCACATCGTGTTCCTGACTGCCTTCGACCGCTTCGACTACGCTGTAGGCGCCATGCGGGCCGGCGGAACGGATTATCTGGTCAAGCCGTTCGACAGTGCTCAGATTACCGCCTGCCTGCGCAAGCTGAATCTGCTGCCGGAAAGCCGTCCGGCGGTACGCGGGGACAAGCCGGGAAATGCGTTCTGCACCCAGTTTTCCGTGTGGCTGGAGCATCATTACATGCGGGATGTGTCGCTCGATCAGGCGGCAGAGGCGATGGGCATGAGTGCGTTCTACTTCTCACGCTTTTTTCGCACCTCGTATAACCAGACCTTCCTTGAATACTTGACCGCCTACCGTATCGACCGTGCGGTTGAGCTGCTGCAGCAGACTGATATTCCGGTACGGGAAATCGCTGTTCGGGTCGGCTATACGGATGCAAACTACTTCACGAAGGTGTTCAAGCGGCATTTGGGCGTAACGCCTACCGAGTACCGCAATCATAACGCAAACTGAACGAGCCGCGCGGCAGGATTTACGGAATTTATACGGAAATTTACTATTCCTTCCAAAATGTTTATGCAAATGTCATAAAATAGAATGTGAAAATTTTCAGTACGCTGTGATTTTACCTGTCTACCGCAAGTATTTACGATGTTGCCGAAACTGGTCACCCTATATAATAGGAGATGGAAAGATGAATAAACGCTTTCGGTGTGTGATCGCCGGATGGCTGCTGCTCATGCTCTGTGCATGTACCGGCGGCACGGACGAGCCGCATATCCGCTATTACCGCCTTGCCAGCGGGCAGAGCGAAAACTACCTCGCCAATCAGGCGTGTCAGCGCTTCTGCGACATGGTGCGCAGGGAAACGGACGGCGCGATACAAATTCTGCCGAGCTTTGATAACGAGCTTGGTACCGATGCATCCGCACTTGAGCAGTGCGTGTACGGCGGCATTGATTTTGTACGCACGCCAATCTCGTCTGCCGCAGCGTATGCACCGCAGCTTGCGGCGCTGCAGCTGCCGTACGAGTACACCTCGGACAAGCACTTGTTCCGGGTGCTGGACGGCGCAGTCGGTCAGCAGGTGATGGCCTCGCTCGAGGACAAGGGCCTTACCGGTTTAAGCTATTTTTATGCCGGTTACCGGTGCTTTTTCACGACAGGAAAGGCGATCACCTCACTCGATGATATGAAGGACCTGCGGCTCGGCACCGAGGATTCCTCGCAGATGAAGCAGGTCATTCCGATGTGGGGCGCCGAGGCGGTGACGCTGCCGCCGGATGAGATCGCGCTCGCGCTCCGCACTGACCGGATTGACGGCGCCGAGAGCACGCTGCCTACCTATGTTGACAGCGGCTACTATCAGCTTGCACCGTACTGGACTTACGACCGACATTCCTACAACGCGGATGTGCTGGTCGCGTCCTCGGAAACGTGGGAAACGTTCTCACAGGAGGAGCAGACCATCATTGAGCGATGCGCCGCTGAGGCGGCTTCGTGGCAGCGCGACCACTGGCAGAGCGCAGAGGTTCGAGCAATGCTGCATGCATCCCGCAGCGGCTGCTACATGGCGCTGCTCGATGAGGAGCAGGCCGAAAAGTTCCGTGCAGCGGTGCAGCCGATTTACGAACACCTTTCCGATGCGCAGAAGGAGGTCGTGCAGGCCGTACAGGCACTGGCCGACAGCGATTAGCGAGAACCCCTCCTTGTGCATGACCAGTTTGTTCGCAAACGTCCGCAAAACGGCGTTTTCGATAGAGGAAAACGAACAAGGAGGCTAAAAAGATGAAAATCAAAAGATTGATGGCAGGTCTGCTTTGCGGTGCAGTCGGTGCGGCAACCCTTGGTTTGTCCGGCTGCGGCAATGCCGCGGACAGCGGCATGATGGATGCGGCAAACGCCAATGCAGTTGCAGGCGGCAGCAGTGATCTGCCGGTCATCACTTGGAAGATGGGTTCCACCTGGGGTGACGGCAACATTCACTTCACCTGTGACGAGCGCTTCTCCGAGTTGGTCAGCCAGCTGACCGACGGACGCTTCACCATCACCAACTATCCGGAGGGATCGCTTTGTGCGGCAAACCAGCTGTTCGATTACGTCCAGAACGGCACCATCCAGTGCGGCGGTGACTGGGGCGGCTACTGGAGCGGCAAGGATACCGCTTTTGAGCTGCTCTCTACCACGATGGATAACTTCACCGGCATGGACTATTACATCTGGATCACCCAGGGCGGCGGTCTGCAGTGCTATCAGGATATGTACGGCAAATACAACATGACGTATTTCCCAATCATGATCAATCACGCAGAGTCCGGTATCCGTTCGACCAAGCCGATCACTTCTATCAAGGACATGCAGAGCATGAAGATCCGCCTCGGCGGCGTTATGGCAGGCCGTGCGGCGGAAAAGCTGGGCATCAACATCACCACCGTTGCGGCAAGCGAGCTTTATGAGTCGCTGCAGCGCGGCGTTATCGACGGCGGCGAGTTCTCCACGCCGTGCTCGGATGATTCGCTGAAATTACAGGAGGTTGCCAAGTACTGGTGCTCGCCTGCATGGTATCAGTCCGGCGGTGTCAACGGCGTTATGATCAACAAGGACGCGTGGAACGAGCTTCCTGAGGAGTACCAGAACGCCATCCAGATGGCGGCTGAGATCTGCACCTCCGAGCAGCTGTCCCGCTACCTGTGGATGGATTTCGATTCCACCAAGAAGATGCTCGAGGAGGATGGCTGCATCGTCACCAAGATGAACCAGGACGACTGGAACACCATCCGTGAGACCTGCCGTCAGGTTTACGAGGAAGAAGCTGCGAAGAATGAAAACTTCAACATGGTATACAGCTCTATGCAGGATTACCGTGAACATGCCGATACCTACCGTGCAATGCTCGGTGACTACGGCTGGGGCTTCAACTACGATGAATCCGAAAAGTGACCGACAGAGTGTTCCGTGCTCTCTTTTGAGAGCACGGAGCCTCAGAAGATGAGGTGTAATATATGAAAGTGATCAAACGCATCTGCGATGTGATCGACCTCGTCAATGACTGGATCGGCAGGATTGCTTCCTTCGCCGTTCTTGGCATTCTCGCGGTCATTGTTACCGAAGTCGTGCTGCGCCGTTTGTTCCACAGTCCGCAGATCTGGACGATGGACGTCATCTGCATGACCTTCGGCTGCTACATTATCATGGTCTGCGCCTACGGCTTCCAGAAGAAGGCCTTTGTTGCGGTTGATGTGCTGTATGCACGGCTTAAACCGCTTGCGCAGAACATTCTGCACCTGATTACCTATCTGGTGTTCTTTGTTCCGTTCGTATTCGTGCTCGTGCCCGAGAGCTTCGGATTTTTCCTTCGCTCGTATACCACGGGTGAGCGCGGCTATTCGGTATGGGCGCCGCCGGCATGGCCGGTCAAGCTGGCGCTGTTCGTCGGCATGACGCTGCTCGCACTGCAGGGCATTTCCGAGATGCTCAAGTGCGTGCGCGGCATCGGTGAAGCCGTTTCCGGCACGGATGATACGAAGGGAGGCGACGCTGCATGATGGAAATGCTGACCAATCTTGTCACGCAGTCCGGCGTTGGCGCAACACAGCTCAGCGCGATCCTGCTTGGCGTACTGTTCCTTATCATGATCATCGGTCTTGCGACCGGTCAGGAGCTTGCGTTCGTCCTCGGCGGCGCCGGTGTTATTATCGGTTATCTCGCCTGGGGCGGCCCGGGCATCACCATCGCCATGACCAAGGTGTACGACCAGATGCAAAGCTATTCCATGGTCGCCATCCCGATGTTCGTGCTGATGGCAAACTTTTTGACACATTCCAAGGTTGCGGATGGGCTGTTCCTCTCTATCCGCTACCTGCTTGGTCCTCTGAAGGGCGGTCTCGGTCTGGCAGTGATCGTGGTTTCCACCGTGTTCGCTGCCACGACCGGCATCGTCGGCGCATCCGTTGTTACCATGGGCATGCTGTCCGTACCGGTGCTGCTGAAGTGCGGCTATAAGCCGTCTCTCGCGTGCGGCATGGTGTGTGCGGGCGGTTCACTCGGCATCCTGATCCCGCCGTCCATCATGCTGGTTTCGATGGGCTCTTATGCGAATGTATCGGTCGGCAAGATTTTCTTCGCCGCCATCGTTCCGGGTCTTGTCCTGTCGCTGTTCTACATGATTTATGTGTTCGTCATCTGCCATATCCACCCGGATTATGGTCCGGCGATGACCACCGAAGAGCTGGCTGCCATGCCGCTGCGTGAGCGCATCACCGGTTCGCTCATCAACCTGATCCCGCCGGTCATCCTGATCGTCGGCGTGCTCGGTTCTATCTTTACCGGCTGGGCAACCCCGACCGAGGCAGCAGGCGTAGGCGCACTGTTCTCGCTCATCCTCGCCATCTTCTACAAGCAGTTCAGCTTCAAAATGCTGTACGATTCGCTGATCGACACCGCAAAGACCTCTGCGATGGTATTCATCATCCTGTTCGGCGCGTCTGCCTTCACCGGCATCTTCATGTCGCTCGATGGCGACCAGCTGATTGCAACCTGGATTTCGAGCGTTGGCATCGGCAAATGGGGCGCGTTCGCAATCATGATGGCGATTGTATTCGTTATGGGCATGTTCCTCGACTGGCTGGGTATCGTTATGATCGTATTCCCGATCTTCCTGCCGATTATGGATATGTTCGGCTTTGACCGCCTGTGGATCGTCGCAGTTACAGCTGTTATGCTGCAGACCTGCTTCATGACGCCGCCGTTCGGCTTCGCACTGTTCTACATCAAGGGCATTGTGCCGCCGTCGGTCAAAATACAGGAAATTTACCGCGGCGTTATCCCGTTCATCCTGATTATCATCGCAGTGGTAATTCTGGTAACGGTATTCCCGCAGATTGTATATTTCCTCCCGAATCTGGTAGCATCTTAATCTTTCTCCTGAGCCTTCCGGCAGCCACCTGTGCCGGAAGGCTCATTTGCAGTAAGGAATAGCAGGCTTTGGGCAAAAAATGCCTATGGACTGTGCAGGATATGGTGTTATACTGGATAAGTACGCAAAAACGTACCATTTGTTATCTGTGTTATTTCGCAGTTCGATGCGGTTTTCCTCTTACCATATTACCGTAAAATGGGAAATGTGTAGATGTGTTTGAACTGCGGAATAAACTTCTGTCTGCCGGATTGTTGGAGTATTTGCCGGCGGCAGAACCCCCTCCGGGCTCTCTGATCTGTTGAAAATCAGAGAGCCCTTGCTTATTCTTGCGTGGAAAAATTCCGCAAATCGCTTGACTTCTCGAAAAATTTCGGGTATAAGATTATATTGAACAGACAAAAATTCGATGATATACTACTATATAATTGTATGCCTGTTTAAAGCCTGAACGGTACGTTCAGGCTTTCAGCGTATCATCGTTAAAGGAGGGGATTTATCGTGCAGACGCAGATTTTTATGGTGCATAAGCGGCATCTGGGACTGCGGGCGCCGACGGTGCTTGCCGTCGGCTTTGCGCTGACGATTCTGGTGGGTGCGCTGGTGCTGATGCTGCCGGTTTCGGCGGCAGACGGACAGATAACGCCGTTTCTCGACGCGCTGTTTACAGCAGCCTCGGCGAGCTGTGTTACCGGACTCGTCACGGTCAGCACGGCGGTGCACTGGTCGGTATTCGGCAAGTGCGTCATCCTGCTGCTGATTCAGATCGGCGGACTCGGCTTTATGTCCGTCGCGGCTATTGCGTCGTTTGTCCTGCGGCGAACGATCACGCTGCACGAGCGCATGGTGATGAGCGCGGGGCTTAATCTGTCGGACGGCGGCGGCATTGTCCGTCTGACACGGCGCGTGCTGTTCGGCACGTTCATCATCGAAGGGACGGGAGCGGTTCTGCTGTCCTGCCGGTTCGTGCCGCATTACGGTTTCCCGAAGGGAATCACAATGGGCGTGTTCCACGCGGTTTCGGCATTCTGCAACGCAGGCTTTGACCTGATGGGCACACCGGACGATCCGTTTCAGTCGCTCATCGGCTGGGCGGAGGATCCGCTCGTGAACATTACGGTGATGGCGCTCATCGTGCTCGGCGGTCTCGGCTTTTTCGTGTGGAGTGACGTGTGGGACAAGCACAGTTTCCGCCGCCTGAGCCTGCACACGAAAATCGTGCTGACGGCCACGGCAGGACTGCTGCTGTTCGGCTTCGGCTGGACGCTGCTGTTCGAGTGGAGCAATCCGGCAACGCTCGGTGCGTTTGATACTCCGCACAAGCTGCTTGCGGCGGCGTTTGAGTCCGTGACCCTGCGCACGGCAGGCTTCAACACCATCGACCTCGGCGCGCTTACCGGCCCGAGTCAGGCGGTGTCGTGCCTGCTCATGTTCATCGGCGGATCGCCCGGCTCAACAGCAGGCGGCATCAAGACCGTGACGGCGGCCGTGCTCGTGCTCACGGCCATCAGCGCCTTCTGCGGGCGCACAACGGTTTCGGCGTTCGGCCGGACGATTGCGCCGCGCAGCATCATGAACGCCGTAACCCTGCTCATGGCAGGCGGCGTGCTCTGTCTGGTCGGCGCCTGTGCGATCGCCGGAATCGAGGACGCACCGTTTCACCAGTGCCTGTTTGAAGCGGTCTCCGCGTTCGGCACGGTCGGTGTGTCCATGGGTCTGACACCGACGTTGGCGGCGGCTTCGCGCGTTATTCTGATCGTGATGATGTATATGGGCCGTGTCGGTGTGCTGACGCTCGGCGTTGCCGTTTTCATGCGCCGCAGAGAGCCGCCAAGGCTCAAATACCCGGACGCAGATGTATTTATTGGTTGAGGCAGCATTCCGCAATTACATTTTCGGCATTTTGCGTGATGATGCCTTTATGGTGAAGTAGATTAAGCAGTTATCCAAAGGAGAGACAGATATGAAATCCTTTCTGGTGATCGGCATGGGCCGATTCGGTACCGCCGTTGCGCAGGAGCTGACCGAGCTTGGTCAGGAGGTTCTTGCCATCGACGAGAACGTCGAGAGCGTGCAGCGCATCGCGGATGATGTGACGCAGGTCATGCAGGGCGACGCGCAGGACGAAGCCGTGCTGGGGGCCGTCGGCGTGCGCAACTTCGACTGCTGTATTGTTGCGGTAGGTACGGATATGGAGGCGAGCATCCTCATCACAGTCATGCTCAAGGATCTGGGCGCGCAATACATCATTGCCAAAGCGAGAAGCACTGTGCATGCCAAGGTGCTCGAACGCGTCGGTGCGGACCGTGTTGTCCTGCCGGAGAGCGAAATGGGCTGCAAGCTGGCACAGCGCCTGGCACATACCAACGTGGTGGATTTTATCGGCGTGTCGGACGAATACAGTATTCTGGAGATACACGCGCCGAAAAGCTGGGTCGGCAGATCGCTGGTGCAGCTTGACGTGCGGCAGAAGCATAAAGTGAATGTGCTCGCCGTCCGTCATGGTGAACAGGGTGCACTGGATGCAAGTCCTAAGCCGGATAGAGCCATCGAGGCGGATGATCTTCTGTTTATCATGGGCGAAAATAAATTTGTGAGCAGGGTGGTGGAACTGGATTGATTGAGATACAGAGCCGTCAGAATGCCGCGCTCAAGCACCTTGCGCGGCTGGGACGGGAACGAAAATACCGCCGGAGCACGGAGGAAATGCTGTGCGAGGGCGAAAAAATGCTGGGAGAAGCACTGCGTTCGGGCGCGAAGCTGAAAACCGTGCTTGTGAGAGACGGCTGGGACAGTCCGTTCATCAAAGAGGCGGAAGGGCAGGGAGCTGTCCTGTATTCTGCACCGGATGCGCTGTTCAAACTCGCAAGTGAGGTGGAAACGCCGCAGAACGTCATCTTTTCCTGCGAGCAGCCGCAGTGGACGGCAGACGCGCTGGACGGAGCCGGGCAGGTGCTCCTGCTGGACGGCTTACAGGACCCGGGCAACCTTGGCACGATCTTACGCACCGCCGAAGCGTTCGCGCTCGGCGCCGTTGTGTTGTGCGAGGGCTGCGCCGATCCGTTTTCACCCAAGGTCGTGCGCTCGACGATGGGCGCGGTGTTCCGTCTGCCGTGCGTGACGCTGCCGCTTGCGGAGGCCGCCGAACGGCTGCACCGGAACGGTCTGCCGCTGTATGCCACCGCGCTGCACGAGGACAGCGTGCCGCTTTCCTCGGTGTCGCTTTCCAAAGCCGCCGTTATCATCGGCAGTGAGGGAAAGGGCGTGACCGAGCAGGCGCTCCGTCTGTCCGATAAGCGCGTTATCATTCCCATGAAGGGCCGTGCCGAATCGCTCAATGCGGGCGTTGCCGCGGCCATCGTGATCTACGAAATGACAAAATGAGGAGGCGGGCACTATGCCGTCAAGACTCAGCTATGTTTGGCTTTCGCTCAAGCGCGGACTCGGCTCGCGCACAGCTGCCGAGGTACTCGATGCCTTCGGCTCTCCGGAGGCGGTGTTCGCTGCCGACCGGCAGGCACTGACAGCTGCGCCGTGTGAGCTGCGCAAGACCCATGTCGATCTGCTGTGCGACAAGGATACGTCCGAAGCCGAGCAGGTCATCCGGTCCTGCACGGAAAAGAATATCCAGATCATTACCATCGGCGACAGCGCTTATCCGGACCGCCTGCGGGCGATCCCAGATCCGCCGACCGTGCTGTATGTGCGCGGACGCTGGCCGGATTTCGACAGCGTTCCCGCCGTAGCCGTCGTCGGCACGCGCAAGGCGACGCCGTATGGCCTGAAAGTCGCCGATCAGATCGGCACAACGCTGGCCCGGACGGGCATGATAACCGTCAGCGGCATGGCGCTCGGCAATGACGGCGCGGCACACCGCGGTGCGCTGAAGGCGGGCGGTCTGACCGTCGCCGTGCTGGCGGGCGGTCCCGATGTGTGTTATCCGCCGCAGCACCGCAGCCTGATGGGCGATATCCTGCTCATGGGGGCTATCATCAGCGAATATCCGCCCGGCACCGAGCCGCACGGACGCAATTACCATCAGCGCAACCGCATCATCAGCGGTCTGTCGGTCGCGTCCGTCATCGTGGAGGCGAGCGACTGGCGTTCGGGTGCGCTCATTACCGCGCGTCACGCGCTCGATCAGGGACGCGATGTGTACGCCGTGCCCGGCCCGATAGACGCGCCGCAGTCGCAGTCGTGCAATGAGTTGATCGAAAAAGGCGAAGCCGCGCTGCTCAGCAGCCCGGTGACGCTCGTGCGCGCCTACGGCGGCATGATGCCCGAACAGGCGGTACAGCAGGCGTTCCGGCGCCAGACCGGCGAGTATCCGGAACCGGCTGCCAGAAGTGCATGGGAGGACATTCGCAGGCGTGAGCAGCAGGCCGAACAGCGCCGCGCCGCTGCCGCAGAAAAGGCGAAAGCCGAACCCAAAACACCGTCAGCAGCCGCAAAACCGCTGCCGGACGGCTTAAATGAGGATGAAAAAACCATCGTCACGCTTGTGCGGGATGGTGTGAGCACGCCCGAGGAGCTGATCGACCGCTGCGGTCTGGCAGCGCCGCGGGTGATGAGCCTTGTCACCATGCTGGAAATGGATGGGATTCTGCGCCGCGAAAAGGGCAGACTCATCCTCGGCACCTGGTGATAAGCAGGAGAGAGAAGAAAAGAAATACACGCATTCCGCACCGTTGGGTGCGCATTCAATAGAATTTCCGCAGGAAATTCATAAAAAGGGGGAGCATGGTCCAGACCACCTTCTCTTGCCGCTACGCGGCAATTCACCTTGTGTATCACCCTTTTTATAGAAGTGCGGAGAAAAGATTCGACGAAGGAGAAACTTTTCTCCGCATGGGATGTATCCGAACCCGCGGTTCGGTACATCCTCTCGTACGCAAGCGTGGTTGCGTACGAAATAGTTTTTGGAGGTTTTTATGTCTAAATTAGTCATCGTGGAGTCCCCGGCCAAGGCAAAGACGATCGGAAAATATCTCGGTTCGGACTATGTCGTCAAGGCTTCGATGGGACATCTGCGCGATCTGCCGAAAAAGAAAATGAGCATCGATATCGAGCACGATTTCCAGCCGGAATATGTGCCGATCGAGGGTAAAGATAAAATCATCAAGGAAATCCGCAGCGAAATCCGCAAGAGCGATTTCGTCTATCTCGCAACTGACCCTGACCGCGAGGGAGAAGCGATTTCGTGGCACATCAAGGAGCTGTTCAAGCTCAAGGACAAGAATTCCCGCCGCGTGACCTTTAACGAGATCACCAAGCAGGCGGTCCGCTCGGGCATCGAGAACCCGCGCGATATTGATATCGATCTGGTAAATGCACAGCAGGCACGCCGTATTCTCGACCGAATCGTTGGCTATCAGCTATCGCCGTTCCTGTGGCGCAAGGTCAAGCGCGGTCTGTCCGCAGGCCGTGTGCAGAGCGTTGCAACCCGTCTGGTCGTGGACCGTGAGAACGAAATCCGCGCATTCGTGCCGGAGGAATACTGGTCGATCGAGGCCCTGCTGCAGACCGCGGACGGCGGCAGGTTTTCAGCGCGCTACTATGGCGACGCGAACGGCAAGGCTGAGCTGAAAAACGAAGAGCAGGCGATGCATGTTGTCAACGCTGTTACCGGCAAGCCGTTCACCGTCGGCAATATCAAGCGCGGCAAGAAAAAGCGCACCGCCGCACCTCCGTTCATCACCTCGACGCTGCAGCAGGAAGCCAGCCGCAAGCTGAATATGACGCCGCGCCGCACGATGAGCATCGCACAGGAGCTGTACGAAGGTATTGAACTCGGTGAATACGGTCTGACCGGTCTTATCACCTACATGCGTACTGACTCGCTCCGCCTGGCGGATGAGGCCACCGCTGCCGCTGCCGGATTCATTCGCGGTCGCTACGGCGAGGAATATTATCCGGGCAAGCCGCGTGTGTTCAAGACCAAGGGCAACGCGCAGGACGCGCACGAAGCCATTCGTCCGTCCAACGTGCAGCTGCTGCCTGAAGAAATCCGCAAGTACCTGACGCCCGATCAGTTCAAGCTGTACCGCCTGATCTGGTCGCGCTTTGTGGCTTGCCAGATGGCAGACGCCATTCTCGATACGGTTTCCGCCGACATTGTCTGCGAGGGTCAGGTGTTCCGTGCATCCGGTCATACGGTCGCGTTCCCGGGCTTTACTGCGGTTTACGAGGAGGGCACGGACGACGAGAAAAAGCAGGATTCCGCAGGAAAGCCGCTGCCGCGCTTCGATCAGGGCGACAAGCTGACCGCCGAGAAGATCGAGCCGTCCCAGCACTTTACGCAGCCGCCGGCTCGCTACACCGAGGCATCGCTCATCCGCGCGATGGAGGAACGCGGCATCGGCCGTCCGTCCACCTACGCGCCGACGATTTCCACCATCATTGACCGCGATTACGTCACCAAGGAGAACAAGGCGCTCCGTCCGACACCGCTCGGCGAAGGCGTTACCGGCCTGCTGGTTGACGAGTTCAAGTCGGTTGCCGATTACGAGTTCACCGCCAACATGGAGCACGAGCTGGACGAGGTCGAAGCGGGCAAGCTGAACTATATCCAGCTGCTGCACAACTTCTATGACGGCTTTGAAGCCGCGCTCAAGCAGGCGGAGATCGACCTCGAGGGCAAGCGCATCAAGATTCAGGACGAGGTGACCGACGTTATCTGCGAGAAATGCGGACGCAACATGGTCATCAAGTCCGGCCGGTTCGGCAAGTTCCTTGCGTGCCCCGGTTTCCCGGAGTGCACCAACACCAAGCCCATCACCGAGGACACCGGCGCTGCGTGCCCGGTCTGCGGTGCAAAGGTCGTCAAGAAAAAGTCCGCACGCGGCTATGTGTACTACTCGTGCGACACCTATCCGACCTGCCAGTTTATGACGTGGGACAAGCCGCTCAAGACCAAGTGCCCGAACTGCGATTCCTCGCTGTTCCGCCACACCGACCGCGATTCCAAGGAGGTCACGGACGTTTGTCTGCGTGAGGGCTGCGGCTACAAGGAACTGGTCAAGGAGGGTCTGTCGCCTGAGGAGACCGAAAAGCGCCGCAAGATGCGCGAAGCGCGTGCCGCCAAGGCTGCGGAACGTGCTGCCGCAAAGGAAGCCGCCGAGAAGAACGGCGAGACCGAGGAAAAGGTCAAGAAGGCAACGAAAAAGGCAACGACTAAGAAATCCACCGCAAAGAAAACCCTGCCGTGGATGACCAAGACCACCAATAAATTCAAAAAGCTGAAGGACGAGGCCGTACAGGAGCTGACTGCCAAGCAGCAGGAGCAGTACGCCAAGGCTCTGGCAAAGTATGAAGCAGAAAAGGCGGCTGAGAAGGCGAAAAAAGCCGCTGAGAAGAAAGCAGCAGCGAAAAAGCCTGCCGCAAAGAAAAAGACCACGGCAAAGGAGAGCGCCGAATGAGTGAAATGGTAACAGTAGTCGGCGCGGGACTGGCCGGCTGTGAGGCTGCATGGCAGCTGGCACAGCGCGGTATCTCCGTGCGCCTGTGTGAGATGAAGCCGGTGCAGCACACGCCTGCGCACCACTCGGACGATTTCGCCGAGCTGGTGTGCTCCAACTCGCTGCGCTCGGATGAGCTGGCGAACGCCGCCGGTCTGCTCAAGGAGGAGCTGCGCCGTCTGGACAGCCTTATCCTCTCCTGTGCGGATGCACACCGCGTAGAGGCGGGCGGCGCACTGGCGGTTGACCGCGAAGCCTTCGCGGCAGCCGTCACCGAGAAGATCAAAAACCACCCGAATATCGAGGTGGTCTACGGTGAGGTAACGGAGATTCCGGAAGGCAGAGTCGTAATCGCCTCAGGCCCGCTGACCTCGGATACGCTGTTTGACGCCATCCACGCTAAGGTCGGCGGCGATTTCCTGCACTTTTACGATGCCGCCGCGCCGATTGTCACGGCTGAGAGCATCGATATGGATTCCGCCTACGAGGCTTCCCGCTACGGCAAGGGTACCGCAGATTACATCAACTGCCCGTTCTCCCGCGAGGAGTACGAGGCGTTCTGGAACGCACTGACCACCGCTGAGGAAGCGCCGGTGCACGGCTTCGAGGACTCTAAGGTGTTCGAGGGCTGCATGCCCATCGAGGTCAACGCGCGCCGCGGCTTTGACACGCTGCGCTTCGGCATTTTGAAGCCCATCGGTCTGCCGGACCCGAAAACCGGAAAGGATCCGTATGCGGTCCTGCAGCTGCGCCGCGACAACGCGAACGGTACGCTGTACAATCTGGTCGGCTGCCAGACCCACCTGAAATTCGGTGAGCAGAAGCGCGTGTTCTCCATGATCCCGGCGCTGAAAAACGCCGAGTTCGTGCGCTACGGTGTCATGCACCGCAACACATTTCTGGATTCTCCGCGCCTGCTGGACGCGACTTACGCGCTCAAATCCGACCCGCGCATCCGTTTTGCGGGCCAGATGACCGGCGTAGAAGGCTATGTGGAGTCCACCGCCTCCGGCTGGGTGGCAGGCGTGGCAACGGCCATGGACGTGCTCGGCAAACCGATGCCGACACTCGACCGTCTGACCGCCACCGGTGCACTGGCGACCTATATTTCCGACCACACGGTTGCGAAATTCCAGCCGATGAACGTAAACTTCGGCATTATCGAGCCGCTCGGCTATAAAATCAAGGGCAAGCGGGAGAAGAACACCAAAATCTCCGAGCGGGCGCTCGAGCAGATCGAAAAACTGAAGGGAGAGCTTTAATATGAGGATCATCGTTGATGCGATGGGCGGCGATAACGCGCCCGAATCCGCTGTATGGGGCGGTGCGCTGGCTGCGAAGGAATACGGCGAGGAAGTGCTGCTGGTCGGCAAGCCGGAGGTCGTAGCGAATGTCCTCAAGGAGAAGGGACTTTCCGATGTCAAGGGCATTACCATCATGCCCGCAAACGATCTGGTCGATATGCACGACGATCCCGCAACGGTACTCCGCCGCAAGCCGGATTCGTCCATGGCGGTAGCGTTCAAGCTGCTCAAGGCCGGTGAGGGCGATGCGCTCGTTTCCGCGGGCAACACCGGCGCACTGCTCACCGGCGCGACGCTGTACGGCGGCCGCATCAAGGGCATCCGACGCGGTGCGCTGGCACCGGTTATGCCGTGCGCGAACGGTCAGGTTATGCTGTGCGATGCGGGTGCAAACACCGAATGCACCGCCGAAATGCTGCTGCAGTTTGCGTTCCTCGCTTCGCTGTACGCGGAGAAGATCAACGGGGTCGTCAAGCCGCGTGTCGGTCTTGTCAACAACGGCACGGAGGATACCAAGGGTGATCCGCTCCGCAAGGAGGCTTACGCGCTGCTGAAAAAGGCGGGCGACGAGGGCCGTCTGAATTTTGTCGGCAACGTAGAGGGCAGCATGGTGCCGCTCGGTGCGTGTGATGTTGCTGTCTGCGACGGATTTACCGGCAATGTGCAGCTCAAGACCATCGAGGGTGTAGCCAAGTTCATGTCGAAAGAGATCAAGGGCGTGTTCATGGCCTCTGTCGGTACCAAGCTGGGCTATCTGCTGTGCAAGAAAGGCATGGACGACTTCCGCGAGGTGTTCAATCAGGACAAGATCGGCGGCGCGCCGTTCCTCGGCATCGCAAAGCCGGTCATCAAGGCGCACGGCTCGTCCAACGAAATTGCGGTGATGAACGCGGTCCGTCAGGCCATCGCGTACACCAAATCCGGCATGATCGATGCAGTAAAGGAAAACATTCAGTACATGACGGTTTCCGAGTGATCCACAGGAAGAAGGAACAAAAATGCTGAAAATTGACTATAAATTCAAGGATGAAAGCCTGCTCCGGCTGGCGATGACGCATTCGTCCTACGCGAATGAGCACCACGGCACGCACCTGCAGTGCAACGAGCGCCTGGAGTTTCTGGGCGATTCTGTGCTGGGCTTTGTCACGGCGGGTTACCTGTTCACACACTATCCCGATCTGCCGGAGGGTGATTTGACCAAGCTGCGCGCGGCAGTCGTCTGCGAGGGCGCACTGGATGAGATCGCGCACGAGATCGGTATCCCCGAAGCCATCCGTCTGGGACACGGTGAGGAGATGGGCGGCGGACGCAAGCGTGCGTCCATTCTCGCTGACGCGACAGAGGCTCTGCTCGGCGCTATCTTTATGGACGGCGGCATCGAGCCTGCCCGTGCGTTCGTGCTGCGGTTTATCCCGCATAAGGTCGAGGTTGCGCTGGCAGGCGGCGCGTTCAAGGACTACAAGACCATGCTGCAGGAGATCGTGCAGAAGAACAAGCAGGAAACGCTGGAATACCGTCTGGCAGGGCAGTCCGGCCCGGACCACGACAAGCGGTTCACCATGGAGCTGCTGCTCAACTCCAATGTGTTCGCGCAGGGCATCGGCAAGAGCAAAAAGGAAGCCGAGCAGATGGCGGCGAAGAAGGCTTTGGAAAATATGGGATGCTGACGCTTATCGCCAAACCGCAATAGAGATAAACGGCAAAGAGGTCGAGAAATCGACCTCTTTTGAGGCTGTCGAAAAACTAACGTTTTCCGAGCAGCCTCTCGATCGAAACCACGCTTTCGATCGAATTTCGAAGAAAAACCGCGCCTTGCAGGCACATTTTTTCTTCCCTTGTATAAATTCCGAGATACATGCTCTCGGAATTTATGAATTTGCTCCGCAAATTCTATTTTATGCGTGCTGCCGCACGAAGCAAAAGAGTCGAAATGCAGCTTTTTCGACAGACTGCAAAGAGGTCGAGAAATCGACCTCTTTTTTCTGTGTGACGCAGTTAGTCGTTGAAAAGATACTGCCGCAGTGGTAAAATAAAACTATCTATAATAAAGAGGTGGCATATGGTTCTCAAAAGCCTGATTTTACAGGGCTTCAAGTCGTTCCCGGATCGCACCGAGATCAAATTTCTCGGCGGTATTACGGCGATCGTCGGTCCGAACGGCTCGGGAAAATCGAATATTTCGGATGCCATCCGGTGGGTTCTGGGGGAGCAGTCCTCGCGGTCTCTGCGCGGCGCGAAGATGGAGGACGTGATCTTCGGTGGCACAGCCAGGCGCGGTCCGGTCGGCTTTGCCGAGGTTTCGCTCATTCTGGACAATTCGGCGCATGTGTTCCGCTCGGAATTTACCGAAATTATGGTCACGCGCCGGTACTACCGCTCGGGCGAGAGCGAGTATTTCCTCAACAAAAAGCACTGCCGCCTCAAGGACGTGCACGAGCTGTTTATGGATACCGGTCTGGGCCGCGACGGCTATTCCAGCATCGGACAGGGCCGCATTGACGAGATCCTGTCCTTCAAGAGCGAGGATCGGCGTGAAATCTTTGAGGAAGCCGCAGGCATCACCAAGTTCCGCTACCGTAAGGAGGAAGCCGAGCGCAGATTGTCAGCCACCGAGGAAAATCTGGTGCGTATCCGCGACCTGTACGGCGAGCTGGAAAACCGGCTCGGGCCGCTCGAGCAGCAGGCTGGCAAGGCGAAAAGGTTTCTGCATCTGCGGGATGAGCTGCGCGTGCTTGAGGTCTCGCTGTGGCTGCTGTCGCTTGAGCAGCTCAAGAATGACACTGCCAAGCTGAATAAAGACCGGACAACCTGCGAAAAGCAGCTTGCGGATGCAAAACAGCAGCAGGAAACGCTGTATGCGCAGTCCGAGCAGCTGGCCGAGTCACTGCGCGAGATTGACCGGGAAACTGAGCGTCTGCGGAACGAGCTGCGCGAAGCCGAGCAGTTTGCCGCCGAGCAGATCAGCCGTGAGGCAGTTATTCAGGCGAACATCCGCAACTGCGAGGAGAATATCGAGCGCACACGGCAGGAGAGCGCGCACCGCGCCGAGCAGGTGCAGAGCATGGATGCACAGCTTGCCGAACGGCGCGAGCGTATTTCTGTGCTGAATGAGCAGGAGAAGGCACAGTCGGCTGAACTGGATGCACTCCGAAAACAGTCTGCCGAGCAGGAGCAGCAGCGCACACAGGCCGAGCAGGCACTTCGGCAGGCCGAGCAGGCGCAGCGCGGGCAGGAGCGCACGCTGCATGAGCTCGAACTCGACCGAACAGCCGCCGAGAGCGGTCTGGCGGGCATGAACGACCGCAAAATGACGCTGGATTCCGAAATCGCAGCAGCGGCACAGCAGCTGGATACCGAAAAGCAGGCACAGGACAATCTCGAGCGGGAACTGACCGCGTGCGAGCAAACGCTTGCCGAAACGGCAAAGCAGGCGCAGACGGCCGCCGCTCAGGCGGAGACCTGCCGCCGAAAGGCCGAGCAGGCGCAGAACGACCTGCGAGCAGCGCAGTCCTCGCTGAGCGAAATGCAGAGCCGCGTGAAAATGCTGACCGACATGCAGCATGAGTACGAGGGCTTCTCACGATCGGTGAAAGCCGTTATGCGGCAGGCTGAAAAGGGTGCGATGAACGGCGTGCACGGCCCGGTTTCCGCGCTCATCACGACCGAAAAGCGGTTCGTGACGGCAATCGACACTGCACTCGGTGCGTCAGCGTCCTCCATCGTGGTGGACAGCACGAGCGTGGGCAAGCAGTGCATTTCGTACCTCAAGCGCACGGACGGCGGCCGCGCGACCTTCCTGCCGCTGGATACCATTCGGGCAAACAGCCTGCGGGAGACCGGCCTGGAACGGCAGAACGGCTGCTTCGGCACCGCGGATGCTCTCGTCAGATTTAATGAAAAATATAAGAATATTGTGTGCAATCTGCTGGCGCGCACGGTCATTTCGGAGAATATGGACACCGCGCTAGCACTGGCCAAGGCGTACGGACACCGGTTTCGCATTGTCACCTTAGACGGACAAATCCTGCAGGCAGGCGGTGCCATGACAGGCGGCTCGGCCTCCCGCGGCACCGGCGCACTGGCGCGGGCGGAACGCCTGCACGCCGCCGAGGAGCGCGTGCGCGCACTCGAGCAGGAGCGAAAAACGCTGGCACAGACCGAGCAGGCTGCAGGACAGGAACTGGAATCGCTTGCCGCGCAGGCGCAGGCCATCGAAACCGACCGCCGGCACGCGGAGCAGGAGAGAGCCGGACTTGCTGCTTCGGTAAAACAGCATAAATTCCTGCTGGAAAGCCTGCAGAAACGGTATGACAGCCTGATTTCTGAACAAACTAACTTCACAGCAACGCAGCAGAAGTATGAACAGACACTTGCCGCCTGCACGGAGCGCCGGTCTGCCGCAGAGCAGGCGCTTGCAGCTGCCGAGCAGGTCTGCACCGAGCACCGTACGGCAGTGAACGCCGCCGCGGAACAGCTGGCGCAGACGGCTTCGCGCATCACAGCCGCGCAGACCGCGCTCGCGGAGACGCGCACGGCGCAGGACAGCGAAGCACGCGCACTCGCGGAACTTGAGCGGCTCAAGGCCGACCTCGACGCGGGCGTGTCCGGTGCGGAGCAGACGATTGCAGGCTTTGCGGCGGAAATCGCACGCCTGACCGATGAACTCACCCAAGTCCGCGCAGCCAAGCACGGACGCGACACGACCGCCCGGCTGCTCAGCGAACAGCTTGCGCGGCAGACCGGCAGGCGCGAACAGACCGAGGGCGAACGGGTCCGTCTGGAAAAGGCGGCACAGAGCCGCAACGAGGAAATCCTTGAACTCGAACGCGAGACCGCCCGACTGGAAAACCGCGCCGGACAGCTGAAAACCGAGGAAACACAGATTCTGGATAAAATGTGGGAAAGCTACGAGCTGACACCCACACCGGCGGCAGAGATTGCCAAACCGATTGAAAACCTCGGTGAAACGCGCGGCCGTGTGCAGGAACTGCGCCTGAAAATGCGGGCGCTCGGCAACGTCAATCTGGATGCGGTGGACGAATTTCAGCGCGTGCAGGAGCGGTACAGCTTTCTGCGGGAGCAGAAGGACGACCTCGAGACCGCGCAGACCGATCTGCGCAAGGTCATCGACCAGCTGACCGTCAGCATGAAGGAGATTTTCGCGTCCGAGTTCGCCAAGCTGAATGTGTACTTCCGCGATACCTTCCGCGAGATTTTCGGCGGCGGACACGCCGAACTGCAGCTTGCCGATACCTCGGATATTCTGAACTGCGGTATCGACATCCGCGTGTCTCCACCGGGCAAGGCGGTTAAAACGATTACGCTGCTTTCGGGCGGTGAAAAGGCGTTTGTCGCTATTGCGCTGTACTTTGCGATTCTCAAGCTGCGGCCTACGCCGTTCTGCGTGCTCGATGAGATCGAAGCCGCGCTCGATGATGTAAACGTGCAGCGGTTTGCAAAATACATTCGCCGCCTGACAGATTCGACACAATTTATTGTAATTACCCACAGACGTGGTACAATGGAAGAAGCAGATATGCTCTACGGCGTGACCATGCAGGAGCAGGGCGTTTCCAAAATGCTGATGCTCAATCTGGCTGAGGCAGAAAAACGGCTCAAAAATACCATTAAGTAATGGAAAATGGAGAATTGCGGCAATGGATATGCGAAGCGCAAAATATCCGTATCGGCTGGATGTGGAAAGGCGATTGCCGGACGGCTCTCTTACGACAGACGGCTATGCGGCGCGGCATCCGGTTGAGTTTCGGCACTGGGGACACGCCCGCGGCTATGTTCTCTGGGGTGAGCGGATTGACCGCACGGACTGGGAAAACTGGCGTATCAACTACTATGGGAAATAATAACTAAATACGGATTCCTGATTTGCAAGATAAAAACATAAGGAGATAAGCATGGGATTTTTTGATAAAATTAAGCAGGGCTTCAAGAAAACCTCGGATGCGGTGAGCCATTCGCTGGACAGCGTGTTTGCGGCATTTGTCAAGATCGACGATGATTTGCTCGAGGAGCTGGAAGAAGCACTCATCCTGTCGGACGTCGGTGCATCCACGGCGGCGAAGATCGTCGCTGAGGTGGAAAAGCGCGCCAAGCTGCGCAAGACCACCACGGCAGACGAGCTGCGCGATTTACTCCGCGAGGTGCTGACCGACAACATGCTCGATAACCAGCCGCTGAATACGGACGGCAAGCCGGCGGTCATTCTGGTAATCGGCGTCAACGGTGTCGGCAAGACGACCTCGATCGGCAAGCTGGCGGCCCGCTATGTCAATGAGGGTAAAAAGGTTATGCTGTCGGCGGCGGATACCTTCCGCGCAGCGGCAGCGGACCAGCTCGAAATCTGGGCTAAACGTGCCGGTGCGGACATCGTTCGCCACGGCGAGGGCGCAGACCCGGCAGCTGTTGTGTTTGACTCCATCTCGGCGGCCAAGGCACGCGGCAGCGATATTATCATCGTGGATACGGCAGGCCGTCTGCACAACAAGGCCAACCTGATGAACGAGCTGGCGAAGATCGACCGCGTTATCTCCCGCGAGCTGCCGGATGCGTCGCGCGAAACGCTGCTCGTGCTGGACGCGACCACCGGTCAGAATGCGGTTCATCAGGCTGAGGAGTTCAACAAGGCTGCCGAGCTGACCGGCATTATTCTCACCAAGCTGGACGGCACCGCAAAGGGCGGCATCGTAATCGCCATTTCGGCAGGACTGGGTGTTCCGGTCAAGCTGGTCGGCGTTGGCGAGGGCATTGACGATCTGATCGACTTTGATCGTGCGGCATTCCTGGAGGCCATCCTGCCGCCGGTTCATGAAAACGCAGAAAACGACGAGGAACAGACCGAGGAGGACGAAAATGCAGAGACCTGACGGAAGAACCAAGGGCGCAATGCGTCCGGTGAAGATTACCACTGATTATACGATGTACGCGGAAGGCTCGGTGCTGGTTGAGATGGGCAACACCAAGGTCATCTGCACCGCGTCGGTCGAGGAAAAGGTACCGCCGTTCCTCGAGGGCAAGGGCCTCGGCTGGGTAACCGCCGAGTACGCAATGCTCCCGCGTGCGACCAGCACCCGCAAAAAACGCGATATCAAGTCGCTCAAGCTGGACGGTCGCTCGAGCGAGATCCAGCGTCTGATCGGTCGTGCGCTGCGTGCGGTCGTTGACCGCGAAGCACTCGGTGAGCGCCAGATCACGATTGACTGCGATGTTATTCAGGCGGACGGCGGCACGCGCTGCGCGTCCATCACCGGCGGATTTGTTGCACTGTGGCTTGCATGCAAAAAGCTGCTGGCCGATGGCGTGATCGAGAAAATGCCGCTCACCGCACAGGTTGCAGCCGTTTCGGTCGGCATTTTTGAAGACGAAGCCGTACTCGACCTCAACTACGCCGAGGACAGCCACGCCATCGTGGACTGCAACGTGGTTATGACGAGCAAGGGTGAGTTCATCGAGGTGCAGGGCACCGGCGAGGGCCGTCCGTTCACGGATACCGAGCTGCGCAAGCTGCTCGGACTCGGCAAGCGCGGCTGCCTGACGCTGTGCCGCAAGCAGGCCAAGGTGATGGGGGAAAGTCTGTAATGCAGTTTGTACTTGCTTCCCATAACAAGAAAAAGCTGGCAGAGCTGTCCGCTATCGTGAGCAGCCTCGGCATCGAAATCATTCCGCTGCCGGAGGGTGCGCCCGAACCCGAGGAAAACGGCAAAACCTTCGAGGAAAACGCCATGATCAAGGCAAAATCCGCCGCAGCATTCACCGGTCTGCCCGCTCTCGCGGACGACAGCGGCCTGTGCGTGGATGCGTTGGACGGCGCTCCCGGTATCTACTCCGCGCGCTACTGCGAGGGTACGGACGAGGACCGCAATGCCTTCCTGCTGCAAAATATGCAGGATAAGGAAAACCGCGCCTGCCGTTTCGTGTGCGCGATCGCGTGTGTGCTTGCGGACGGCGAAACGCTCACCGTGCGCGGTGAATGTGAAGGAGAACTGCTCCGCGAGAACCACGGTGCAGGCGGCTTCGGCTATGACCCGCTGTTCTATGTCGAGAAATACGGCTGTACCTTCGGCGAACTGCCCGCAGAGGTCAAGAATACAATCTCTCATCGGGCAAATGCTTTGAATAAGCTGAAAGAAGTCTTAAAGGATAAAATATAAGCGAATCCGTAGGGCAGCCCGCCCTACGAAAAAAATATAACGAAATTACAGGAGTTTACATTTATGCTTAACACAAAACAACGCGCACAGCTTCGTGCAATGGCAAACCCTCTGGCGGTCACGCTGATCATCGGCAAGGAAGGCGTAACCGACGCGGTAGAACGCGAACTGGACGCGCTGCTCGAATCCCATGAACTGGTCAAGGGCAAGGTGCTCGAGAGTGCGATGCTGACGCCGCGCACGGTATCCGAGGCGCTCTGTGAGGCCACCGGCGCGGACGCTGTACAGTGCATCGGCTCCAAGTTTGTGCTGTACCGCCAGTCCAGCGATGAGGACAAGCGCAAGATCGTTCTGGTAAAATGAGAACAGGGATTCTCGGCGGCACGTTCAATCCGCCGCATCTGGGACATCTGCACGCGGCGGAACTCGCGCACCGTGCGCTGAACTTAGATCGGGTGCTGTTCATTCCGACCAATATTCCGCCGCACAAGGCGCTGCCGGAGAACACCGCTTCCGCAGAGGACCGGTGCGAAATGGTGCGCTTGCTGACCGAGCAGACACCGTGGGCGCAGCTCGACACCATCGAGATCGACCGCGGCGGCGCAAGCTACACGGTGGACACGCTCCGCGCGCTTCATGCACGCGGTGAGACCGACCTGCACCTGATCGTCGGCACGGATATGCTGCTCTCGTTTGACAGGATCTGGCGTGCGCCGGACGAGATCGCGCGGCTGGCTTCGCTTGCTGTCTGCGCCCGCGAAAACGAGGACTGGGACGCGCTGCGTGAAAAGGCGGCGGCGCTCAAGGACTCGCTCGGTGCAACCGTAGAACTGGTGCAGGGCGACAGCCTGACCATTTCCTCAACCGAGCTGCGGCAGGGCGGTGCACTGCGATGCTATACACCGGAATCGGTCGCGGATTACATCGAAGAAAAGCATTTGTACGGCTATTAAGCCTGTAAAATACAGGTTTGACAGATAAATACAGCAGCTTGTTCAAAACCAGTATTTTTGTATGACTTAGGAACAGCCTGCGGCTCGTTCCTCCTTGTCGGCAAAGCTGCAGTTTTGCGGCAAGAAATACAGAGAAAGGCGGGAAAAGTTATGTTATGTAATGAAGAAATGCGTAAAAGTATCCTTTCCAGACTGCAGGGCTACCGCTATGAGCACTCTCTCGGCGTGGAGCGTGCGGCGATCATGCTGGCAGAAAAGTACGGCGAGGACCCGGAAAAAGCGGGTACTGCAGGCATTCTGCATGACATAACAAAATATCTTTCTCCGCAAGAACAGTTGAATTTATGCGAGAAATACGGTATAATACCCTGTACCGTCGAAAAAAGCGAGCCGAAAATGCTGCACGGAAAGACGGCGGCAGCCATCGCGCGGGCCGAATACCACATGCCCGAGGATATCTGCGATGCCATCGCCTGCCACACCACCGGCAAGAACCATATGACGCTGCTTGACAAGATCTTGTATTTGGCGGATTACATCGAAGAAACTCGTGATTTTCCCGGCGTGGACAAGGCGCGTGAGCTGGCACAGATCGATATCGACAGTGCCCTGCTCTACTGCTATGACCAGACGCTGACCGAGTTGGTCGCACGCGGAAAACTCATCCACAGTGATACCATTGCCGCTTATAATGATATGATCCGGCAGGGTGTCAGCTGGCGGGACAAGTAAAATGGAGGCAGGAATCGTTTGAAACTATTCGGAGGAAGCGGCGGCAGGAAAAACCGCAACGGAGACAGCACTCCGGCACAGCAGGCAGCGCCCAAGCCGGAAGGGAACCACCAGCCGATCTCGGCACCCAAGCCGGGCGGCAAAAAGGGAAAGGCTCCGAAGGAGAAAAAAAAGCTGACACCCAGACAGAAGGGCAAGCGCATTGCCATCGTTATGGCGGTTGTGCTGGTGCTGTTCGCGTGCGCAGCTGCTGCTGCGGTGTGGTTCGTCCGTTCGCCGCAGGCGACGATCAAGGACAAGGAAAACGGCGATAAGGTCGATGTGAGCAGCCTGCTCAACTCGGGCACCCGTATTGACGATGTGTTTACGTTCGTGGTCGGCGCAGTTGATGAGGACGAAACACGAACAGACGCTTTGATGGTCGCAACCATGGATACCAAGGATAAGACCATCAACGTCATGAACATCCCGCGCGACACCATGTGCAACAACACGGCGACCGGCGCGAGCAAGAAGATCAACGCGGCCTACGGCATGGATACCGGCGGCAAGGGCGGCAACATCGAGCAGACGAGCAAGGAAATCGAGCGTCTGATGGGCTTCCGGCCGGATAAATACGTTATCGTCAACTTTGACGGCATTGCAGCCATCGTGGATGCGATCGGCGGCGTGGATTATGACGTGCCGTTCGATATGAAGTACGATGATCCGTCGCAGAATCTGCACATCGACCTGAAAAAAGGCCAGCAGCCTCTGGACGGCAAGCAGACCGTCGGCTTCCTGCGCTGGAGACACAACAACGATTACACCGTACAGTACACCAACGGCGATGAAGGCCGTGTAGAGAATCAGCAGAAGTTCCTCAAGGCGCTGGCAGGTCAGGTGCTGCAGCTCAAGAACGTGACCAAGATCCGCTCGATCGCAGAGGCCGTGTTCAAGAACGTCAAGACCGACTTCAGCGCCGGCGAGCTGCTGTGGATGGGCATGCAGGCCATGCAGATCGACAACAGCAGCATTCAGTTCTTTACACTGCCCGGCTACGGCAAGATGAGCACGGCGGGCACCTCGGTGCAGTATTCGTTCTTCTTCCCGTATTACGACCAGACGCTGGAACTGGTAAACAAGTATTTCAACCCCTACGAGGAGCCGATCTCCAAGCTGGACATTGTCGGCGGACCGGATACCACTACTTACTCGGGCGGCTATGTAAGCTCGGGCGAGGAAGATAATGTATGGGGTGACACCTCCGGCTCGTACGATTACAGCGAAGATTATTACGAAGAACCGGATTACAGCTACGATGAGCCATCCTACGACAACAGCGGCTCGGACGGCGATTATTCGGATAATAATGACTACTCGGGCGGCGACAGCGGCGGAGACTCTTCCGGCGGCGACAACGGCAGCGGCTCCGGTGAGGAGAGCGGCGGCGACTACTCCGGCGGCGATTACACCGGCGGCGGAGAGGACAGCGGTGCTTCCTCCGGCGGGGACGACGGCGGAACATACGATCCCGAGGCATAATAAAGGCAATATACCATAATCGGCAGAAAGGCAAATCCTTTTCTGCCGCACAAAAGGAGTTTATACTTTGACTGCAAAAGAAACTGTAAAGGCGATCTGCGAAGCGCTGATCGAGAAAAAGGCTCAGGGCATTGAGGTGCTGCATGTTGAGCGCCTGACCGAGCTGACCGAGTATTTCGTCATCTGCTCTGCGTCCTCCACTACGCAGGTTAAGGCACTGGCGGACAATGTAGAGTGGCACCTGAAGTACGATCACGACGAGATGCCGCACCACACCGAGGGCTATGAATCCGCACAGTGGATGCTGCTGGACTACGGCTGCGCTGTACTGCATGTATTCATGCCGGAGGCACGCAAGTTCTACAATCTGGAGAACCTGTGGAAGGACGGCACGCCGGTAACGCTTGAAGAGCTGGGCATCGAGGACAAGTAAAATACCGACATGCGGCGGCCCCGGAAACGTGTCCGCCGCGTTGTCGTGCTCAAAATCAAAAACTCACTTTAGGGGGAGAATCCGTTGAAGTACGATCATAAACAAGTAGAAAAGAAATGGCAGGACATCTGGGACGAGAAGCAGTGCTTCCATGCCGAGAATGACTCGGACAAGGAGAAGTTCTACGCGCTCGTAGAGTTCCCGTATCCGTCCGGTCAGGGTCTGCATGTAGGCCATCCGCGCTCCTACACCGCACTGGATATCGTTGCGCGCAAAAAGCGCATGCAGGGCTACAACGTGCTGTATCCGATGGGCTGGGACGCATTCGGTCTGCCGACTGAGAACTTTGCCATCAAGAACCATGTTCATCCGGCAGAGGTTACCAAGAAGAACATCGCACGCTTCAAGAGCCAGCTCAAGAGCCTTGGTCTGTCGTTCGACTGGTCGCGTGAGATCAACACCACCGACCCGAGCTACTACAAGTGGACTCAGTGGATTTTCCTGCAGCTGTTCAAGAAGGGCCTGGCCTACAAGAAGGAAATGAGCGTAAACTGGTGCACCTCCTGCAAGTGCGTTCTGGCGAACGAGGAGGTTGTCAACGGCGTTTGTGAGCGCTGCGGCAGCGAGGTCGTTCACAAGACCAAGAGCCAGTGGATGCTCGCCATCACCAAGTACGCACAGCGCCTGATCGACGATCTGGATGATGTGGATTACATCGAGCGCGTTAAGATTCAGCAGCGCAACTGGATCGGCCGTTCCACCGGCGCTGAGGTGGATTTCAAGACTACTGAGGGCGACACGCTGACCGTTTACACCACCCGTCCGGACACCCTGTTCGGCGCGACCTACATGGTAATCTCTCCGGAGCACCCGATGATCGAGCAGTGGGCGGACAAGCTGAACAACATCGAGGACGTTCGCGCATACCGTGAGGAGGCTGCCCGCAAGTCCGACTTCGAGCGTACCGAGCTGAACAAGGACAAGACCGGCGTTAAGCTGGACGGCGTTGCCGCAATCAATCCGGTAAACGGCAAGCAGATCCCGATCTTCGTTTCCGACTATGTTCTCATGGGCTACGGCACCGGTGCCATCATGGCTGTCCCGGCGCACGATGACCGCGACTGGGAGTTTGCTAAGAAGTTCGGCTGTGAGATCATCGAGGTCGTTTCCGGCGGCGAGGATGTCCAGAAGGCTGCATTCACCGCAAAGGATGAGACCGGCATTCTGGTAAATTCCGATTTTCTGAACGGCAAGACCGTTAAGGACGCTATCCCGGCTATGATCGAGTGGCTGGGTGAAAAGGGCATCGGCCATGCCAAGGTGCAGTACAAGCTGCGTGACTGGGTATTCTCCCGTCAGCGTTACTGGGGCGAGCCGATTCCGATCGTCAAGTGCGACAAGTGCGGCTATGTGGCTCTGCCGGAGGATCAGCTGCCGCTTGAGCTGCCGAACGTAACCAGCTACGAGCCGACCGACAACGGCGAGTCTCCGCTGGCGCACATGACCGACTGGGTAAACACCACCTGTCCGTGCTGCGGCGGTCCGGCAAAGCGCGAGACCGATACCATGCCGCAGTGGGCCGGTTCCTCCTGGTACTTCCTGCGCTATATGGACCCGCACAACGACAAGGCGCTTGCCTCGCCGGAAGCACTGAAATACTGGTCTCCGGTTGACTGGTACAACGGCGGCATGGAGCACACCACGCTGCATCTGCTGTACAGCCGTTTCTGGCATAAGTTCCTGTATGACATCGGCGTAGTGCCGACCAAGGAGCCGTATGCAAAGCGCACCAGCCACGGCATGATCCTCGGCGAGAACGGCGAGAAGATGTCCAAGAGCCGCGGCAACGTCGTCAACCCGGACGAGATCGTTGACACCTACGGCGCAGATACCATGCGTCTGTACGAGATGTTCATCGGCGACTTTGAGAAGGCTGCTCCGTGGAGCCCGAAGTCCATCAAGGGCTGCCGCCGCTTCCTCGAGCGCGTATGGGCACTGGCTGACAAGGTGCAGGACGGCGACACCTACTCCGAGCAGCACGAGGTGCTCATGAACCGTACCATCAAGAAGGTGGGCGAGGACGCAGACAACCTCAAGGCCAACACCGCTATCGCAGCGCTGATGACCATGCTCAACGAGTTCTACGACAAGGGCGTAAACAAGGCTGAGTACAAGACCTTCCTGGCGCTGCTCAATCCGTTTGCACCGCATATCACCGAGGAGCTGTGGCAGCAGCTCGGCGAGACCGGTCTGCTCTCCGTAGCGCCGTGGCCGACCTACGACGAGGCCAAGACCGTCGAGAGCACGGTAGAGCTGGCGGTACAGGTAAACGGCAAGCTGAAGTGCACCATCAAGCTGGCAGTCGATGCCGACAAGCAGACCGCGATCGATACCGCAATGGCAGAGGAAAAGGTACAGCACGCCATCGAGGGCAAGCAGATCGTCAAGCAGATCGTTGTTCCGGGCAAGATCGTAAACCTTGTCGTAAAGTAAGAAGGAATGCCGGATTTCCGCGTCAAAAAGAAAAAATCGAAAACTACGGGAAAAAGTAGTTGACATTGACGCGGAAATTCGATATAATATCCTTACGGTTTTGTGTATGGATGTATACAAACTGTGCTAAGCGATCCCCATGAGGGGAACGTGCGGAGGGAGGGAAAACTGTGTCGGAGATCCGCATCAAGGAAAATGAGTCTATTGACAGCGCACTGCGTCGCTTCAAGCGTTCGTGTGCCAAGGCGGGTACGCTTTCCGAGCTCCGCAAGCGTGAGCATTATGAAAGCCCGAGCGTAAAGCGCCGCAAGAAGTCTGAGGCTGCACGCGCAAAGAAGAAGAAGTTCCGCTAAAATAGAATTTCCAGAGAGCAGATGGTTAAACGTCTGCTCTTTTCTTTTTTCTGCACCGACCCAGCAGGGCGCATGAACCCACTTGCGCAGTTTGTGTACCCCGATTAGCTGGTGCAAATTAGCAAATCAGAATTTCCAGCATTACCGCCGATAACCCTGCATACACCTGTATAATGGAGGACAAAATTATGAATATAACCGTATATCTGGGTGCAAACGAGGGCCGCGAGCCTGCCCTTAAAACCGCCGTGCGCGAGCTTGGCGCATGGATTGGCGGGCACGGCCATACACTGGTCTACGGCGGCTCACGGGTCGGTTTGATGGGCGCGGTCGCGGAGAGCGTACTGGCCGCAGGCGGCAAGGTAATCGGCGTAGAGCCGCGCTTTTTTATCGAGCAGGAGCTGCAGCTGGACGGTCTGACCGAGCTGATCGTCACCGAGGATATGACCGATCGCAAAACCAAAATGATCGAGCTTGGAGACGCGTTCATCGCCTTTCCGGGCGGTACGGGCACGCTCGAGGAGATTGCCGAGGTGATGAGCAAGCTGGCGCTGAACCATCTGGATGCACCGTGCATTTTCTATAATCTCAACGGCTATTACGACCATATGAAGGCACTGCTCGACCACATGATCGAGATGGAGCTGTCCACCAAAGAACGGCAGAAGAAAATCTATTTTGCGGATACTCTGGAAGAAGTGACGGCTCTGCTGAATTAAAAATGGACGTATCGGGTTTGCGGTCGCGTCATTTTCAATTTAGAAACGGTATGTTTACGGTTTCTTCAAACTTTCTACATACTTTAGACATGGGATTCCTGTATCCTGTAATCACAGCAAGGGAACAGCAAGCTGAGTGCTAAAAACCACTTGCCATCCCTTTTGAAATAGATACTTCATAGGGAATCTTTTTCTCCGACTGTGTGAGCAGTCAATCCTTCAAAAATCTGTCTGGCCCTGTGGGACGGAATACCGCGCAGGCTCCCGGACAGTCCAAAAACAAGAGGTGCAAGACACCCATTGGGCAATACCACACAATTTCCGCAAAGTACCGCGGTAGCGCGACCGGAGTCTGCGCAAGAAGCCGCTGCTTTAATTGCGCGGTGTTGCCCCATACAACGCGCTTTCAGCAGGAACTGAGAGCGCGCATTTTTGCGTTCGGGCAAAATGGGGGATCAAGGCAGTGGTTTGTCTGGTTTTAGCATTTCTATGGATTGCAAAAACAGAACAATTGTTCTGTTTTATTGACATAAACAATGATATGGTGTAAAATTGATATAAATGACTATTTCATATCTGAACAGATATAATAAAGTAAGTAAAACTTCGGAAATTGGGAGTTAAAGTATATATGAGCAAAGCAAAGCCGTCATACGGCAACGAAAGCATCTCCTCGCTGAAGGGTGCGGACCGTGTGCGCAAGCGCCCGGGCGTTATCTTCGGCTCGGACGGACTGGAGGGCTGCGAGCACGCGGTCTTTGAGATTCTGTCCAACTCGATCGACGAGGCACGAGAGGGACACGGCACCGAGATCATCACCACACGCTATGCGGACGGCTCGATCGAAGTCGCTGACCATGGCCGCGGTATCCCGATCGAATGGAACGAAAACGAGCAGCGCTACAACTGGGAGCTGGTCTTCTGCGAGCTGTACGCAGGTGGCAAGTACAAGAACGATACCGGCGAAAACTATGAGTTTTCGCTCGGCCTTAACGGTCTGGGCACTTGCGCGACGCAGTATTCCTCGGAGTACATGGACGTCACCGTCATCCGTGACGGCTTCGAGTACGGCCTGCACTTTGAAAAGGGCGAAAACAAGACCGGCACCAAGGAAGGCTACACCAAGAAGGCGACGAACGCGCGCAAAACCGGCACGACCATCCGCTGGAAGCCCGATCTTGAGGTCTTCACGGATATCAACATCCCTGTGGATTATTATCTGGATACGCTCAAGCGGCAGGCGGTCGTCAACAGCCATATCAAGTTTGTGCTGAAAAATCAGGTGGGAAGCAGGTACGAGACCACCGAATTTCTTTATCAGAACGGCATTGTGGACTATGTGACCGAGCTGGCAGGCGAAAATCCGCTGACCTCGGTGCAGTTCCTCGAGGGCGAACGACGCGGACGCGACCGCGCCGACAAGGCCGAGTACAAGGTGAAGCTGTCGTGCGCGTTCTGCTTCTCCTCGGCGGTGTCGCAGATCGAGTACTACCACAACTCCTCGTGGCTGGAGCACGGCGGTGCACCGGACAAGGCCGTTCGCTCGGCGTTCGTGTCCGCCATCGATGCGTATCTCAAGCAGAACAACAAGTACAACAAGAGCGAGAGCAAGGTCACTTATCAGGATATTTTCGACAGCCTCGTGCTTGTCACCAACTGCTTCTCCACTCAGACCTCCTACGAGAACCAGACCAAGAAGGCCATCACCAACAAGTTCATCCAGGAGGCCATGACCGAGTTCCTAAAGGAAGGACTCGAGATCTACTTTATCGAGAACAAGGCCGAGGCAGACAAGATCGCCGAGCAGATCCTGATCAACAAGCGCAGCCGCGAACAGGCGGAAAAGGCGCGTCTGAATATCAAAAAGAAGCTGTCCGGCAATATTGACCTCGCTAACCGTGTGCAGAAGTTCGTGGACTGCCGCACCAAGGATGCGTCCCGCCGTGAGCTGTATATCGTCGAGGGCGATTCCGCACTCGGTTCGGTAAAACAGGGCCGCGACAGTGAATTTCAGGCCATCATGCCGGTGCGCGGCAAAATCCTCAACTGCCTCAAGGCGGATTACGATAAAATCTTTAAGAATGACATCATCACCGACCTTCTCAAAGTCCTCGGCTGCGGTGTCGAGGTGCGCGGCAAGGCGGCAAAGGACCTTTCTGCGTTCGACCTCGAAAGCCTGCGCTGGCACCGTATCATCATCTGCACCGATGCCGATGTGGACGGCTTCCAGATCCGCACGCTCATTCTGACCATGCTGTACCGTCTGGTGCCAACGCTCATCGAACAGGGCTACGTTTATATTGCGGAGTCGCCGCTGTATGAGATCACCTACCGTGACAAGAGCTATTTTGCGTTCGATGAGAGCGAAAAAGCGGCTATCCTCAAAAAGCTGGAGGGCAAAAAGATTCTTATCCAGCGCTCCAAGGGTCTCGGCGAGAACCAGCCCGAAATGATGTGGGAGACCACCATGAACCCCGAAAACCGCCGCCTGATCCGCATTACGCCGGATGAAGCGGCTGCCACGAGCGAAATGTTCGACCTGCTGCTCGGCGACAACCTTGCCGGACGCAAGGAGTATATCGCCGAGAATGGCGCGGATTATCTCGAGCTGGCAGATATTTCGTAAGGGCAAAAGTGGGGGATAGCGACATGAGGATTCGGCAAATGGACGGCCTGCGGGCAGTTGCGGCGCTGGCCGTGGTGATGATACACGTTTCGGCAGGCCGCATGAACCCGGTCGGTGTATCCTGCAATCAGATAGCGCGGTTTGCTGTGCCGCTGTTTATCATGCTGTCCGGCTACGGACACATGTACTCGTGGCTGCAGCATAGCGGTCAGTCTGCGGTGCAGACGGCAAAGCGGCGGCTGAAACGCGTGCTGCCGGCATATCTGATCTGGTCGGTCCTTTACCTTGCGGTGGACGCCGTGTTCGGCAAACCGCATGCACATCCGATCAAAAACATTCTGACAGGCGGCAGTTACGTCCACTTGTATTACATATTCATACTGGTGCAGCTGATCCTGCTCAGCGAGCTGTTCTGCCGTGCGGTAGAGCGGCATCCGGCGGTGACGCTGCTCCTGTCCGCAGGCCTGACCTTCGGTATGGAGATTGTCCTTTACCTGCTGACCGTCGGTCAGCTGCAGTGGCAGTTTCCGGTGGCGCCGATCAGTCTGTTCGTGTGCTGGCCGCTGTTCTACAACATCGGTGCATGGCTGGCGAAATCTGGTCTGAGCAACCGACTGCGCCTGCGCGTCTGTCTGCCGCTATGGGTGCTTTCGGCGATGCTGGTGCTGATGACGGAAGAGAATTCTGCGGCAGCCTATAAAATGGGTCTGCGGCCGGACGCAACGGTTTACACACTGCTGACATGGGCCGTGCTGTGGGCACTGTTCAGCAGGCTGCCGGAGATTCCGAAGCCGCTGCAGTTTATCGCGCGGCATTCCTTCGGACTGTATCTGGCACATCCGCTGGTGCTGCGTCTGTGGAACGAATGGACGACACGGCAGCCGCAGGTTACTTATCTGCGGCTGTGGCAGATGTTTGCGCTTGCGGGCGGATTGGCGATTGCGGTCACACTGTCTTATCTGCCGTTCGGCGAGTATCTGGGCGGCGCAAAACGTAGAAAGAAAATCCTGCAAAGGAGAGCATAATGGCAAAAAAGAAAACCGACGAACCAAAAGTATATAAAGAACACCCTTCGGTCGATCAGCGCATCACGGACACGCTGCGCGAGAACTACATGCCGTACGCGATGAGCGTTATCGTGTCCCGCGCGATCCCGGAGATTGACGGCTTCAAGCCGTCTCACCGCAAGCTGCTGTACACCATGTACAAGATGGGCCTGCTGAACGGCAACCGCACCAAATCCGCGAACATCGTGGGTCAGACCATGAAGCTGAACCCGCATGGCGATGCGGCTATCTACGAGACTATGGTGCGCCTGACACGCGGCAATGAGGCGCTTCTCATGCCGTTTGTGGACAGCAAGGGCAACTTCGGCAAGGTATATTCGCGCGATATGGCATACGCCGCGCCGCGTTATACCGAGGCAAAGCTGGATGCGTTCTGTGCCGAGCTGTTCCGCGATATCGACACCGACGCGGTGGATTTTGTGGATAACTATGACGGCGAGATGAAGGAGCCGACGCTGTTGCCGACGACCTACCCGAACATTCTCGTGTCCGCGAATACCGGCATTGCGGTCGGCATGGCATCCAATTTCTGCGGCTTTAACCTCGCGGAAGTCTGCCGCACGACCATCGAGCTTATCAAAAACCCCGAGCACGACATTCTTTCCACGCTGCCTGCGCCGGATTTTACCACCGGCGGCGAACTCATCTACGATGAAGCGGAAATGCGTGCCATCTACCGCACCGGACGCGGCTCGTTCAAGGTGCGTGCAAAATGGGCGTACAACAAGAAAGACAACCTGATCGAGATCACGGAGATTCCGTACACGACCACCATCGAGGCCATCATCGACAAGATCGCCGAGCTGGTCAAGAACGGCAAGGTGCGCGAGATTGCCGATGTGCGCGACGAGACCGACCTTTCCGGTCTGAAGATCGCCATCGACCTCAAGCGCGGCACCGACCCGGAAAAGCTGATGGCCAAGCTGATGAAGATGACCACCCTGCAGGACAGCTTCTCCTGCAACTTCAACGTGCTGATTGCAGGCATGCCGCGCGTGCTCGGCGTAGCCGAGCTGCTCGATGAGTGGACGGCGTGGCGCACCGAATGCGTTCGCCGCCGCGTGTTCTTCGACCTCAACAAGAAGAAGGACAAGCTGCATCTGCTGCTCGGTCTGCGTAAAATCCTGCTCGATATCGACAAGGCGATTAAAATCATCCGCGAGACCGAAGAGGACGCAAATGTTATCCCGAACCTGATGGAAGGCTTCGGCATCGACAAAATCCAGGCCGAATTTATTGCGGATATCCGTCTGCGCAACATCAACAAGGAGTATATCCTGAAGCGCACGCAGGAGACCGAAGCACTCGAAAACGAGATTAAAAAGCTGGAGGAAATCGTCAAATCCAAGGCGAAGATCCGCAATATCATCATCAAGGAGCTGGAGCAGATCATCAAGAAGTACCCGTCCGAGCGCCGCACGCGCATCATCACTGCGGACAACGTGCAGCAGTTCGACGAGGAGGATCACATCGAGGATTATCCGGTGCTGCTGTTCCTCACCCGCGAGGGCTACTTCAAGAAGATTACGCCGCAGTCGTGGCGCATGTCGCAGGACCATAAGCTCAAAGAGGGCGATGAGGTGTTCTGGACGGCTGAGGCGACCAACAAGAACGAAATTATCTTTTTCACCAATATGCAGCAGGCGTACAAGGCGCACCTGTACGATTTTGAGGACAGCAAGGCGTCTGTGCTCGGTGATTACCTTGCGTCCAAGCTGGAGATGGACGAGGGCGAAACGCCGGTTTATGCCGTCCTGCCGGGTGACTACAAGGGCAGTATGGTCGTTGTGTTCAAAAACGGCAAGGCAGCCCGGTTTTCGATGGAATCCTTCGAGACCAAGACCAACCGACGCCGCCTGACCGGCGCGTACTCGGATAAGGCACCGGCTGTGGCGTTCTTCCACCCAATCGAGGAGGAGAGCGAGGTCACCATGTTCTCGACTGCCAACCGTGCGCTCACGTTCCGCGCGAGCATGCTCGATGTCAAGACAACCCGTTCCACGCAGGGCGTGCAGACCATGGTGCTGCGCGGCAAGCATACCATTACGCGGGCGTGCCGCACCGAGGACGCCGCGCTCAGCGATAACGCGCGCTACCGCTGTCGCAGTATTCCGTCCATCGGCGCATTGCTTACCGATGAGGATCTGCCGGATAAGCAGCTCAAATTGATTTAATGCGAAACGCAGAGGGTTTCCTCTGCGTTTTTTTCTTTGCACCGATTCTGCGGGGGACACGAACTGCCGCAGGCGTGTTCGTCCTGACGGGGCGGCTCTTTTTCTGCACCGGCTGAGCGGGGTGCGCGAACTGCGTCAGCGTGTTCGTCCCTAACGGGCGGAGAGTTTTTCGCTGAACCTCAGCGAGGGGATTCGCCGCGCCCCGCGGCAGGGCAAGAGGGTAGACACCAAGGTTTCTACCCTCTTAACTCCCACTTCCTTTTGGGAGAGTCTGGCGCAGATTGCCGACATGTGACCGCTGTGAAATAAGGGGAACGGCAGAGGAGTTTTTCTACCGTAGGGGAGCACAGTGTGCTCCCATGTCGAGACATATTCGCAGTGTCGGATACTGTTCTGCTACACTTGTGGGTTCATCTACGCAAGCGCGGCATGACAGTGCCGCGCAACCCTTTGGCACGTTATACCGGAAGGCACCTGCGAATTTAGGTGTTTGGCACAATTTATCCTCGTAGGTGCTGTCTATCATAACGCGCTAACGAATTGCGCGACACTGTCATGTCGCGCCTGCGGAGAGTTGCCGGTCTGTGTAGCAGTATGTTATCTGACACTGCGAATCGGTTGCGAAAGATACGGAAGAAAAAATCCTCTGCCGTACCCCTTTTCGCAGCGGTCACATGTAGGAAATCTGCACCAGATTAGGAAGCAAGGGAAAGGTAGGAGTTCAAAGAGGAAGGAAAACCGCAGGTTGTCCTTCCTTTTTGCCCCCGCGGCGGGCGCCGCAACGCTCCCGCCGTCCGCAGACGGCGAATCCTCCCGCTAAGGTTCAGCGGAAAACTCCCCGCCCGTTAGGGGCGAACCTGCCTGCGGCAGTTCGTGTGCCCCGGTCAGCCGGTGCTGAAAAAACTGCCGCCCGGACAGGGTGAACCGCCTGCGCGGTTCAGGTGTCCTAATCGCCTGGTGCAGCGAAAAAGAGTGCCGCACACGGACATCTGTCCACCCGTGAAAACCAAATATTTTTACGCTTTACACTATAAAAGCGATGTGCTATAATATAGGGTATAAGAGCGAAAAAACGAATGTAGGGAGGGATAGACCATGAATCGAAAGTTGAAGGACGAGGATATGGACATTCTGTTCCGCGGTATTCTCAAGCTGCAGACGGTCGAGGATTGCTACGACTTTTTTGAAGATCTGTGCACGATCGCTGAACTGCGTGCCATGGTGCAGCGCTTTCAGGTGGCGCGTATGCTGGATGAGGGCCGCATTTACAGTGACATCGTGCAGGAGACCGGCGCGTCCACCGCGACGATCAGCCGCGTGAACAAGTGCCTTGTGTATGGCTCGGACGGCTACCGCAAGATGCTCGACCGGCTCAAGGAGGACGAAACAGCAGAGGAGAGCCATGAATAGTTACGAAACCCTGTCGGAATACTATGACCGCTTCACGGATGACGTGGGCTACGAGGAATGGGCAGACTTTTTCGAGCGCCTGTTTGAGCGGGAGGGCGTAAAGCCGTCGCTGGTGCTCGATCTGGCGTGCGGCACGGGCAGTCTGACGCGCATTCTGGCGCAGCGCGGCTATGATATGATCGGCGCGGACGCATCGCCGGAAATGCTCATGCAGGCGCTGCAGAACACGCTGGACTGCGAGCCGCGTCCTCTGCTGCTCAATCAGCGTATGGAAGAGCTGGACCTGTACGGCGCGGTAGACGCGTGCCTGTGCTGTCTGGACAGCGTAAACTACGTCACTGAGCCGGAAGCACTGCAGACTGCCTTTGAGCGCGTACACACGTTCCTCAATCCGGACGGCCTGTTCGTATTCGACATCAACACAGCCGAGAAATTCGCCCGCATTGACGGCGAAAGCTATGTCCGCGAGGATGACTGTGTATTCTGCGTATGGCAGGCGGCGGTCGAGGACGGCCTGTGCGCCTACCAGTTCGATATTTTCGAGCAGGAGGACGATGTGTGGCACCGTGCGCAGGAAACGCACGAGGAGCGCATCTACGAGCCTGCACAGCTGACCGCCATGCTGGAGCAGGCCGGTTTTACCGAGATCAAAACCTATGGCGACCAGTCCTTTGCGCCCGTACAGGGCGGCGAGGACCGCATTTACTTTACAGCACGAAAGAGAGATTAACTTATGAGCGATACGTTACTTCGCGCGATCGCCCGTGATGCGGGCATCCAGATTTGTGCAGCCAGCACGACCGAGCTGGTCGAGCGCGCACACGAAATCCACAGCACCACGCCGCTGGCTACCGCAGCCCTCGGACGAACGCTGACCGCGACTGCCATCATGGGCAGCCAGCTCAAGGCCGAGGACGGCTCTGTGACCGTGCAGATCAAGGGCAACGGCCCGCTCGGCGCGATCGTCTGCGTCGGTGATTCGGACGGCTATGTGCGCGGCTATCTGCAGGACCCGGCTGTCGATCTGCCGCTGCGTGCGGACGGCAAGCTGAATGTAGGCGGCGGTGTCGGCCGCGGCTATCTGATGGTCATTAAGGACATTGGCATGAAGGACCCGATCACGGGCACAGTTGCGCTCGTCAACGGCGAGATTGCCGAGGACCTGACCCGCTATTTCGCGGAGAGCGAGCAGATCCCGTCGGCGTGCGCGCTCGGCGTGCTCGTGGATACCGACTGCTCGGTCAAGTGCGCCGGCGGCTGGCTCGTGCAGCTTATGCCGGGCGTGAAGGATTCCGACATTGACAAGCTGGAGGCCAATCTGGCAAAGCTGGAGAGCATGACTGCTATGCTCGATAAGGGCATGAGCCTCGAGGACATTATCCGCGCGGTGCTCGATGGCTTTGAGGTAGATTTTCTGCAGACCAGTGAAATCGGCTATCGCTGTGCGTGCAGCCGTGAAAAAGTAGAGCGCGCCCTGATCAGCATGGGAAAAACCGAACTTTGCAAGATGGCGGAAGAACAGGAAAATAGTGAGGTAACCTGCCAGTTTTGCGATAAAATCTATCGTTTCAGCCGCGCAGAGTTGCAGGAACTTTTAACACACGCAACGAAATAAAAAGAAAATAAAAAAACTTTGAAAAAAGTGTTGACATTTGGGCACAGGTTCTGTATAATAAACATCGTCGCTGAGAGATACGAACGAAAACGAAACAGCGACGACGGCCTGGCCCGGTAGCTCAGTTGGTTAGAGCGCTAGCCTGTCACGCTAGAGGCCGTGGGTTCAAGTCCCATCCGGGTCGCCATTCTTCAATCGGAAACGATTGAAGAAATATGCCTCTGTAGCTCAGTCGGTAGAGCAGGGGACTGAAAATCCCCGTGTCGGTGGTTCGATTCCGCCCGGAGGCACCATTTTTATAATGAGTGCCCCAAGCACTCATTATAAAAATAATCCCTTTCGAGTAAGGAATCGAAAGCTGGCTCTTGGAAATATGCCGGTGGCATATTTCAACCAGCGTGGCTTTTGCCGCAGCAAAAGCGATTCCGCCCGTGAGCGTTAAACCCGAAGCGTCCGGTAACTAATCGGCACTGACAAAAATCGCGTTAGCGCGAAAAACTAAATATGCGGCTGTAGCTCATCTGGTAGAGCGCCACCTTGCCAAGGTGGAGGTAGCGAGTTCGAGCCTCGTCAGCCGCTCCACATGGTACCATAGCCAAGCGGTAAGGCGTGGGACTGCAACTCCCTGATCCCCAGTTCGATTCTGGGTGGTACCTCCAAAAGACTGATGTGAAAACATCAGTCTTTTTGTTTTGCACAAAATCACACGAATTTGCACAAATTCAGGTAAAGGTTGACAAATACTGTAGACTGTGTTATATTCCACTTATGGATGCACTACGGCGTCCATGCAATAAAAGGAGGAATTTAATATGAAACTCAGAAAGCGACTGATCGCGCTGAGCATGGCGGCAGCCTGCGCAGCAACTTCGTTTGCCGGTGCAGCGTTTACTGACCAGAGCGACATTAAGGTGGACGATTATGTGCTCACCAGAATGCAGGAGCTGAACATCATCAAGGGTTACGAGGACGGCTCGTTCAAGCCGAATAAGATCGTTACCCGCGCAGAGATGGCGAAAATGATTTACGTTCTGCGTAATGGTCATGACGACGCAAGTTTATATACCAATAAGTTCGACAGTGCGTTCACGGACATCAACGACAGCTGGGCCAAGGTGTATATTGAGTATTGCGAGGCTAATCATTTTGTTCGCGGTCGGACGACCACAAAATATTGCCCGAATGAGCCAGTCACAACGGTTGAAGCGGCAAAAATGCTGTTGCTTGAGCTGCGTTACAGTCCACAGTTTCTCGCCGGACGGGAATGGAAAGACACGGTAATGGAAAAAGCGGAAAACATCGGTCTGCTGAACGGTGTTGCGGTTGGACAGGACGATCCTCTGCCGCGTCAGTACGCTGCACAGATGGTTTACACTGCACGCAACACCCCGTAAAGATAGCAAAGAAAAGTCCCTCGATCGAGGGACTTTTTTTCATCTTCATAAAATCTAAAGAAATTCCCTGCGGAAAACAACAGAAACCTGTGGTAAGATAGAAGTAACGAAAGGGGGAAGGGAAATGGAAAAGCTGACTGTTCTGGTGGTGGACGATGACCGCGAGATCGTGGAAAGCATTGCGATATTCCTGCAGGCAGACGGATATTTGGTGCGCAAGGCGTACAACGGTCTGGAGGCGCTCGACATCGTAATGACCGAGAACGTACACCTTATCATTCTTGACATTATGATGCCCGAGCTGGACGGAATCAAAACCTTATTAAAGGTAAGGGAAAGTAAAAACCTGCCGATCATCCTGCTGTCGGCCAAGAGCGAGGACGCGGACAAAATCCTCGGACTGACCGCGGGTGCGGATGATTACATTACAAAGCCGTTTAACCCGTCCGAGCTGGTTGCGCGCGTGAAAAGCCAGCTGCGGCGCTACACTCAGCTGGGCGCGATGCAGATAAAGGAAACGCAGATTGCTATCCGCGGACTGGTGCTCGACACCGAGAGCAAAAGCGTGACGGTGGACGGCGAAGCCGTTCGTCTCACACCGCTCGAATACAAAATACTTGAGCTGCTGTGCCGTCACCCGGGAAGGGTGTTCTCCACCGAGGAGATTTACCGACAGGTGTGGAATGACGATATTGTCAGTGACAACGCCATTGCCGTCCATGTGCGGCACATCCGCGAAAAGATAGAGATCAACCCGAAGGAGCCGCGCTATCTTAAGGTAGTATGGGGTGTCGGCTACAAAATCGAAAGGAGCGAGTGAGTATGAATATCAAGGGGATCTTACGCAGTACGGTAGTAAAGCTTATCGCGTTTGCAGGCATTGTGGGGTGCTTCGCAGGTGCACTGTTTCTCGTTGAGAACACGATAACAGATTTTGCCGCGAATGGCCTTGACCAAATGGTCTATCGCTTTGAGGGTGATTTTGCCGACTCGTCCTATATGCATCAGCAGCTCGGCATAATGTGTGCTGAAATGGCGAATGCGTTTGAGGATGGTATGGACGCAGCGGAATTCAGCAGGCAGCATACGGATTTTGCGGGAAACTATTTCGGCAGAATGGGCGATAAAACGGTCGGCGATGACACGCTGACCGAAGCCGCGGCAAAAAAATCTGCGTTTTACATGATCACACGGCCGGGTGGCAATGTGCAGTCCAATGTGGGAATGTACTACGGCTATCCGCTTGCGGTTTACGATGAGGAAACGGACAGTTACGGCTACTACACCGAGGAGGATGCGGCAGAGGAAGGCTGGAAGTTCAATAAGTTCAATCCGTACCCGTCTAACACCCTGCTGCTGGTGCGCTTCACGGACGCACAGGCTGCACCCATCAAGGCTGAGTGGGAAACGCAGAAAACGCAGATTACCGGCGTGCTCCATCGGGCGATTGTGTTGACGTGCATTGCACTGGTGCTGTTCGTGTTCCTGCTGTTCGTCACCGGCCGCAAGCCGGAGGATGAGGACGTGCACCTTGTCACTATCGACCGTCTGCCGGTGGAAGTGAACGTGCTGTGCTTCTGGGCGGTGCTCGGCACGGCAGGCGGACTGAATCTGGCACTGATGGGTGAATTGCTGAACGGCACAAACGACATGTCGATATTGCTCGTACCGTCCATCCTGTTTTTCGTCGCGGCGTTTGCGTTCGCACTTGAACTTACGCTGTCGCTTGTGCGCGTAATCAAGAACCGCAGCTTCGTCAAGCAGTGCTGGTCGATTCGATTCATCCTCTGGTGCTGGCGAACCTTTATTAAGGTATGCAAGTGCATCCGGCAAAGTTTCGGAAAACTGCGCCGCATGCTGTTCCGCGACTACAAAACGCGCAACGTTGTGCTGCTCTTTACGGCGTATTCGATTGTTCTCGCGTTCCTTGCGGCGGTGTTCGGCGGAGTGGGCGGCTCGTTTTTTGCCTTCGTGCTCGGCATGGTCTGGTTCCTCGCGGCAGGTTACTTTCTCATCAAACGCATCACCGGCTTTGAGCGTATCGTGGATGCGCTGCGCCGGCTGCGTGCGGGTGATCTCAGCTTCAAGCTGACCGACATGCCGGAGGGCGTGTTTGCTGAAATGGCCGAGGATATTAACTCGCTTGGTGACGGCATGCAGGCGGCGCTGCAGAACGAAGTCCGCGCGGAACGCATGAAAAGCGAACTGATCACCAACGTCAGCCACGATCTGAAAACGCCGCTGACCAGCATCCTCAACTATTCCGATCTGCTCGGCAAAATGGATTTAACGCCGGAGGAGGCGAACGACTACGCCCGCATTATCCATCAAAAGGGTCTGCGGCTCAAGAATCTGACGAGCGACCTGTTCGATATCTCCAAGGTGCAGTCGGGCGCAGAGCAGATCATCAGCGAACGGCTGGATGCATGCACGCTCGCCCGGCAGGCGCTCGCGGAGCAGGACAAGGCCGTGCAGGAGAGCGGATTGACCGTCAAAGCCGCCATTCCCGAGCGGGAGCTGCCCATTTGGGCGGACGGACGAAAGCTGTCCCGCGTGCTGGAGAATCTCATCGGCAACTGCGTGAAATATGCGCTCAAGGGCACGCGCGTGTTCCTCTCTGTTACAGAGGAGAACGGTCGGGCCATTATTGAACTCAAAAACACCGCCAACTACGAGATGGACTTTGCCGCTGATGAGATCACCGAACGGTTTGTCCGCGGTGACGCGGCGCGCTCGACTGAGGGCAGCGGTCTGGGTCTCGCCATTGCAAAAAGCTATACCGAGGCCTGCGGCGGCACGTTCGATGTCTCGGTGGACGGCGATCAGTTTAAGGTGCGTATCGGCTTTCCGGTGTACGGTATGACTGCAAAGTAAATTCTTCGCGGAAATGGAAATCTTATCTTGTAATTTGGATTACAACCGCTATAATAGGAATTGACAAGAAACTGCGCGAGCGGTAAGGGCAACACCGCAGCTTCAATCATGCGATATTGCCCAGGACAAGAAAGGCGGAAAGAATTATGATTACGACTGCAAGCGAACATCGGGTAGATAAGGTAGAGCAGATGGCTGGCGGCAAGGGACACGTTATCATCGAGCACCTGCTCGGTGAGAAGGAGCTGGACGGCAAGTGCGGCCTGTATGCAAAGGTAACCATCGAGCCGAACTGCACGCTCGGCTTCCACGAGCACCACGGCGAGACCGAGACCTATTACATCCTGAGCGGTGAAGGCTCGTATAACGACGGTGAGAAGTCCTATCCGGTCAAGGCCGGCGACGTGACCTTCTGTCCGGACGGCACCGGTCATGCGCTGGATAATACCGGCGATACCGACCTCGTGTTCATGGCACTGATCATTATGAAGTAAGCGCAGAGACGCAAAGAACCCGAAGCCTTGGCTTAACAGTGATAAGGAAGTAATTTAAACATGACTGTTAGCTGACGGATTCGGGTGCTAAAAAGGACATCTATTCTTTTGAGTAGATGTCCTTTTTTGTTGTGCCGGGAGGCTGTTTTGAATTGGGTCAGATGGCCCAGCGCTGGCTTTCGGTCTGCAGATCCACCATGTGGGTGTACTGGCCGTTCCGGGCATAAAGTGCATCGGGTGCGCCCTGTTCGGCCACCACGCCGTCGGACAGCACCACGATTTTATCCGCACCGGCCACAGTGCGCATCCGGTGGGCGATGATAAGGACGGTTTTGTGTTTTATGAGCCGGGAAAGAGCCTCCTGAATGGCAGTTTCGTTCTCTACGTCCAGACTGGCGGTGGCTTCGTCCAGCAGAATGATGGGCGCATCCTTCAGGAAGGCGCGGGCAATGGAAATGCGCTGACGCTCGCCGCCGGAAAGAGCGCAGCCATTCTCGCCGATGTTCGTGTTCCACTTGTCCGGCAGCTTTTCGGCAAATTCCTCGCAGTTTGCCAGCTTTGCCGCCGCAAGGACCTCCTCGTCGGTGGCACCTTTGCGCCCCAGACGGATATTTTCCAGTATCGTGTTGTCAAACAGAGTCACATCCTGAAACACGATGGAATACAGGCTCATGAGCCTTTCCGGGTCGATTCGGGAAACCTCCATGCCGCCCACGGTGATGCTGCCCTTCTGGTAGTCCCAGAACCGTGCCGCCAGCCGGGAAACGGTAGTCTTGCCGCCGCCGGAGGGACCCACCAGTGCCGTGACCTCGCCCTGCTTTGCGGTAAAGGAGACATCCCGCAGCACCGTTTCGCCGGAGTTGTAGGCAAAGCCCACATGGTCGAACACGATATCGCAGCCCTGATTGGTCAGCTGCTCGCTGCCGGTCTGCAGGGGAGCATCCAGGATCTCGTTCATCCGCCCCACATTGGTGCGCATGGCAATGACCGCTGCCAGATTCTGCAACGCGCCCTGCATAGGGTCGTACATCCGGGAGGCCGCCATCAGGAACAGAAACAGGGTCAGCACATCGATACTGCCCTGCACCAGCAGCACCGAGCCGGTGAGTGCCACCGATGCAATGCCCAGCTTGAGCACCATGCTCGCAGAGGACACAAACAGCGCTGTTTCCAGCTCTGCCACGATGGACTGCTTTTCCACAGCCCGAATTTTGCCGGAAAGACCGGACAGATACCGCTGCTCCGCATTACTGGCTTTCAGGTCACGGAGGGTTTCGATGTACTCCTGAATGCCGTCCGCACAGGCCATTTTCGCCGCCATGGTCTTGGCCTGCACCTTGTCCTGCACCCGGTAGCTGCCCACCACGATGGCGGCGGATACCGGGATGACCCACAGGGCTGCCAGCGCCATCCGCCAGTCAAAAGTGAACAGGCTCAGGGCAATGAGCACCGTAGAGATGAGGGAGCCGAATAGACCGGGGATGAAGTGGGAACAGTCCTTTTCCAACACCTCGCAGTCTGCCATGATGGTGCTGGTCAGGTCGGCAAGATCCCGCTTGCCGAAAAAGGACAGGGGCAGCTTGCGCAGCCGTTCCGCAAGGGTCAGGCGGCGGGTGCCGCTCTCTTTATAAGTCGTAAAATAGGTGCCGTTATACTGGAACCATGTGGTCAGCAAGATCAGCGCAAAGCAGGCCGCACACCCCAGCAGATAAAAGGCGGTTCTCCCGCTCGTTGAGCCTGCCAGCAGATCTTTTACCAGGAGATACAGCAACCCGGTAGGCAGCATGAACGCCATGTTCTGGAACGCACAGGCCAGAACGCCCTTTACAAGCCCCTTTGCGCCCTCCGGGGAGCTGGCCGTGGCGTGTTGAATTTTTTCGATCATCTTTCCCCCTCCTTTGCGACCTTCCACTGCACCGATGCCTGATACTCCTGCCACATCCGGGCAAACAGACCGTTCTGCGTGCACAGCTCATCCTTTGTGCCGAATTCTGCAATTTGCCCATCCTGTACCACATAGATGCAGTCGGCGTTGGCTACGGTGGACAGGCGGTGTGCGATCATCAGCACGGTTTTGCCCTTGGCAAGCCGGGCAAAAGCCGCCTGCACCTTAGCTTCATTGTCCGGGTCGGCAAAAGCGGTGGCCTCGTCCAGAATCAGGATGGGCGCATTTTTCAGCATGGCGCGTGCAATGGCAATGCGCTGCTGCTCGCCGCCGGACAGATACACGCCCTTGGTGCCGATAACAGTATGGATGCCCGCCGGGAACTTTTCTATAATATCCATGCACTGCGCCGCTTTCAACGCTGCCAGCACCTCGGCTTCGGTGGCCTGCGGTCTGCCCAGACGGACATTATCCAGAATGCTGCCCTTGAGCAGGCGGTTGTTCTGGAACACAAAGGAGATGGTATCCATCAGCTCTTCCTTGGGGATTGCCCGCACATCCGCTCCGCCTACTCGGACGCTGCCGCTCTGCACATCAAAGAACCGGCAGACAAGGTTTGCCAGCGTAGATTTTCCGCCGCCGGAGGGGCCTACAAAAGCCACAGTCCGTCCCGGCTGAATCTCCAGCGAAACGCCCTTAATAACCTCGTTTTTTCCGTCGTAGCTGAAACGCACGTTCTGCAGCGCGACAGAAGCATCCTGCGGGTGCTGCGGAACAGCCTGAACCTGCATGGGCGCTGCCTCCAGCACCGAGTCGATGCGTGCCAGCGCATCCGCTACCACCATCTTGTTCTCGCTCATGTACATTATGCGGGTCAAAGTCAGGGAAATCACCGGCGTGATGATGATATAGAACAGCAGGTTCAGCAGAAATTCCGGGGTCACGCCGTGTGTCGTGAACAGCAGCCCGCCTGCAATCAGAAAGGCGAACACGCCGTTGACGGCGGCGGTGTAGAACATCATGGGCAGGCGCAGGTCTTTGGTGTAGGAGATGACCCACTTTTCGTACTCATCAATGGTGGTCTTGAATTTTTTGAAGGAAAACACACTCTGCCCGAAGGTCTTGACCACCGGAATGCCCCGGACGTATTCCACTGCCTCGTTGGACATGGCCTCCAAGGCGTTGCCGTACTGCCGCATTTTTTCAACCATCCGCTTGCCGGTCATGGTCGCCATAATGAGGAAAGCCAGCACCACCGGCGCAAGGCTCAGCAGCCCCAACCTCCAGTCGAACGCCAACAGCAGCACCAGCAGCCCCACCGGGGTGGCGATGGCATTGTACTGGTCGGGCAGCTGGTGGGCAAGATAGGTCTCGGCGGCTCCGGTGCTCTCGTGGATGATCTTGCGCAGCTTACCGCTGCCGAAGGTCTCAGCAAAGCCCAGCGGCAGCACTGCCAGATGCTCCGATACTGCCAGCCGCAGATTTGTCGCCACCCGGAACGCCGACAGATGGGAGCACATCAGCGCCGCAATGTAAATAATGTAAGACAGCACTGCGAATAACACTGCCATCCAGCCGTAATGAGGAATGTTCACCGCCTGCGCATAGTTTGGCGCCGCGTTCAGCACATCCCGCAGAATCATCCATATGTATACAAAAGGCACCAGCGCCACCAGCGCACTGGCCGCAGACAGCATCCACGAAGCGTAGGTGAAATATCGGTGGTTCCCGGCGTAACCCATCAGCCGGGAAAGATCGGATTGTTTTTTCAATTAAATCACGTCCTTTCTTCCGCATGGCGAAATTCCAGATGATAAGCAAGGCACAAAAGCAGCAAATTTCTTTTTCATACGGTACCTCCTGAAGTTCTTTGGTTAGCGTTCTCTAACTGCCGGATATTCTAACATGATTTGTGCTTTCAAACTATTCCGTTTTGTTTCCTATATTGTTTGTTCAAATCCAATCTTCACGATCTGCATATTCATCACTCCGTCACCGACCCTTGCAAGAAAGCGGAAAAATCCGCTGACGGACGGGTCTTTCAGGTCGTGGTAGCCCAGCATATAGCCCCGGCTGGCGATATGCAGGCGACTGTCCCATGCACCGATCTCGCGCTTGGCGTCCGAAACGGCGAAGTACGCGCCGACATCCTTGATTTCCGCATCCTTCAGCCATGTTTTCAGCATCAGCTTTACTGCCTTCTCATTGGCGGCATCGAACGCCAGTACAGCGCCCGGAAAAGCGTCTGCCATAGCACGTACCAGTGTTTTTACCTGCTCCTTTAGGAAATAGTAGAACACTCCCGCAGCAAAGAAGACCGCACCGCCGGAGGCGTCGATTCTCTCAAACCACGATGTATCGTTGAGGTCGCAGGGGATGTTTTCCTCCCGATCCCTGGCCGGGAGTAGCTCGTTGCGCACAGCGATGACGTCAGGAAAGTCCAGATTGTAGAGCTTGCACTTACCGTTATCGCAAGCCCGACCTGTGCGGTCCAACCCGCAGCCGAGATTCACCACCGCCGCATTGGGATGACTTTTCAGATACTCCCGCACCTCGAAGGCAAGGTCGTTCTGCCGCATGGCAACCTCTAAAAAGCCAAACCGCTGCATGAGTCTGTGGGATTTCTTCTGAAGCGCCGAAAAATTATAGTCCACCGCATTCACCAGCCGCAGTGCCGTTTCGTCCCGATAGAGGCTTGGATATACCTCTGCGCACATTTTCCGTGTATAGAGTGGGATGATCAGCGTTTCCTGTACAGTGTTTTTCTCGATTTTATAGTTCATGGTTTTCCCCCTCCCTGCAAGTAATTCCCACACTCTGCCTCCAGCGCCTGCCATAGGTCTTTGCCATTTCCTCCGCCACCGGCAGTGCGCCGCGATAGCATACGCCGCCGTGGGGCATCACCATCAGTTCCGGGTACTCTTGTCCGAACTCAAAATATTTCAATACTCCGCCACCTCACACTCGTTTCTTTTGATATCCGCAGTCGCAGTAAGGGTCGCCGGAGGCCAGCGTGTACTGCCGCACAAAATTCGTCACGCCGCCCGCCTCGCTCATGGCGTAGTCCAAATGACACATGGCGGGTGTCAGGTCATAAAGCCCCAGCTCCTGCATCAGCGTGCAGATGCCGCATTTCGTGAAGCGCCCCTCATAACCGCTGCCGTCGGGATACTCGTAAAAGTCCATATTCCACGAGTAGGGGTTGCGGTCAGCCGCCTTCCGGGCGGCGGTGGCTTTCATGGCGGCAATATCCTTGGGCGTGAACTTCGACTTGCCGCTTTGGCGGCAGAACCATTTCATCAGCGGCGTCATCTGCGCTTTCTCATAGTAGTCGGTAAGGCTTTCCACATCGGGACGGCGCGGCATGGAGAGGACAAACGCCCCCAGCATGGCGCAGCCAATGATGTTCATGCTGAACCGATCACCTTTTTCAAATTCGGGCAGCTTTGCGATGATCTCACGGTACTTCGGCTTGGCCTTTTCCGTGATCTTACGTGCGGTGTCCGGGTCATAGCCCAGTACCGCCGTCAGCTGCGCTTGAAAGGACTTCGCAAACACTACCCATATGGCTAGGGGCATTCCCATCCAACGCATCTCACTTCGCTCCTTTCCATTCTGCCAGAGTCCGGTTCATCCGCTTCTCGATGTCTATCCGGGTCTGGCGGCATTCCTTGGGATATTTCTTTGCTGCCTGAAACGCCAACTTTACAAACAGACCGGAGCCAACCGGCAGCATGATTTTCAGCATCCCCTCCGGAAAGACAAAGTGGGTGCCGTGAGCATAAACCATTGTTTCAATCTCGCATTCATGCGGCTTTTCCGCAAGGCGCTTTTTCATACGGCGGATATACTTTGCGGTATCCCACAGCGCATCGTCCTCCGCGCCGATCAGCAGCAGCTTTCCCCGGATGTTTTCAACAGGAATATATTCCTCCGGCTCGATCGGATGCATCACCTCGGAATCGTCAAACAGCTTGCGGGAGTTAACCATATCACCAGTGCGCTTGCTCTCTGCGGCGACACAGTGCCAATAGTCGGGATGCTGATAGCAAAACGGCATATAGGGCAGCGGCTTGCCCCGGTAGGAGAACAGCGACTCGCCCTCGACCGGCCATTCCTTGCAGCCGTCCCTTTTGCCCTGCATGAAACCCTGCCACACAAAATCGCTGGGCGTCATGGCAATGGTCAGGGTAACATCCGGGAACATGGCAGCCGCTGTCAGCGCGAGCGTTCCCGTAGTCGAAGCACCGGCAATGCCAATTTTATGGTTGCCGTTGGCTTTCAGCCACGAAATGGCCGTCTCCACACGCTCCAGCGGATAATTATGATGGCCGTAATCCTTTTTCGCAGGCGACATGGTGAGCACATTTACGCCCCGCCCGCAGAGCCATTTCACAGCTGAACGCGCAAGCCGATCCTCCGGATCGTCACCAATCATCGCAATGACCGCGCAGTCCGATCCGTCGGCACACGCCCAGTACGCGCCGTAAAAGCCGGCGGTCTCCACATCAAAGTGCTGATGCTTCATCGCTTTCCCTCCATGATATCCTTCACCAACTGCACCCAGCGCTCCGGATAACAGGCCAGCAGCTCCTCGTGCTGCAAGTCCTGCTCATGAATGGCTGGGTTTGCAAAGTGCCGTTCATAGCGCTCGCGGTATTTCTCACCCATTTTGAGCGCATAGAAAATATGAATCTCTGTTCCCGGAACGTTGATCTTGTCCGGCAGCGGGGTGACAAGGTCGGAATAGAACTGATTCTTGCAGCTCTGCACGGTCACATAAGGTCGTGCGCCGCTGAGCATCTCCATGAACGCTTGCACATAACCGCCCATTTCCGACTTTCGCTGCGTGAGGCGTTTTTGCAGCAATCGACTCTTGAACCGTCCGTCTCGAATAAGCGGATAAATCAGCGGTAGGAGCAGATTTGTTTGCAGCTTTGCCGCAATGGGAGATGCTTGGTCAAGATCAGAGCTGCCGAGAATTCCGTAATCCATATGAATATTCTGCCGCGCCGCCAGCAGCCCCACAAAAGAGCCGCCCAGCGAGCAGCCATAGCTCGCCCAGATATGTCCATCGCAATGTTTCTGAATGTAAGATTCTATTTTCTCTGTTTCCTCCAGCATAGTGGGAAACTCGGTATGTTCCGTTTCATCGAAACCATCGTAGCTGACGCAGAGAACGCGATACCTGTCCGACAGCAGCGGAATGACCCGTCCAAAATTGCCCTTCCAGTGGCAGCAGGTGCCGGGAAGCAGTAGGATGACCGGGGCATTTTCTGCGCCGAAGGAATAAACCTTCATCTTCCCACCCTCTTCAGGAACCCACTCTTTGCCATTTTTTCCGTGTCATCCGATTCATCATAAGCGTCATAAGGCGCGGTGGGGTCGGGAACCCGCTTTCGGAACGGTGAGCAAAGCTTGTCCTTATGGGCAAAGGCGAACTCGAAGTTGTCCGTCCAGCCGGTGTGACCGGTGAGAAACAGCGGATGCAGGTCACGGCTTTGCAGCTTCTGCTCCAGCGCCGCCAGCGACTTTACCGCCAGTTTGTTGCTTTCTGCCAGAGAGGAAATGAAGCTGTAGCCGCCGTCCGCGCCGAACCAGAGAGTGTCGCCGGTGAAGAGATATTTGTCGTCAATGAGATAGACCATATGACCCCATGTGTGACCGGGGACAAGGAAGCACTCAATTTTGATACCGTCAATCTCGAAAGTCTCGCCGTCATGCAGCAGCACCTTTTCGTTGTTAATTGTGACCTGCGGCAATTTATAGAGATGGTATATGACTTTTCGCCGCACCTCGCCGGTGAGATACCGGTTTTCAATCTCGCCGATATAGAGCTTTGCGCTCCGGAACAAACCGGGGCTGTCTGCCTCCACCGCGCCCACGTGGTCGGTGTCCTGATGAGTGATGAGGATGTGCCGGACGGACTGCGGGTCGATGCCCAGCCAGCCCATTTTTTCTGCCAGCCGGTCGTAGTTATACCCGGCGTCAATCATGATGGTGGTGCCGCCCTTGCGGTAGAAGAAGATGTTCGCCACCCACTCCCGCACGCAGGCCACGCGCTCATCCACCCAGCCAGTGTTCAGCGGCTTGAATATTTCCTTGCCGCGGTACATCTTGCTCATTTCTCTTTTCTGAAACTCGGTGGCTTTCTTTGACATCGGTATTTCCTCCTTACAGCAGCATTCCGATTCCCGCAAGGAGCAGGGAAATCATGGCCATTCCCAGTGTTCCGAACAGCCATTTCTTCTGCTTGTCTGCTTTCGAGATGTACGGCATCAGATCCTCTGTCCCCGGTATTACCCACGCCTTGGTGTGTCCGACCCAATAGCCGTCGATGCCAAGCCGGTCGATGAGATTCATCACAGACAGGATTACAAAGCACTGCCAGAAACCGCCCCCAAAAGTCTGCGCACCATTGATGGCATACACGAAAATGAGCACATAAGCAAGATATCCCGGAACGCAGATCAGCTTGAAGCGCAGCGAGTTTTGCTTGATCTTTTCCTTTGTGGTCAGACCCAGCGCAACGCACCGTTCCTGTACCTTCGAGTCATACAAATGCACCATGCCGACAGCGCCCTTGTGGATGCCGATGGCGCACACCAAAACCAGCAGCGCCCCCAGCCCCAGTCCTTCCAGAATCGTTTGCAGCAGCATTCCTTATTCCTCCCGCTTCTGTCCTGTCACGCAGAGCCAGCCAATTTTGTTTTTATGGATTTGAACATTGCAGAATTCAGCGTTTTCCAGAAATGTTTTCAGCTCATCGCCGCTGTATATGGTCATACCGCCGATAATCTCCGTCCACTTCTCATCCTTGTCCGTGTCGCCACTGCTCTCGTTGCAGATGAGAAAGGTTCCGCCGGGCTTCAGCACCCGATAAATCACCCGAAAACATTGCGGCAGATTCGGCCAGAAGTAGACTGTCTCAAAAGCGGTGACCGCATCGAACCAGTCATCTGCGAAGATCATATCCGCCACACTGCCTTGCAGGACGGCACAGCGCCCCTCCGCGATGGCGGTCTCGTTGACCTTTTTCGTCTTCTCCACGCTGACGGGCGAATAGTCGATGCCCTTCACGATCCCCTGCGGGTATTTTTTCAGCAGCCTTTTCATGTTCGCACCGCCACCGCAGCCGCAGTCCAGCACCTTTGCATCTGATAAAAGCGGCAGGAATTTCATGCCCCAATCCGCAAGGGGCGCATGGCACAGATTCATCAGGTTCACCATGACTTTTCCACCAAAACCGGTTGGCTTTCTGGTGTTCTCAAAAAAGGACATCACCCATCACTCCTTTTCCACCACAATGATCTTATTGGAAATATTCCGCACGGCGGGCAGCTTTTCCAGCAGTTTATAGATCGGTGCGAATGCCGCCATGCCCTCGGTTAAGCTGTGCTCCTCCACGAATCCAAAATCCGACAGCAGTTCGGCAAGTGCTTTCCCATTCTTGATTCCCCAGTTGAATTTTGCATTGCTTGCGTCAATGGATTTCTCCTTGAAGTGCCGCGCCATCGCAGGATTCATGGTTTCCACAAAGACTGTGGCTTTCTCAAATCGGCGGGAAATCACCGTGAAAATGCGCTGCACATCCGCTTCTGACAGGTACATAGTCAGCCCCTCGATGACGATCAGCACCGGCGCATTCTGCTCGCTGATTTTGCTGCCCCAATCGTCCATGGCAGACATGGCGATCTGCGAAATCGTGCCGCTTTCCGGCAGCAGCTTCTCACGCACGGCCATGGCCTCCGGAAGGTCCAGGTTATACCAATGCGCATAACTTGCCATCCGATAGCACCGGGTATCCAGCCCGCAGGCGATGTTGACCACCACCGCGCCGGGGTGCGACGCAAGCCATTTCTTCGTCATCCGGTCGAGCACGATGGTGCGGGTGATAACGCCGCTGTGCATGGCTGTATCCTTGTCCGCAAGGGAAAAATCGTAGTCCAGCTTTTCGATGAGTTCTTCCGCTTTTGCATCGTGAATCGCGCCGCGTCCCCGGCTCTCCTTCGCCCTTGCGTAAATGGTTTGCAGCATAGTCTCCGGCACGCCGGAGAGTTTGATCTTTTCTCTCATATCATCTTTCCTCCGCTTGCATAGTCAGAAATTTTTCCGCATACCGGCAGAATTTTTCCGGGTGTACCATCACCAGCTCCGCATGGGCCATCTTGGGGATGCCATGGATGCGCGCCTTAGGAAAATAGCGCTTGATGAACCGGATATCCCGCCTGCGATCCTTCTTTTCATCGTCGCCGTACCAGTAGGTGATTTTCGCACCGATTTTAGCGGAGCGCTTCGGAAGCGCATAGTTGTTGGCAGACCAGAATACATTGCGGATCGTCCGATCGGAAAAGGTTTTGAGATAGGCTTCCATGGCGTCGTACTCCTTTTTGGGGTCGTGCCCTGCGGGGGTGAACCGTTCCGGCGGAAAGGCCGCTTCCAGAATTTTTCGGCTGTTCGCCGCCATTTTAAAGGACACAATATCCCGCCAAAGCAGCAGCTTTCGCACCGGGTAGGGCAGCTGATAAGGGATGATCCCGCCGTCGATGATGGCTCGGTCGATGGGCATTTTCCCCAATGCCAACATACGGGTCAGGCAGGCACCACCCATGGAGCAGCCATATGCTCCGTCCAGTTGTGAGATGCCGCGGCTTTTCAGGTAAGAGATCACCTCATCCACGGTCTGCTCGACTGAGGTGAAATCCCCGGGATACTCCGGCTGATGGCCGTCATACACCACCTGAAAAACATGCCATCTCTGAGAAAGCAGCGTGATCGTGTCGGCAAAGGCCCATACAGGCTCTGCCGTGCAGGGGAAAAACAGCAGCGTCCGCTCCTGCGCCTGCCCGTGTTCCAATATCTGCATGGATCACCCCTCCGATTTCACGCACTCTGCATAGGTCAGCGGGAACGAGGCTTTCAGCACGGCGCTTTTCTGCACCGTCCAGCCGTTTTCCCGGAGAAATGCCAGATATTCGTGACTTGTCCACTTGCTGTGGAGAGGGAAGCCCGCCAGCTTCATGAAAAATGCTTTGCCCTTTCCACGAAAGTCATTACCGGCATGAGTAAAGGTCGGTGCGACCAGTATCCCGTCCTCTTTCAGCACCCGACGAATTTCAGAGAGGGCTGTTTCCGGCTCCGGCACGATATGCAGCGCATTGGCCACGATGACCACGTCAAAGCTTTCGTCGGCATAAGGCAGGTGGAACATATCCTGCACGGAGAAATGCAGCTTGGTGGATCGGTTGTCCCGCTTCGCTTCTGCGATCATCTCCGGCGAAGCGTCTGTGGCATCAATATGAGCGGCACTGTTTACAATGTTTTTGGCAATCAGCCCCGTGCCTGTGGCCAGCTCCAGCACGGTTTTGTGCCGCACCACGGGGCGCAGCAGCTCGTACATCTGCTCATAAGCTGCGGCGTCCTTTCGCATGAAGCGGTCGTACCGCCCGGCGTTTTTATCCCAGAAATTTTGACTGTTTCTCATGATTTCGCCCTCACAACGAGATGTTAAACTACTCTAACTCACACAGATGACACAAGCGAGTTAGAATAAGCTAACTGTATCCCTTTTGAAAAGCCGCATCACTGCGGCTTTTCCGCTTATGCAAATAGCTCCCGGCAGGCGCCCCGCACCAGCGTTTCCAGCACCTGCGGGTAAAGCACCCCAATCTGCTCCTGATGGGAGACGGTTAAAATCAAGCCCCGCACTGTGGCGGCAGCCAGCGCCATACCGCCCTTGGGCTGCAAGCCGCCCATCTCCAGCAGGGTACGGATGTGCGTCTCGCCATCGTGGTAGTGGGCGGTCTTCACTTCCTCCGGCAGTCGGTGCAGGAGAAAATCCGCGTCATTTTCGATGAACACAAAGGCTTTTGTCTTGGAGAGCCAACGGCAGACCGCTAGGATCGCTGCTGCCGTGCGGTCGGCAGGCAATAAGGCTGTATTTTCCTGCAAAGACTTCTGCGCCGCCGCGAAGCACTCGGTATGAATGTCCTCCAGTACAGCGAAAAACAGCAGCTCTTTGGAATCAAAGAATTTATAAAACGATCCCTTGGAAATACCGACGGAATTTGTCAGCTGCTCCACTGAGGTTTTCCGCATCCCGATGGTAATGCCGCAGCGCCGGGCTTCCCGGATTAGGTCATTGCGGATCTGTTCATTCTGTTCATCTGTAAAAGCCACTGCGCACGCTCCTTGGATTTATGACCATATTGTTCATTTCAGTCAAATTGTAGCACGATCCGAAGATGTTGTCAACGGCGTCGTTTTGCTTTCCATCATGATCAAATCAGATCCAGCCTTTCCATCTCAAACGGCACAACCACGGATTTCAGCAGTCTCGTCTCCGGCAAACCCTGCACAAACCGTATCGCCGTCTTTGCAAAGATATTGCTTTTCACCGTGTCCCAATCCGCCAGCTTTACGATCTCCGCCATGCCGTTTTCAAAATCCAACCGAAGCTTGTCCCATTCGCCGTCGTTGTCTGCCTGATACAGGTAGACAGCGGCGGCTATTTTTTCCTTCTTGCGGCGCTCGGTCTGTTTCAGCGTCACGGTATGGATCACACCGCTTTCCAGCAGCTTCCGCCGCAGTTTGTCTAATGTACGCCGGTAGAACCGCTCCGCACCGCTGGCTGTCGTTCCTTCAAAATCCACCGCTAAATCTTCAAAGGTGGACTGCGTGGACAAGGGGCTGACGCGCCCGCAGGTCATGCAGATGGCGTTCCGCTTTTCCAGATACCATTGCTCTTTGTAGGAAAGCTGCTCAAACGCCGCCGTGACCGTCTTTGCCTGAATCCCGTTCCAGAGGATTTCGGCGTAGTTCCAGCTATCGTCGCGCGTCACATCCTCGCCGGTTTCTTCGCCGTCCTCATCCTGCTCCGTGCGGTAGAGGGAAACAATGCTGCGGTTGCGCTGGGCAATAGTCAGCAGCTCATCCGCAGATACGCTATCGTCCTTGTACCCGCTTTGAGCGGCAAACGCGGAAACTATCTCCGCGCGTCTCTTACCCGAATTGTTATAGATTGCGCCGATCTGACGCACACGCCGGTACTCCGCAAGACTGGCAAAGGAACCGACTTCTCCCATCATACGGCAGAACAGCAGCCCGTCCTGAATATAATGCTTTGCGTATTTCAGGAATTCTGTTTCCTGCGCCGGGTCGAACCTCGGCAGGCAAAACAGCAGCATTTGCAGGAGTTCCAGCTTATAGTCCAGAAACCGCGCCGGGTCGTAGCGGTCAATGCCATTGCGGGTAAGAAACCGGTAAATCACGCTGTTCAGACGCTTTTCAAAGTGGTGCAGGAAGAAGGAAAAGTATGCAAGGTCTTTGTGACGGACAGCTTCGCGTATGTAGTCGTTCAGCTCCATTTGCGGCGGTTCCGGGTCAAGCTGAAAGACGTTCCGGACTTCGCACATGGTCAGGCTGTCCTCATTGGCGAACGGCACTTTGGACGCATAACCGGACAGCTCCCATGTGTAGCCCGCAAGCTGTGCCGGTATCAGTTTGTTACGGTTATCCTCCATGTCTGCACCTCCCACCGCTATGGCGTTCCATTACCGCTCCATCGTTTCCTTCGCTTCCGCCAGCAGAGCCGCCTGCTCCATCTCGGCGGCATAGCCGCCCTGCGCATAGCCGCTGTCTTGCAGGGCTTTCTCCAGCTTGCTTTTTGCCAGTGCTTTCATTGCGGCGGCGGTCTGCTCATCGAGTGTGCCGCGGCCAAGATACTGCGTGATCGTGTTGAACCGCTTCGTATAGATTTTCTTGATGGGATGGTCGGCGGCAAGCTCCCGTCCACGAAGATTCCCGACTTGGCGGCAGGTGCGCCCACGTTTGTCTCCGGGAGCCAGACCGTCACAGTACTTGGCATATCTTGCGTCAGTGGTCAGAAACCATTTCCCACAGACCGCGCATTTCCTCGGCGCGTGTCCGACGCATAAACCTTCAAAAAGATCGGCGCGGAACATCCCAACGAAGGATACAAAATGCATCCGCTTGACAAGCTGCGCCTGCGTATTTCCGAGACGGATCGCAGGGACATACTGCACTGTCGCATTGGTCAGTGCCATCCATGAGGGATTGCTTTCCTCCAGAGTCACGTTTTCCTTGAAAAACTACCCGAATGCAGCGGCGTATCCCGCAGGCGTTCGTATTTCGGCATTCTCTTGCAGAAATTCTGCAAACGCCGTCATAGTTTTCTTGTACTGGTGCAGGGAATAGCTCAAATGCCCCAGCACTGGAATAACGCGCACCAGCAGCGCCGCCAAGGGATGCGCTCCTGTGATATTGCTGGCTGCCTGCTGCTCCATCGGGAGCTGCAAATACTCGTTCAGCTCGGTAAATGCTTCCTCGGAAAACGCCTGCATGAGATAATCTTCAAACTGCTTTCTGTCCAAGCGGGAGAACGGTTGGACATCATGCAGCGCATGAATGATGGTCTGTCCCGCCTCCTGCGCTTTTGGAAGAAGCTGCCTATCCACATTCTTTGCCCCGATGCCGGTCAGCAGCAGATTCAAGGTCATGCACGGCTGGTCCAACCGCGCAATCGTTCCGTCGGGGATATTCAGTACCGCACAGCCAATCGTGCCGGTCGGCATGACGCTGCCTGCGTAGGTTACGGTATCCTGCCAGAAATCCAGAGACAGCACATTGTGACGGATAAGCTCCTGTGCCATGCTGCGTCCTCCTGTCATGTTTTTCTATTTTAATTATACCACGAGAATATGAACGTGGAAAGACCTGTCATGTTTTTTAAATGAACTTGTCATGCCATCCGCCTGCTTTTTGCGAATCCGAACATAAAACAGGCAGAGAGGTGTGAAAGCTGCCTCTCCAATCTATTTTACGGAGGATAACGCATGAATTGTTTTCAGAACGTCAAATATGGCGTAAGCTGCCGGGAGGCGGCGGAGCGGTACGGCGTGGAGGTCAACCACTGCGGCATGGCGCTTTGCCCGTTCCACAATGACCGGCATCCCAGCCTGTATGCGGCAGACGATCACTATTATTGCTTCGCCTGCGGGGAGCACGGAGATGTGATCGACTTTGCCGCAAAGCTATTCGGCTTGCCGCTCTACGAGGCGGCGCAGCGTTTGGCAACAGACTTTCACCTCACACCGGACAAACCGCCCAGCGCAGCGGCGCTCCACGCAAAGCGTGTCCGAACAGAAGCACAGCAGCTCAGAGAAAACGAGTGGCTGTGCTTTTCTATTCTATCAGATTATGCCCGTGTGCTGCGGGACTGGAAGGTACGCTGTGCGCTGCAATCTTCGGAGGAAGCGCCGGATGAACGATTTGCAGAAGCCTGCCACAAGCTGGATAAAGTGGAGTATTACTTGGATATTCTGTGCGAGGGTGATTCCTATGAACGTGCCGAAGTGGTCAGTTATCTGCTTGCAGATGGTCGGTTGGACAAGCTCAAGAAAACAATCGATGGGAGGGACGCCGCGTGAACAAGAAGTATGCAGGGCTTGATTTCCCAGCATGGTTCGACGGCAAGGACATCAATGAGGCAGCCTTTTGCCGGGAGTTTTTGTCAAAGAACAAGCTCATCTATGCGGACAACGCATTTTTCACACCGGATGGGCGGCTGACAGACCCGCTGCTGCTGAACGAGAAAATCTATGCCGAACTGGAGTGCTGTGCCGCAAAAAAACATTCCGCACGCCATTTCCAAGATCGTGGAGATCATGAAGCTGGCGGCTCATGCAGAGAGCTTCCCGCCGAAGCCGGATGAGATTCATGTGCAGAACGGGACGTTCCGCATCGATGGCAGCTTTCTCGCAGGACGTTCTGAAATCGTGCGCAGCCGGTTTCCCATTGCTTACAATCCGCAGGCGGAGGAGCCGGTTGTCTGGCTGCGTTTTCTCTCCGATCTGCTCTACCCGGAGGACATTCCCACCTTTCAGGAATATATCGGCTATTGCCTCGTTCCCAGCACCAAGGGGCAGCGCATGATGATCCTCAAGGGCGAGGGCGGCGAAGGAAAATCGCAAATCGGTCCCGTGCTGGCGCGGCTGTTTGGCTGCAATATGAAGGACGGCAGCATCGCAAAAATTTCCGACAACCGGTTTGCCCGCGCCGATCTGGAGCACATTCATCTTCTTGTGGATGACGATATGAAAATGGAGGCTCTGAAGCAGACCAACTATGTCAAATCCATCGTTACCGCACAGGATAAGATGGATCTGGAACGCAAAAGCGTCCAGAGCTATCAGGGGTGGATGTATGCCCGGCTGCTGGCATTCTCCAATGGCGATCTGCAATCCCTCTACGACCGCAGCAACGGCTTTTACCGCCGCCAACTGATCCTGACCACAAAAGAGAAGCCTGCCAATCGTGTGGACGATCCTGACATTGCCGAGAAGATGAAGCGAGAGGTCGAGGGCATTTTTCTCTGGGCGCTTGAGGGCTTGCAGCGGCTTGCGGCAAACAGCTTCCGATTCACGGAAAGCCCCCGGACACTGAACAATCGGGAGTACGTCAAGCGTGACGCCAACAATGCCATCGACTTTATGGAATCCACCGGCTATATTCGGCTGAAGGCGGATATGTCTGTCACCTCCAAGGAGCTGTATGCCATTTACGGAATCTGGTGCGATGAAAACGGGCTGACACCTATCAGGCAGCGCTCGTTCAGCGATTTTTTGATGCGGAATCTGAAAACGTACAATCTGGAGCATACGAATACCGTCACGAACGCTACCGGGCGCAGAGTGTGGGGGTATCTGGGCATCGAGCCGCTGATCAGTCCCCATATATCTGAGAATTGGAGCAAATCGCTATGTACGTATGTACCGGAAAGCTGACGCGCACCCAATCGTGAACAAATCTGCCCATGCCGTGAAATGCTGCCTGCCCTGCACCATCGGTACGTATGTACACAGCAAAATGCCCTAATTCTACTATGTACAGAGTAGCGGTGAGATGCCCAAAAAGGCACTTTGAAATCAATCCTTGTGAAATTCATGAAAATTTTCACTGTAAGCCGAACGCAATGCACCGTCCGGTGGTTTACCGTAGTGTGAAGCCATTGCACTGGGATGTGGTATATCCCACCGTTCCGCATGACCTCGCCCAGAACGATGAAGCTGATAGGGTGCTGCTGCGAATAGGGCATCACGGGCGGAAATCTGAGCGGATTTGCGGCACGGAGGATTTTTTATTCCACCGCACACCAGCATTACCGATACGAAACCACACTACACGAAATTACGGAGGTAAAAATTGATGAAATCCAATCTGAGAAACGAAATCAAATCGTACATCGTCCGTCAAGGAATGACCATGCAGGGGGTGGTCGATCTGCTGCATGACGAACACGGCTGGTCTGACAGCGTATCCAACCTGTCCAACAAGCTCCAGCGGGAGTCCCTACGCTACACAGAGGCTGTTCAGCTTGCCGACGCGCTGAGGTATGAAATCGTCTGGCAGCGAAAGAAAAACTGACGAACCGAGAATATCCCGAAAGTCCCACCGGGACGAAGGGCGCACTTCTATACATGGTCAAGCCCTGTATGTGCGTCCTGCGGAGCCTATCGCCCGGACAGTTGTGTGTCCGGGCTGTTTTGCGTCACTTTGTTCCGTACAAGGGGCTGGTCTCCACCGGAGACCCGCGCCCCCTTGCGATGCTTGCGCATCTATCCCTGCCCACTTTGCAGCGGAAACCATCTGCTGACGCAGACAATTTCCACCGCAAAGTCTGAACAACTATTTCACCAATTTTGAAGGAGGTTAACCATGCCAAAACAGAAAAACCTTGCTGAGCTGAATGCCGAGAAAGAAAACATTGAGCGGCAGCTTACACAGGAGCAGCACAAGAAGCAGCGTCTGGAAAACCGAATCGCCTACTATGAGCGCGGCGACCGAACCAAACGCGCACACAACCTGATCGTCCGCAGCGCGGATATAGAAAGCATTGCTCCGCTGACGAAGCTGTTGACACGTGCTGAGTTTTATGCCTTGGCCGAAAAGGTTTTTGACCTGCCGGTGGTCAAAGGTCTGCTCATGGCAGCGGTCAACGAACACAACCGGGCGGAACAGAAAGAGGGGTGCTGAGTATCGCGTTATTTCATTTTCATGTAACCCAAATCAAACGCAGCGCGGGGCAATCCGCCGTGGCGTCTGCCGCCTACCGTGCTGGGGAAAAGCTGCACAGCGAATACTACGGCGAGATCAGCGACTACACCCGCAAGGGCGACGTAATCTGTTCGGAAATCCTGCTGCCATCTCATGCGCCGCCGGAGTATGCAGACCGAGAAACGCTCTGGAATGCGGTTGAAAAAGCCGAACGCGGAAAGAAAGCACAGATTGCCTACAGCTTTGACATTGCCTTGCAGAACGAGTTTTCCATGCAGGAGAACATCGATCTTACAAGGCAATTTTTGTTGGAGCAGTTTGTGAATTGGGGCATGGTGGTGGACTTTGCCGTTCACTCGCCAGACAAAGAGGACGGCGGCATTTCTAACCCGCATTTTCATGTCATGTGTCCGATTCATCCTATTGAGTCAGACGGCAGGTGGGGCAATAAGCAGCGGCGGGAATATGTGTTGGACGAGCATGGTGAGCGTATTCTGGATGAGGTGGGCAACTACATGTTCAACGCTGTGCCGACCACCGACTGGGGCAGTCCCGAAACCTTGGAGCATTGGCGGCAGGCGTGGGCTGATCTGTGCAATCGGAAGTTTGCGGAGAAAGGTTTGGATTGCCGGATCGACCACCGCAGCTATGCCCGTCAAGGCATTGAACAGATTCCTACCGTCCATGAGGGGCCGTCTGTCCGCGCAATGGGAGCGAAGGGCATCCGTACCAACAAGGTCGACTTCAACCGCTGGGTTCGCAAAACCAACGCCATGCTGCGGAAAACAAAAAATAAAATCGCCTCTTTGCTGGAATGGCTGAAAGCGGTTAAGGAAGAACTCTCCAAGCCGCAGCCGCCTATGCTGAACGATCTGCTGATGACCTATTACAATAACCGCAATAAAGGCGCATACAGCACAAAGGCCAAGACAGCCAACTTACAGCGGTATGCGGATGCATTCCGCTTTTTGCAGGAGAAGCAGCTTTTTACCACCGATGATCTGGATGCCGCGCTGCATTCCATGCAGAACAGCATCAGCGCAATGAAAGCGTCTGCCGGGGAAAAGCAATCCCGCATCAAAGAACTGGACGAGCTGCTGCGCATGGCACAGTATTATGTCGATGGAAAACCGGTTGCGGATAAGCTGGGAAGCATCCGTTTTGAAAAATCCAGACAAAAATACAAGTCGGAGCATGACGATACGCTGCGGACGTTTTATATGGCGGAACGCAAGCTGAAATCGTATTTCAAGGATGGCAAGCTACCCATCACCGCATGGTGCAGAGAGCGTGAGCGGTTGGAGCAGGAGCGGCAGCAGACACAACTGCACAGCCGCAAAAACGAAATAGAATTATGAGAAAGGAATCGTATATGGAAAAATTATCAGCATTGACGAAATCAACCGTGCCGTGATGGAGGGGAAAGACGATTTGGTCTTTGAGCTTTGCAAGGCCTTTGACCATGAGAGCTGCTTTGATCCGATCTTTGACCCGCCGGAGTCCTTTTATTTTTTCTGACCGGGAGGTGGCTTGTTAATGATAGTGACACAAAACTATGGTAATAATTCCAAGCACACCGATTCTGTCGGCTGACCCGAACGTGAAGGAGGACGTTATGACGGATCAGCAAAAAATTACGATACTCTACTGCCGCCTCAGCAACGAGGATTCGCAGGATGGCGAGATGCGTACAGGAGGGCTTTGAACTGGTAAAGCAGGGATTGGTAGGCTGCTGGCTTTGCAAAGACCTATCTCGCTTTGGTCGTGATTACCTGACTGTAGGCCAGTACATCGACATCATCTTCCCCAGCTACGATGTGCGCTTCATTGCCGTCAACGACGGCGTGGACAGCCAGCGCGGGGACGGTGAGGGCTTTGCCGCAATCCGCAACTTATTTAACGAGTGGTATCCAAGAGATACCTCCAAGAAAGTCCGCACCAGTCTGCGTCAGCGCGGCACCAGCGGCAAGCATCTGGGCAAACCGCCCTATGGCTACCGCTGCGACCCGAACGACAAGGACAAGTGGATTATGGATGAGGATGCCGCCCCGATTGTCAAGCGCATCTTTGACCTCTGCATTGACGGCAAAGGCCCGGAGCAGATTTCGAGGATTCTTGAAAGGGATCAGGTTCTCACGACCAAGGCGCTGTATGCCAGTCGTAAGGGAAAGCCGATGCCCAAGAACCCGTATGGCTGGAGCGATCAATCCATCGTAGGGATTCTGGAACGGCAGGAATACACCGGATGCACCTGCAATTTCAAGAC
>NZ_QUIX01000011.1:98023-98483 GCF_003480365.1 Butyricicoccus sp. AM32-19 | reverse complement strand
TCGCCCAAAGAAACCTTCACAGGCTGAATTATCAGGCGAGCACCCTTTCTTGGACATGGATCGATGCAAATGTGCTGCTTCCATACGACTGATCCAGCCTGGCCAGCGATAGTGACACCCACGATCCGTATGGACAACTGGGTGCTCTCCGACTTTTAGAAGAGAAATCGCTTTGTCCAGCATTCCGTTTGTCAACTCTGCGTTCGGGCTGATGCCAATGCTCCAACAAACAGGCATGCCATCAAAGCAGTCGATGATTGGCGAAAGATAAACCTTGCCTGCAGGGATTGCAAATTCCGTAATATCTGTCAGCCACTTTTCATTGGGACGATTTGCATGGAAATCCCGTTTTAGAAGATTGGGGACAGCTGGCGTGATTTCTCCCTGATAGGAACTGTAGCTTGTCTTCTTTCTGTTCACTCCCTGCACTCCTACTTGCTTCATAAGACGGCGAATTACC
>NZ_QUIX01000011.1:0-98013 GCF_003480365.1 Butyricicoccus sp. AM32-19 | reverse complement strand
CGGCGAATTACCTTTTCGGATAGCCGTCAGTCCTCTTTTTTCAGCGTAGCATAAATTCGCCGATATCCATAATAGCGATGATTCGATTCAAAAATATCCTTGATTTTCTCTTTGACATGGCAGTATTTATCCTGCTTCTTTGCGCGCTTTTGCTTGTAATAATAGCTGCTGCACGGGCAGTGTAATGCGGACAGAAGTTCCGGCAGCGAATACTTATTTTTCAGGGCATCGATAATCGCTGCTTTCTCTTGGTTCCGGAGAGCTGTCTGATCGATGCCGGGGGCTTTTTTTAATACATTGATCGTTTCCTTTAAAATATCAATCTGCATCTGCATTTCCTGCACCTGCGCTTTAAGCTCAGCAATATCCTCTGTAGCCGAGAATGTTCCGGGTACGAGTTCCTCGCGAGGATCATCTGACGGATTCATGAGTGCAACCAGTCCTCTCTGGAGATACTTTCGGCGCCAGTTATAGATGCTGGCTCTGCTGTAACCGATCTCCTCTGAAACTGATTTTACATCTTCCCCGTGTTCAAAGCAACGGTGAAGCACCTGTAGTTTTACCTCAACCGATGGATGCCGCGGATGATCTGGTGTATTTTCCCCGCGTTTGGTCGATCTGACTTTCTCTGGTTGCCCTTTCTCGGAGATCCATCGATATAGCGTTGCTCGTTCTGGGTAGCCCAGGATGCGTATTGTCTCAGTTACAGAATGGGTTTGCTCATATAATTACAGGGCGCGGACTTTCTTTTCGTATGTGAACAATATACCTATTTCCTCCTTGCGGCCTCTGCTTTGTCCAACTTTTCGTCCGCACCCCCGAGTCCTAACAGCAGCGAATAAAACTTGGCAGTTTCACCTAAATTTTCGGCAGCACTACCAAGTTTTGCTTTGTGATTTCAGTGATACTGCCAGATGCTCTGTGCTTGACATTAACCAATCCGTTGCGTTATAATTTTTATGCAAAGTTTATTAGCCGAATCGGGGGCGTAGCTCAGCTGGGAGAGCGTTTGACTGGCAGTCAAGAGGTCATGGGTTCGATCCCCACCGTCTCCACCATATTAGACAAAACCCGTGTATAACTTAAGTTATACACGGGTTTTGTCATTTTTGACACCAAAGAAGACCAATTAACCTTGCTGACTGTGCAGAATGACAGTACGAAAGAAAACAATATCTTCTATATTCCTATGTTTTGCCTCTCGGGTGAGGCGGCAGCATAGTAATTCTTATTTTTTAGGAGGGGCAAAACATGAGAATACCATATGGTTTTACTTTGACCAGTAGCGGGACACTTGAAATCAATAGGAGTGAAGCAAATGTTGTGCGTCTGATTTTTGATTTCTATATGGCAGGAGCAAGTTTGGGAAAGGTCGTGGATATGCTTCATGCAAAACAAATATCTTCTCCGATCGGAAAAGCAAAATGGACTCAGCTGCGGTAGATCATCTTCTTTCTAATGGTAAATACATAGCTGTTATTGGCATGGAGAAGTTCATGGATGCACAGTTTGAGAAGTCTGCCCGCTGCAATGTTGATTACGATAAGGAAGGAACACCAAGGAAAGGCACACGCTATGTTTCCCCTGCCGTGATTCAGATTTGATTTATCTTTCATATTTCTACAAGTTATGCTACAATAGCCTCAAGAGGTGAGGCGTGTGGCAAGGAAAATCAGCATGATAGATTTAGCTGGCATTGGAAATTTGTTGGAATACCTTGTGGGAGCGGATAATATCACCTGCGAGGAACGAGATCGAATTATACTGCGAATCACAAAGGAAAATGATATTGCTGAATATACGCTCTCCGCTCTCGCTGGCTATGGCAAGAGTAAGAGTGAGGTATTGGAAAGTGTTGCACGGAGAAAGAACTCGGTATCACAGGACAAGAAGCAAGATGAGAGTTATATTTCTCTTACCGAGATTGCTCGAGCACATAGTGAGGATGCTCCAGGATATGTGATTCAGAGTTGGTTGCGAAGTGGAAACACCTTAGCCTTCCTCAACCTGTGGGAACAGGAAAATAATCCTGATTACAGCGAAGCCGGTTATGAGGAGCTTTTAGAAAAGAAGAAAGCCGCTTCTTTTACATTGATACCAAAGCTGTGGATCGACCGAACAAAGGCAATCGGCATTGTTTCTAAGCAAGGTAAAGCCAGAGGAACATTTGCTCATCCGATGATTGCTTGCGAGTTTGCTTCATGGATTGCACCAGAGTTTAAGATGCTATTGATTAAGTTATCTTTGGGGAGGACGCACCTAAAGTAACAATTTGAATCATGTATAGAAATTGACGGATGATGCGCATAAGCCATTCAATTCATCAATAAAATATTCCTTAAAATTATAGAGAGGAAACTTGAATTATGAGTAACTCTATTCTTTATTATCCGACAATTGAGTTTCGCCACGAAGATTATCAATGGCTCTGGAATGCAGCTCTTTTTGCGGATAAAATATATAGAATTGTGCCCCCTGGATATGAATTGAATGAACCGCAAAATATTAGAGAGTTGTGTTCTACCGGCGAAATTGGAATCCCACTATCTCCTGTTCCGTATTCAAAAGAAGCGAGTGAAGAATTTTCGAAGTTTATGGATGAGAATCATAGAAAAGCAGCTGCGCTTTCGCTGATTGAGGATGATGAAACAGAATATATCCGAATTCATTCTTCAAAAATGGATGTCAAACTCTTGCAGGATATTTTCTTCAAGCTAAAACATATTGACGAGGATGAAAACTGGCTGTATGCAAGCCCCCACACTGTGAACTTCTATATGACCTTTTTAGCAAATCACATTGCAAAAAAGAATTCACTATCTTTGTGGACCAGAAATCAAGAGTTGTGGACAACATCAACCTACTTTTTATACGGAGGAGCTCTTCAGGATGATTATCGACCGGGGAAAGAATACATTGAACCGAGCACCGAAGCATTAGTATCGATTATGATTCCAGATATTTTTCCACAAGATCTTTTGCATGTTCCTCCCACAGATATTCTTCGTTTTCGTGAAAAGCGAAAAGATGAGCGCAATCAATTTTTGAATGCCATTAAAACTCTTCGCAATGAGCTGGCTCAAGCAGATGCTCCTGAAGTGATAGAGGCAATTATTAATGATGAAAAGAAAAAAATTGATTCTGCAGCGAATGAATATAGAAAAAGTATGGATATTTTAAGGGTTGCTAAGTTTGGTGGTATATTGACAACTGTAATTACTGTAGCTGCGGATGTATTGGGGTATTGTAGTAATTTCCATGATTTATATAAAGGCGCAATTGAGTCTTCCGGCTTGTGGGCCGGAATCTTGACTGGGATTTTTGAGAAAAGAGTAGGGAACATTAATAATCCATATACTTACTTAGCACAAATCAAGTCTATTTTTTCGTATTATCCAGGAGCCTCCAAACTCTTTGGAGGGCAACCGCAAATTGCAAAGTATAACTATACTTTATACCGCGGATTTGAGGAATTTATAAACGATTAGTTAATATGTCTGGAGTAACATAGAAATTCACATAAAGCTTGCTGTATGATATTTAAAACAGAACTTTTTTCTTCTTTTTAGCCAAGAGAAAACTCCGCACTATCTAAAGGTAGTGACCAGATGGAATTCATTGTTCGAGAATGTCCCAACAATGGTATACTTGGTGGACCGTTCGAGAAAACGATTACAGCCTATATAGGCCAACAACATAGTTTAGCAGAGATTTCCATAGAGCAATTTGGTGAACGTATCATTACGGTTCATACTGTAGAGGATGCCTCCATATACGACCTTCATCATTTATACTTTGATTTGAAGCGTCTAATAATGCTAATGGATGGGCAGTTTTATCCAATCACATCGGTTACTCGGGATGGAGTCGAAATCACCACAAGCATTCAGAAAAAGTTGCTTCCTAATTATTTTTCTGCTGATTTTATGATTGGAGAAAATAACCGTTTGATTAATTTTGATGAGGTGCTTTCCGAAACACTTTTTTCAAATTGGTGTCTGATTCAAGAGGAATTAGATATTGTTCACAATACGGCTTTATATTGCCTTTCCAGAGTTGAAATGCCTGTGGACATGAAATGTGCTTTCCTAATTGAAGCCTTTATTGGTGTGGGCGAGATTATTCAGAGCAAAAAGAGCGAATTTGTTTTGCCAAAAAGGAAGAGTCGTGAGGAGTCCCAATTAGGTTTGGATCTTAAATATATAATAAGCCATTATGGGCAAGAAATTTTTCGGGGTGAGTACCAAAAAGACTTGGAAGGTTTTGTGCAAATATTAGTAAATAGTAGGAATCGAATTGCTCACATTAAAAGTAAGCAGAATAGAAAATTCTTGAATGGTGATGAGAGTGTGCTTTACCTACACAAGCTTTCACTCATGTATAGAATTATTTTATTAGATTTGCTCGATATTCCACTAAACCGATACAAGGAGAGATTGTCTAATCGTATTGAAACTATAAATTGCTGGTGGGCAGATAGATGCGACCAATGATTTTCTCTGCAAATTGAGGTTTGGACCGATATCTATAGTGTTTCGCTATTACACGTCGGAGCAAGCTTTATATCGCTTGCTCCGACTTTTTTATCAAAAAAGTCAGAGCGCACTCATTCCGCTGCTCCTCCTTTTCAAGCCGCAAACGCTCCGCTGGTTTGCGGCTTGATGAGATGGGGCTTTGGATTGGTGCATCTTTTTCGTCAACATAGTTCATACAAAACAGGGACAAGAGATAAAACCTCTTGTCCCTGTTTTGCTTTATCTTACCCGGAAATACCAAACAGCTGTCTGCCGTTTTCGGTTGTAATCCGTTCAACCTCTGCGGCACTCATGCCCTTGATTTCCGCGATAGTCTCAGCCATGCGATGCACATACAGCGAGGAATTACGGCGGCCGCGAAACGGCTCGGGTGCCATGTAGGGCGAATCGGTCTCGATCATCAATCGCTCAATCGGCACTTCACGAATGACTTCCTTCGCTTTTTTAGCATTTTTGAACGTGATAACACCGGTGAATGACAGATAATACCCGAGTTTCAGCAGTTCGCGTGCCATTTCGACGTGACCGGCATAGCAATGGTACACGCCGATCACATCCGGATACCGACGAGTGATCTCCATGCTGTCGGCGTGCGCATCGCGGTCATGCACGATGACAGGGAGGTGCAGTGCACGCGCCAGCTCCATTTGGCGGGCAAATACAACCTGCTGCCGCGCACGCGCACGCTCGTCTTTTTCCCAGTAATAGTCAAGACCAATTTCACCGATGGCGCGGATCTTGCTTTCATTCTGTGCCAGTGCGCGGATGGTCTCCAGGTCAGCCTCCCAGCCGTCCTCGATGTTTTCCGGGTGAATACCGACCGCCGCATATACAAATGGATATTTATTCGCGTAGCTGACCGCTTTGCGCGAGCTTTCCACATCACAGCCGGGATTGAGAATCAGGCCGACATTGTTCTCGGGCATGGAAGCCAGCAGCGTATCGCGGTCCTCGTCGAACCGTTCATCGTCATAGTGTGCATGTGTATCAAAAAGCATAGTAAACCTTCCTCAAATCCAGCCGAAATGCCTGCAGGCGTTCCAAAGTCCGTCCTTATCTACGTCTGTCGTGATGTAATCCGCCTTCTCCTTGAGCGCGGCGCGGGCATTGCCCATCGCAATCGATAACCATCCCTGACCGAACATGCAGATGTCGTTCATGCCGTCGCCAAACACCACAATATCATCATCTGGAATGGATAAAAGCTGCTGAAAATAGCGAATACCTCGCTGCTTTTCCTTCGGCTCAACGAAAATCACATGGGGATTGTACCGCACAAGCGGCAGACCGCCTGCGTCAATATGATTCTCCTCATCAGGCGTGCAGACGTAGTAAACCTTGTACAGATGCTCCAGCCTGTGATAATCAAAATGCGGGTCCCACAGAACAGGGAAGTAGTTCTCCGGTGCATACGGAAGATAATTTTTATCCGTTGTTACGCATAGTTTCTCATTCTCCGGCGACACCGCCCACGGAATACCGGCCTGCTCGAGCCGCTCGATCAGCGCAATGCAGTCGGCCGCCGGCAGCGACTCCATCTCGACAATTTCGCCGTTGTGCGTTACGCTCCAGCCGCCGTCCGCTACAATGTCCGTGAAGCCGTAGCGCGCGGCAACGGCTGCTGCAGATGCCTGCAGCCGTCCGGTCGCAATGGCGGTAAAGTGGCCGTTCGCACGAAGCTGCGCCAGTGCCTTTACTGCGCTTTCCGGCATCATGGTGGTGAGACCGGTGGAAAGCGTGCCGTCAATATCAAAAAAGAAGTATTTTTTGTGCATGTAAAACCCTCAATAACAGAGTGAAGAGTGGAGGGTGCAGAGAACATAAATCTCCACTCTTCACTCTCCACTCTGTTCTTAAGGCAACACCGCACAATTAAAGCGGCGGCTCCTTGTGCAGGCTCCGATCGCACTGCCGCGGTGCTTTGCGGAAATTTTGTGTCCTGACTTTGGCTTCGGTTCCTTGCGCGAGTTCCGTCCGCGCTGCCGAAGTTTCACGGTAATACATCAAGTATTACCGCAAAACTGTGCCTCGTCAGTACGCAAAATTTACTCGCAAATCACTCTTGTTCAATTATGCGGTATTGCCTTAACTCTTTTGCTTAAAATATATCACAGAATCATAAACAGCGTGCCTGCCGCAATCAGAATGCCGCCGATCACACCCTTGACCGTCACGGTCTCGTGCAGGACAACAAACGCCAGAATCATCGTGATAACAACGCTCAGCTTGTCGATCGGAGCCACACGGCTGGCCTCGCCCATCTGCAGGGCCTTGTAGTAAAACAGCCACGAACCACCGGTCGCCAGTCCGGACAGGGTAAGAAATACCCAGCTTTTGGCGCCGATTGCGCTTACGCCGCCCTGTTTTCCCAGCAGGAAGACCATGCCCCATGCCATCACGAGCACCACAGCGGTTCGGATAGCAGTAGCAAGCGTGCTGTCCACGTTTTCCACGCCGATTTTGGCTAAAATCGTTGTCAGTGCGGCAAATACCGCAGAGAGCAACGCATAAATGATCCACATTGCATTTCGCCCTCTTGTCATAATTTTCGCTTCCTAAATTGTTGATTGTAGTGTGTGCGAAATTATACATGGGATAACACATCTGTTAACCCATTCGTAGGGCGGGCTGCCCTCAGCCCGCCGTTGCAACCGAGTGTTCCCGTTTATGTGCGGCGGGGTGAGGGCACCCCCCTGCGGAATCCGTTGTAAAGTGTGTTTATTTTAGCACAGCTTGGCGCCAGCCGGAATGCTGTCGTCCAGCATGAGCAGGTTGAGCTTTTCGTCCTTTTCGGCGGAGAGCAGCATGCCGTTGGACTCCTGACCCATCATCTTGCGCGGCGGCAGGTTGGTAACGGCAACGACCGTCTTGCCGACCAGCTCCTCCGGCTTGTAATACTTGGCAATACCGGACAGAATCTGACGCGGCGTGCCCGAGCCGTCATCCAGCTGGAACTTGAGCAGCTTATTGCTCTTCTTGACGTTCTCGCATGCGAGCACCTTGCAGACCGTCATATCGACCTTGCAGAAATCGTCAAACGGGATATCCGGCAGGAACTCAACTGCAGGCTTCTGCTCTGCCTCGGCAGCCTTCTTTTCCTCCTCGATCTCAGCGAGCTTCTTCGGAATGTCGATGCGCTCGAACAGGATGGAGGCTTCGCCGACCGGCTGACCCGGCTGCATGCCGTCAAACGAAGTCAGGCTCTCAACGCCCTTGTTTTCAACACCCAGCTGTGCGAAAATCTTGTCGGCGGTGTCCGGCAGATACGGCTTCAGCTCAACAGCGGCAAAGCGGATCGCTTCGAGCAGGTTGTACAGCACCGTGCCCAGACGCGCCTGCTTGCTCTCGTCCTTGGCGAGCGCCCACGGCATGGTCTCGTCGATATACTTGTTGGAGCGACGCAGCAGTGCAAATACCTCGTCGATGGCATCTGCAACGTGCAGGGTGTCCATCTTCTTCTCAACAGCCGCCGGCAGACCGAGTGCGACTGCCTTCAGCTCGTCATCAAGTGCTTCCGGTGCGGTCGGCGCCGGAACAATGCCGCCGAAATACTTCTTGGTCATGGCAATCGTGCGGTTGACCAGATTGCCGAGCACATTTGCCAGATCAGAGTTAATGCGCTCGCAGATCAGCTCGTAGGAGAGCACACCGTCATTTGCGAACGGCATCTCGTGCAGAACGTAGTAGCGGATGGCATCCACACCGAACAGGCGAACCAGATCGTCCGCATAGATAACGTTGCCGAGCGACTTGGACATCTTGCCGTCGCCGACCAGCAGCCACGGATGACCGAATACCTGCTTCGGCAGCGGCTCGCCGAGCGCCATCAGGAAGATCGGCCAGTAGATGGTGTGGAAGCGGATGATATCCTTGCCGATCAGGTGCACATCAGCCGGCCAGAACTTCTTGTAGTGCTCATCGTGGTTGCCGTCCGGATCGTAGCCGCAGAAGGTGATATAGTTGGTAAGTGCATCCAGCCAAACATAAACAACATGGCCCGGGTCAAAGTCTACCGGAATGCCCCAGCTGAACGAGGTGCGGGAAACGCACAGGTCCTGCAGACCCGGCTTGAGGAAGTTGTTTACCATCTCGTTCTTACGGCTCTCCGGCTGGATGAACTCGGGGTGCTCCTCGATGTGCTTCATCAGGCGGTCGGCGTACTTGCTCATGCGGAAGAAGTATGCTTCCTCCTCGGCGTCTACGCACGGGCGGCCGCAGTCCGGGCAGCAGCCGTCCTTCAGCTGGCTCTCGGTCCAGAAGGACTCACACGGCTTGCAGTATTTGCCCTTGTACGCGCCCTTGTAAATATCGCCCTGATCATACAGCTTTTTGAAGATCTTCTGCACCTTTTTCTCGTGCATCGGGTCGGTGGTGCGGATGAACTTGTCATAGGTGGTGTTCATCAGATCCCAGATGGTCTTAACCTCACCGGCAATCTTGTCAACGTGCTGCTGCGGCGTGATGCCGGCTGCCTCGGCCTTCTCCTGAATCTTCTGACCATGCTCGTCCGTGCCGGTCTGGAAATAAACGTCGTAACCGGTCATGCGCTTGTAGCGTGCGATAGCGTCGGCCAGCACGATCTCGTAGGTGTTGCCGATGTGCGGCTTCGCCGAGGTATAGGCAATCGCCGTTGAGATATAATAGGGTTTCTTGTCCATTCGTGTATTCTCTCCTTACATATATAAATATGTTTTATGCGTGACAGCAGGAAACAGGGAACAAAAAATCCTCCGTTCCTGCAATGGCCTGTATTTTGCCACTGCAAGGACGGAGGACAAACCTTCCGTGTTACCACCTTGCTTTACGCCTTCCTCGCGGAAAGGCGCCTCAGCGGGTAGGATGCTACCCATCGTCCTCGATAACGGCAGGACTTTGCCGCCGCAGCCTTGCATACTATTACAAAGTAAGCTCAGTGCGAAGCTCCAAGACCATGTTCGGCAGTGCCCTCCGCGTTCCGCTTTCACCGCCCGGAACTCGCTTTGACGTACTTCACTGCGTACTCTTCTCTTCACAGCTTTTAACAGATGTGCTCAGGAAAACAGCGTTTTCCTGTATACAGTGTTATTTTACTATATTGGAGAAGGTTTGTCAAATCTGTTTGCGGTGCAGTATGCCCGGCGCTGCCTTAAAAAAAGTCTTGACAACAGCGGCTCAGAGGTCTAATATAAAAACATATTGATAAAGGTGATGAACGGGTAAAGTAATTGTCACCCCTGTCCGCAGAGAGCTGCCGGTTGGTGTAAGGCAGCGTCAGGAAGCAGTGAAACTCGCCCGGGAGCTGTCCGCTGAAAGTCCTTCGGACCGGTAGGAGGGAACGGATACCCACCGTTACAGGGGAGCGCATTGTCAGATGTGCATAGAGGGGTCGCACCATACTGCGGCAACAAGAGTGGTACCGCGGAGCTTTCGCTTCGTCTCTTAATGATTGGATTAAGGGACGGAGCTTTTTTTGTCCCTGTAAACCCGGTAAAATTCTGAATAGGAGAGGACAAGATACCATGGGAAGAACAGTTAAGATTTTTGATACGACGCTGCGTGACGGTGAGCAGTCTCCCGGCTGCAGCATGAACCTGAATGAGAAGATCGAGGTTGCAAAGCAGCTCGAAGCCCTCAAGGTTGATATCATTGAAGCAGGCTTTGCGGCTGCTTCTCCCGGCGATGCTGCTGCCATCGCAGCAATCGCTGATACCGTGCGCGGCGCTACCATCTGCTCGCTGGCACGCTGCCGTGAGCAGGACATCGAGGCGGCATGGAACTCCATCCGCCGTGCAGAGTCTGCCCGCATTCACACCTTCCTGGCAACCAGCCCGGTACACATGGAGTACAAGCTGAAGATGACGCCGGATGAGGTGCTGGAATCCGTAGCGCACAACGTTGCGTTCGCCAAGAAGTTCTGTTCGGACATCGAGTTCTCCGCCGAGGACGCAACCCGCTCCGACCTCGACTTCCTGTGCCGCGTCGTTGAAACCGCCATCAAGGCCGGTGCTACTACCATCAACATTCCGGATACCGTCGGCTACATGATCCCGCAGGAGTACGCATCCCGCATCAAGTACCTGCGTGAGCACACCGAGGGTATCGAGAACGTAATCCTGTCCTGCCACATGCACAACGACCTCGGCATGGCAGTTGCAAACTCTCTGGCAGGCGTTGAAGCCGGTATTGACCAGATCGAGTGCACCATCAATGGCATCGGCGAGCGTGCCGGCAACGCCTCCATGGAGGAGTGCGTTATGGCGCTCAAGACCCGTGCCGATCACTTCGGTATCGGCTGCAACATCGAGACCACCCAGATCTACCGCGCAAGCCGCATGATCCAGACCATTACCGGCGTTGCTGTTGCACCGACCAAGCCGATCATCGGTGCAAATGCGTTCGCACACGAGGCGGGCATCCACCAGCACGGCGTAATGGCCAACAAGGAAACCTACGAGATCATGACTCCGGAATCCGTCGGTATCCCGAAGAACGCGATTGTGCTTGGCAAGCACTCCGGCCGTCACGCCTTCGAGGAGCGTCTGCATGAGCTGGGTTACACGCTCGACCATGAGAAGCTCGAAAAGGCATTCGAGAAGTTCAAGGTTCTGGCCGACAAAAAGAAGGTCATCAAGGACCGCGACCTCGAGGGTCTGATCGGTGCTGTTCCGGTTTCCGGTGAGGAGCGCTACACGCTCGACCGCTTTGTCATCAACTCTGGCAACACCATTACCTCTACCGCTGTTATCCGTGTCAAGAAGGGCGACGAGATGTTCGAGCGCGCTGCCGCTTCCGACGGCCCGATCAACGCATCGTTCCATGCGATCGACAAGATCATCGGCAAGAGCATCGAACTGGAAGATTACTCGCTGCGCGCACTGACCGACGGCGAGGATGCACAGAGCGAGGCTATCGTCAAGATCCGCGTAGACGGCAGCAACGAGGTTGTTACCGGCCGCGGCGTATCGGTTGACGTTATGGAAGCGTCCATCAAGGCGTACATCAACGGCATTAACAAGTATTTTAACGACTAATTCAGCAGGAGGAACGCTGTTATGGGTATGACAATGACGCAGAAGATCCTCGCAAAGCATGCGGGTCTGGAAAGCGTAACGGCAGGTCAGCTGATCGAGGCAAACGTAGATCTCACGCTGGCAAACGATATCACCGGTCCGGTTGCCATCCGAGAGATGGAGAAGGCGGGCTTCGATAAGGTGTTCGACAACACCAAGATCGCGCTCGTAATGGACCACTTTGCACCGAACAAGGATATTAAGTCCGCAGAGCAGTGCCTCGAATGCCGCGAGTTCTCCAAGAAGTACAACATCGTCAACTTCTTCGACGTTGGCGCAATGGGTATCGAGCACGCGCTGCTGCCGGAAAAAGGTCTGACCGCTCCCGGTGAGCTTATCATCGGCGCGGACAGCCACACCTGCACCTACGGTGCACTGGGCGCATTCTCGACCGGCGTCGGTTCTACCGATCTCGCCGCAGGCATGGCGACCGGCAAGGCGTGGTTCAAGGTGCCGAGCGCAATCAAGTTTGTGCTCACCGGCAAGCTGAACCCGTGGGTATCCGGCAAGGACGTCATCCTGCACATCATCGGCAAGATCGGCGTGGACGGCGCTCTGTACAAGTCGATGGAGTTCGTTGGCGAGGGCGCACACGCGCTGTCCATGGACGACCGCTTCACCATCTGCAACATGGCGATCGAGGCCGGTGCGAAGAACGGCATCTTCCCGGTAGACGACAAGACGATGGACTACATCAAGAGCCGCGTAAACCGCGAGGTTACCGCATTCGAGGCCGACGCTGACGCCGAGTACGAGCAGACCATCGAAATCGACCTGTCTGCACTTCGTCCGACCATTGCGTGCCCGCATCTGCCGGAGAACACCAAGACCATTGACGACCTCGGTCATATTGAGGTTCAGCAGTCGGTCATCGGTTCATGCACCAACGGCCGCATCGACGATATGCGCGTTGCAGCCGAAATTCTCAAGGGCCGCAAGGTAAATCCGAATGTGCGCACCATCATCATCCCCGCAACACAGGAAGTTTACCTGCAGTGCATCGAGGAGGGTCTGACCAAGATCTTCATTCAGGCTGGCGCTATCGTTTCCACACCGACCTGCGGCCCGTGCCTCGGCGGTCATATGGGTATCCTGGCGCACGGTGAGAAGGCGGTTTCCACCACCAACCGCAACTTTGTAGGCCGTATGGGTCATATCACCTCGGAAATTTATCTGGCAAGCCCGGCCGTCGCTGCCGCAAGTGCGGTAGCAGGCTATATCTGTGCACCGGACGACCTGAAGTAAGGGAGGAAACACATACCATGAACGCAAAAGGCAAGGTTTTCAAGTACGGCGATAATGTCGATACCGATGTTATCATCCCCGCACGTTATCTGAATATCGCAGACCCGAAGGAGCTGTCCACCCACGCAATGGAGGACATCGACGCGGATTTCGTGAAGAATATGCACCCGGGCGACATCGTTGTTGCGACCCGCAACTTCGGCTGCGGCTCCTCCCGTGAGCACGCACCGCTCGTTCTCCGTGAGAACGGCGTTTCCTGCGTTATCGCGTCCTCGTTCGCGCGTATCTTCTACCGCAACGCCATCAACATCGGTCTGCCCATCCTCGAGTGCGAGGCAGCGGCGAACGGCATTGATGCAGGCGACGAGGTAGAAGTAGACTTCGACACCGGCGTGATCACCGACGTTACCAAGGGCGAGAGCTGGCAGGCAGCTGCATTCCCGCCGTTTATCCAGAACATCATCAAGGCAGGCGGCCTGCTCAAGTCGCTCAAGGAGAGAGAGGCATAATCCCATGGAATACAATATTGCTGTTGTCAAGGGCGATGGCATCGGCCCGGAGATCGTATCCGAGGCTATGCTCGTGCTCGATAAGGTCGGCGAAAAGTTCGGCCACAAGTTTGGTTTTCAGGAAGTCCTCGCAGGCGGCTGCTCGATCGACAAGAACGGCATCCCGCTGACCGATGAGACCATCGAGATCTGCAAGAATGCGGATTCCGTGCTGCTCGGCGCGGTAGGCGGTCCGAAGTGGGACGATGTGCCGAGTGCCAAGCGTCCGGAGAAGGCACTGCTCGGTCTGCGCGCCGCACTGGGCCTGTTCGTCAACCTGCGTCCGGCGCAGATGCACAAGGCACTTGCGGATGCGTGCCCGATCAAGCCTGAGATCATCGGTGACGGCTTCGACATTCTCGTTTGCCGTGAGCTGACCGGCGACGTTTACTTCGGCAAGCACTACCGCCGCGAGAGCGACAAGGGCTGGGGCGAGACCGGCGCGGACGACATGAACTACTCGGTTTATGAGGTAGAGCGCATCGGCCGCCGTGCTTTTGAGATGGCGATGAAGCGCAATAAAAAGGTCTGCTCGATAGACAAGGCAAACGTGCTCGAAACCAGCCGCGTATGGCGCGAAACCATGCACCGCATCAAGGACGAGTACCCGGAGGTCGAGTACACCGATATGTATGTTGACAACTGCGCGATGCAGCTCGTCCGCAATCCGGGTCAGTTCGATGTTATCGTAACCGGCAACCTGTTCGGCGATATTCTGTCCGATGAGGCTTCCATGATCACCGGCTCTATCGGTATGCTGCCGTCCGCCTCGATGAATGAGAGCGGCAAGGGTATGTATGAGCCTATCCACGGCTCCGCGCCGGACATCGCGGGCAAGGGCATTGCGAACCCGATCGCGACCATCCTGTCGTGCGCGATGATGCTGCGCTACTCGTTCGGCCTCAAGGACGAGGCAGACGCCATCGAAACCGCTGTTGAGAATGTCCTCAACGCAGGTCACCGCACCGCGGACATCGCCGCAAAGGGTGAGAAGGTACTGTCCACCTCCGAGATGGGTGCACTGATCCGCGAACAGCTTTAATTGTGCGGTGTTGCCTTAAGAATAATCAGGAATGAGTAATCCGTAATTACTCCGTGAATTTTTCCTATCAAGAAACCCGGTTGCGATTAGGCTGCAACCGGGTTTTTCGATAGTCTTGCGGCTTCGGTTTTTCGAAGCCGTTTTTGTTATATGGAGAATCGGCTTTACGCGTTCTCGCTGTTTCTCTCGCTCTTGGCATAGCTCTTGAACGAGTGGATAACGATCGTCAGACCGAGCACAATCAGCAGTACCGCAAGGATAAGCTGCAGACCGTTTGCGATGAATACCGCTCCCCAGGTGGTCTCACCGGCCGGGATAGCCGTTGAGGCGGCAGCAGAGATCGCCTTTACCATAGCGAGGAAACGCTGCACCAGCGCGGTGAAGGTAACACACAGCATGATGATCAGCGGCGGGAAGATCATCTTGTTGCTGCGGCCGGTAACCTTGAGGAATACGCAGAGCGTGATGAGCACCAGAGCGCTCAGCAGCTGGTTGGCCGAACCGAACAGCGGCCAGATATTGGCATAGCCGATCTTGGTGAGCAGGAAACCAAATGCCAGCGTGATAACCGTGGAAAAATATACGTTGCAGAACAGCTTGCGCCAGCCCTCGGCATGCTCCATGTCATCGACGGAGAACAGCTCCTGAAAGCTCATGCGGCCGATACGCGCAACTGCGTCCAGACTGGTCAGCGCCAGTGCGGAAACACACATGGTCATAAATGCAGTAGCAACATAAACCGGAACGCCGAACATCTCGAAGAAGCCTGCGACACCGCTGCTGAATACCTGGAACGGCGTGCCCGCTGCCGGCGTACCGTCAGCTGCTGCAGCAGCACCGGCAACGCACAGTGCCAGAACAGCCAGCAGACTTTCCAGCACCATTGCGCCATAGCCAACCTTGGGCATGTCCTTTTCGTTCTCGATGGTCTTGGAGGACGTACCCGAGGAAACCAGACTGTGGAAACCGGAAACCGCACCGCATGCAACGGTTACAAACAGGATCGGGAACATCGTGCCGAGCTTCTCATTGGTAAAACCGGTGAATACCGGCAGGTTCATAGTCGGATGTGCAACAACCAGACCGACGACTGCGCCTGCGATCATGCAGATGAACATGAAGGTGGTCATGTAGTCGCGCGGCTGCTTGAGCAGCCACATCGGAAGGACAGCGGCAAAGAAGATATAAACGAAGGTGATATAGCTCCATGCTGCCTTGCCGAAGATAAGCGGGCAGTTCATGCCGATTGCAAAGGAGGCAACGATGCACACAATGCCGACAACGGCTTCCTTCCAGCCGGTCAGGTTAAACTTTTTCTGGATAAGGCCGAGCACAACCGCGAATACCATAAACATGATGGAGATCATGCCTGCCGCACCGTTGGTGGTTGCGGCAGCAGCCAGCTCGGTAACGCCTGCGTCAGTGACAGTGTAGGCGTTGAATGTGCCCGCAACCATATCTGCGAATGCCGCAACAACGATGCAGCAGAAAATCCACGAGAAAATCAGGAACAGCTTGCGGCCGGTTTTGCCGATGTACTTCTCAATCAGCATACCCATCGACTTGCCCTTATTCTTAACCGAAGCGTACAGCGCGCCGAAGTCGGCTACCGCGCCGAAGAATACGCCGCCGATCAGCACCCACAGCAGTACCGGCAGCCAGCCGAACGCCGCAGCCTGAATTGCGCCGGTTACAGGGCCTGCGCCCGCGATGGAGGAGAACTGGTGACTGAATACCGTCCAGCCGTTGGTCGGCACAAAGTCCTTGCCGTCATTAAATTCAACGGCAGGCGTCTTGGCTTTCGGGTCGATACCCCATTTGTTCGCCAGCCAGCGTCCGTAGAAAACGTACGCGCCGAACAGAACAACAGCCGCGATCAGCACAATTACAAGTGTGTTCATGTTTTTTCGTCTCTTTCTTGAAATGATTTGCGATTCCGCAGCCAAAGGTATGCAAAAAAGCCTTCGTCCATGCAGGAGGATCACGAAGATGATCCTGCAAAGACGAAGGCATATACATTGCTGTATTTACTTCCGCGTTACCACTTTGCTTGCCGACAGTACGCTGCCGACCTCTCATTGCCGCCCGGTACCGCATTCTTCCGGAGGGCTTTTCCTGTTAACGGTGGATATCCGGCCTCGACTACTCGGCATTGCCTTTGATCGGAGCTGCTCGCAGGGGATAGCGAACCCGTGCCTTGCTGCCGTCTTGCACGACCGACGGCTTTCTGTGAGCGGTGATACGGATACGTCATGTCCTGTTCAAAGCATTTGGCTACTGAACGATTCGTATAATAGACCTCTTTTTGCCGTTTGTCAACCGGACAGGAGACGAAAAATGCAATTTTGGCAACACCTGCAAATCCGGCAGTATTGATAAATAAAAATTTGTTTATTTTTTAACGGCGTATCATATACAGCAAGATTCTATACTTGACAAATGTATTTTACACGGCTTATACTGATATTATGTAAAAGACAAGCAAGGGTGCTGTGATGAGCGGCTGAGAGGGCGAGAAACCCAACCTTTTGAACCTGTTGGTTAATGCCATTGTAGGGAAGCTGTCGCATTGCTGGGATTGAGTGCTTCGGTTTTGCCGCAGGGTGAAAACGAGGCGTTTTTTATTTTCCCGGCAGCGATGATAAAATTGGAGGGAACAGGAATGAAAACAGTGCTTACCATTGCCGGTTCGGACTGCTCCGGCGGTGCAGGTGTACAGGCCGATCTGAAAACCATGGCGGCACACGGCGTGTTCGGCATGAGCGTTATCGTATCAGTCGTAGCGGAAAACACCGCACGCGTGATCGACATTCAGGACATCAGTCCCCGGATGATCGAGGAGCAGATTGACGCGGTGTTTGAAGACATCGTGCCGGATGCGGTTAAAATCGGCATGCTGTCCTCGCCGGAGTGCATGAAGGCGGTAGCTGGCAAGCTGGCACAGTACAAGCCGGCGCACATCGTGATTGATCCGGTGATGTTCGCCAAAAACGGTGATCCGCTGATGGATCCGGCGTCTGTCGGCACACTTATTGAGACCGTGCTGCCGTTTGCTGAGGTGCTGACTCCGAACGTACCGGAGGCGCAGTATCTGGCAGATATGGAGATCCGCACGCCAGAGGACATGGAGGAGGCGGCACGCCGCATCTATGCCAAGGGCTGCAGGAACGTGCTCGTCAAGGGCGGCAAGAACATCGCAGGTGCGGTGGATGTACTGTTTGACGGCGAGACCTGTCACCGCATTGAGATTGAGCAGATCAACACCACCAGCACGCACGGCACGGGCTGCACGCTGTCCTCTGCGATCGCATCCAATCTGGCGCTTGGCCACAGCGTGCCCGAGGCGGTGAAGCTGGCTAAGGAGTATGTCACCGATGCCATCCGTCATGCACCCGGTCTGGGGCATGGCTGCGGTCCGCTGGGCCATTTTTGCCGTATTTTTTCGGAGGAGTGAAAGACAATGAAAAAGAATTCTATCCGTAAACTGACCATTGCAGGCGTTCTCGTCGCAGTTGCGGTCGTTGGCAGCCTGTTTTCCATACCGGTGCTCGGCGCGAAGTGCTCGCCGGTGCAGCATATGGTAAATGTGCTCGGCGCCGTTCTGCTGGGCCCGTGGTACGCGCTCGGCATGGGCTTTGCAGCAGCACTGATTCGCAATGTGCTCGGCTTGGGAAGTCTGCTGGCGTTCCCTGGCTCGATGATCGGTGCGCTGCTGTGCGGTCTGGCCTACAAGGCCTGCCCGAAGCTGCCGGTCGCTTACGTTGGTGAGGTATTCGGCACCGGCATTCTCGGCGGTCTGGCTTCCTACCCGATTGCCGCATTCGTGATGGGCAATACCAAGGCAGCTCTGTTCACCTTTGTGCCGTCCTTTCTCGTGTCCACTGCGGTAGGTGCGGCGATTTCGGTTCTGGTGCTGAGCGCCCTCAAGCGCACGCATGTTCTCAGCGCACTGGAAGGTGCTAAGCATTGATCGACACTATTAAAGCCGTTCTCGAAAACACGCAGAACCGCACACCGATGGTGCATTCCATCACCAATAATGTTACCATCAACGACTGCGCGAATATCATCCTTGCGGCAGGCGGCACGGCCATTATGGCGCAGGATGAGCGTGAGGTCGAGGAGATTACCTCGCACGCGCAGGCACTTGTAATCAACATGGGCGCTGTCCGCGCACAGGAGGCCATGCTGCGTGCAGCCAAGATTGCAAAGCGCAACGGCAATCCGGTCGTACTCGATCCGGTAGCCGCCGGTGCCAGCACGCTCCGGCGTGAAATGTGTTCCCGCCTGTTGAGCGAAAATCTTGTGTCGGTCATCCGCGGCAATGCATCCGAGGTGCGGGCGCTCGCCGCAGGAGCCGAGCAGGAGACCGGCGTGGAAGCCAGTGCGCTCGACAGCGTGACCGAGGACAATTTACAGGAATCCGCAGCGTGGCTGCGGTCGTTCAGCCGCCGGACCGGAGCTGTCGTCATGCTCACCGGCGCGATGGATGTAATTACCGATGGAACCCGTACCGCAGTGGTACGCGGCGGCAGTGCGTATTTGCGGCGGATCACCGGCGCAGGCTGTATGCTCACTTCACTGACCGGCGTGTACTGCGGTGCGAATCCAGATATATTGTTAGAAGCCGCAGTCACGGCATCGGAGGTGATGAAGCATTGCGGAGAAACAGCCGAGGCGCGTGTGCGTAAAGAGATGGAGGGCACCGCTTCCTTTCGTACGCGCCTGATCGACGCAGTAAGTCTGCTGAACGCGGACGAGCTGACGCCGAACCTCTGTTTGCAGATTCTGTAAGCAGAAAAATGCTGTCGGCAGAATTTTGCCGTCAGTCTTAGGAAAATCATCAACATACTTTCATTGGGGGTACCACCTTGAACAACAAAACCACCGAAAGACTGCTTGCCGCAACGCAGGACATCTGGGAAGGCTATCTGAACCATCCGTTTGTCCACGGTATTGCCGACGGCAGCCTCGACATTCAAAAATTTCGTTTTTATCTTCTGCAGGATTATGTTTACCTGTTTGATTACGCAAAGGTGTTCGCGCAGGGCGTTGTCAAGTCACGCGATCCCGAGATCATGCGCGTATTTGCTGGTTATGTGGCAAGCATCCTCGGCGGCGAGATGAATATTCACCGCAGCTACATGAGCCGTCTCGGCATCACCGAGGAGGACGCAGAGCGCGTCAAGCCGTCGCTGAATAACGAGTCTTACACATCCTACATGCGCGCTGTTGCAGCCGAGGAAGGTCCGGCGGAGATTATGGCGGCTGTGCTTTCGTGTGCACTCAGCTATGAATACATCGCCAAGTGGATCGTCGCCAACTACCCGAACGCCGATCAGCATGAGTTCTACGGTGAGTGGGTACAGGGCTACGCATCCGAGGACTATGCGGCAGAAAACCGCAAGCTGGTCGCTTATATGGAGCGCCTGAGTGAGGACTATACCGAGCCGCAGCTTGCGCGTCTGACCGATATTTTCGTCGCATGCTCGCGCTACGAGGGCATGTTCTGGGACATGGCCTGGAACGAGGCGATGTAAGCCATGCTGGAGTTTCGCAACGTCGTTTTTCAGTACGACAGTGAGGATTTTAATATCATAGACGGTCTATCCTTCCATCTCGAGAAGGGAGAATTCGTGTCGGTCATCGGGCCGTCCGGCTGCGGCAAATCCACGATTTTCCGCCTGACCAACCAGCTTCTGCCGCGCAGGAGCGGTGAAATTCTGGTGGACGGCAAGAGCATCGACGGACGGCGCGGCTACTGCGGTTACATGCCGCAGCGCGACCTGCTGTTTCCGTGGCGCACGGTGAACGAAAACCTGCGTCTGCCGATGGAGATTCGCGGCGGCTTTTCCCGCGCGGAGATGGACAAGCGTGTGGCGGAAACGCTTGAGCACGTTGGTCTGGCTGGCTGGGGCGACAAGCGCCCGGAGGAGCTTTCCGGCGGTATGCGTCAGCGTGCGGCATTCGCGCGTACGCTGCTGACCGGCTCGGAACTGCTGCTGCTCGATGAGCCGTTTTCCGCGCTCGACTTTCTCACGCGCATCACTATGCAGGAGTGGCTGCTCGACCAGTGGGAGCAGGACAGCAAGACCGTCCTGTTCATCACTCACGATGTAGAGGAGGCTATTTTCCTGTCCGGCCGTGTTCTGGTCGTGGAGGATACGCCGATCCGCAAGCTGCACTCGTTTGAAGTGCCTGCGCCGTATCCGCGCACGCGTGCGTGCCTGACCGACCCGAAGATGCTCGAGCTGAGAGAAAATCTGATTTCGCTGCTCAGAAAAGAGGTGCAGGCATGAAAAAGAATGCAAATCTGCCCGCACTGATCTTTATGTTCGCGCTGCTCATCGTCTGGCAGTGCATAGCCATGGGCATGGATGCGGCCTACATTCTGCCGTCGCCGACACAGGTGCTTGTGCGCCTGTGGGAGCTGCGCAAACCGCTGTTCACCGCACATCTGCCGGCTACCATGCTGTGTACCGGAGTCGGCCTTGCGATCTCGATCGCGCTCGGTCTGCTGCTCGCCATCGTAATGGACGCGAGTCCGTCGGCGGAGAAAATGCTGTACCCGCTCATCGTCGCTTCACAGACCATTCCGACAACCGCACTTGCGCCGCTGTTTGTGCTCTGGTTCGGCTACACGATCTGGAGCAAGGTGCTCGTCACCGTGCTCATCACGTTCTTCCCGATCGCGATGACTGTGTTTGACGGCTTCCGCTCGGCGAAGACCGATATGGTCGATATGCTCAAGACCTTCGGCGCAGGCAAGAAGGAAATTTTCCTCAAGCTGAAGATTCCGGCAGCGCTGCCGTACTTTTTCTCGGCGCTCAAAATGGCGATCCCGATGTCGATCATCGGCGCTGCGATCGGCGAGTGGCTGGGCGCACAGGCCGGTCTCGGCTATTTCAGCCGCCGCATGATGACGCAGCTGGACGGCGCTGGCGTGTTTGCACCGATCGTACTGCTGAGCGTGGTTGCGATGATCGCAGTAGGCATTGTAAGCTGGTTGGAAAAGAAAATTATCACCTGGCGCAGCAGCTTATAAACTTGATAACACAATTTTAAGAAAAAACGAAATTTTTGTTCTAACATAAGGAGAAAAACATATATGAAAAAGCGTATTCTTGCACTTCTGGCAGCAGGCACCATGCTGCTGACCGGCTGCGGCGCACAGAACGCCGCACAGTCTGATGCGGCAAACAGCGGCAGCGATGATCTGCAGCACCTGACCGTTGTGCTCGACTGGTATCCGAATGCTCTGCACGCATTCCTGTACGAAGCGCAGGAGAAAGGCTACTTCGCCGAGGAAGGTCTGGATGTGGATATCCAGTCCCCGGCAGGCGTAAACGATGCAATGAGCATGGTTGCCGCCGGCAAGGCAGACATTGGTCTGTATTATCAGCAGGATGTCATTCAGGCTCGTGCTGAGCAGGATGTGCCGATCAAGTCCATCGGTGCAGTGGTTCAGGGTCCGCTGAACATCATCCTGTCGCTCAAGGACAAGAACATCACCAAGCCGCAGGATCTCGAGGGCAAAACAGTCGGCTACGCGGGCACCGAGCTTTCCGAGGCACTGGTCCGCAGCATCATGCAGTCCAACGGTGCCGATCCGAACAGCGTGAACATGGTTGACGTTGGCTTCGACCTGATGAGCTCGATGACCACCGGCAATGTTGATGCAACCATCGGCTGTCTGGTCAACCACGAGGTACCGCAGATGGAGAAGGAAGGCTTCGAGGTCAATTACTTCTTCCCGGATGATTACGGTGTGCCGAAGTATTACGAAGGTATTTTCCTCGCAAGCGATGATATGATTGCGAACAATTCCGATACGCTGAAGGGCTTCCTGCGCGCTTGCAGCAAGGGCTTTGAGGACTTCAAGAGCAATACCGACGATGTTCTGCAGGTTCTGCTCGACAATCAGGACGAGGCAAACTTTGCACTCGACCCGGATGTAGAGAAGAAGTCCTGTGAGACGCTGCTGCCGCTCATGGAGACCGAGGATGCCAAGTTCCTCTCTCAGACCGAGCAGTGCTGGCAGGAGAACATTGACTGGATGTATGATCAGGGCCTGATCGCAGAGAAGCCGGATGTTTCCGACGTTATGGTAAACCTTGACTTCTAAAAATACGCATATAGAACAGGGGACAGAGCATTGGCTCTGTCCCTTTTGTGTTATCCGTCCAGCTTGTCGATCATCTCGCGCATTGTGTCCGCGGAACGCTGCAGCTGTGCCAGTTCTTCCTCGGAGAGCGGAATATCCAGCACGGCTTCCGCGCCGTTTCGTCCGACGATAGTCGGTACACCCAGACAAATACCGTCCACGCCGTAGTGTCCGTGAATCATAGAGGTGACCGGCAGCACGGAATGCTCATTGCGCACAATGGCCTCCGCGATACGCCGCACCGCCATGCCGATACCGTAATAGGTTGCGCCTTTGCTGTCGATAATCTGGTAAGCCGCATCGCGCACATGTTCGTAAATGCGGGAAAGTTCGTCTGCAGGCTCGGTGATGCCTGCAATGCGGCAGTAATCGTCCAGATCAGCACCAGAGATGTTAGCGCTCGACCATACCGCCAGCTCGCTGTCGCCGTGCTCGCCGATGATAAACGCATGCACGTTGCGGCTGTCCACGCCAAGCCGCTGTCCGAGCAGGTACTTGAGCCGCGCAGTATCCAGCACGGTACCGGAACCGAGCACACGTCCGGCAGGGAAGCCGCTCAACTGCTGCGCCAGACAGGTCAGCACATCGACCGGATTGGACACAACCAACAGGATCGCCTCACGATTGACTGCCGTAAGCTGTGCAATGATGGAGGACAGGATGCCTTTATTGCGTCCGAGCAGCTCCAAACGGCTTTCGCCCGGTTTCTGGTTTGCGCCTGCCGCAATGATGATAAGACCGCATTCGGCGAGGTCAGCATAGTCTCCTGCCATGACGCGGCACGGCTTGCTGAACGCCACACCATGATTGATGTCCGATGCCTCACCGATAGCCTTGGCGCGGTTCATATCCACGAGTACCAGATCGGAGAATAGTCCGGAAACCGCCAATGTGTACGCGCAGGTCGCGCCGACAAAGCCTACACCGATCACGCCGCATTTTTGAATATTCGTCATATTGGATACACTCCTTCTGCGAGTAGTATATCCGTTTTGTTGTTGGAAAACACATGACTTTGTGCTATACTTATACTGTATTTTTATCGGCAATATCAGTTCAGGAGGATAGGGCTATGAATAAATGGTTACGCGCTGTCTGTGTTGGCGCGGCTGCCGCTGCTATGCTGACCGCTTCGGCCTTTGCGGCAAATTATACGAATTGTGCGGATTCGCTGCACGAAATGGGTCTGTTTCAGGGCACGCAGAACGGCTACGATCTTGACCGCACGCCGACCAGAGCGGAAGCGGCTGTCATGCTGGTGCGGCTGCTCGGCAAGGAGGCTGAGGTCAAGACGCTGACGTATACTGCACCGTTTACCGATCTCAAGGGATGGGAAAAGCCGTATGTGCAGTATCTGTACAGCAACGGTCTGGCGAATGGCACGAGCCGGACGACCTTCAATCCGACCGGCAAGTGCACCGCGCAGATGTACGCGGTGTTCCTGCTGCGTGCGCTCGGCTACTCGGATACGGCGGATTTCAGCTATGCGAACGCGATAGAGACTGCTCGCGAGCAGGGTATTTACGACACCGGTATCATCAACACGCAGAATTTTCTGCGCGACGATGCTGCAGCGGCAAGCTACACGGCGCTGTCCGTTTCACCGAAGAACAGCGAAGGCACACTGCTGGACCAGCTTGTCAGCGAAAACGCGATAACCGAAGCGAACGCGAAATCGTATCAGAATCTGTTTTCGACCTACGCGCAGTACCGCGAGGCAACCGCCGGTATGGATGCTCTGCTGCATTACTCGGTCAACAGCGAATTTGCGTCTCCGGTGGCTGTAACTCATGACGGCAAGACCGTCATGCAGGTGCAGACGAGCGAGACCACCGTGTTCGACCGCGAGAAGAATGAACTGCTCACCGACCGTAAAATGACGCTTTCCGCGCCGAATACATCGGATAAGCAGCTGCTGACGCAGAGTTATCTGTCGGACGGTGCGCTATATCACAAATTGAACGGCTCATGGTCGGCAGAGCTGGTGACTGCCGCTGAGCAGGAGGGCCTTGCCGCGATGTATGGCCGCGTACCGCTGGTGTGTGTCGATTCGCTGAGTCAGCGTGCAGGCAGCTGGATCATTACCTGTGCCGATACGCCGAACGCGTACACCGAACTGCTCTGGTCGGTCGAAAGTGCACTGGGTGATTTAGACGAAGCCGTCCGGCTGCAGCCGACCACGGTAACACAGTCGGTCAGCGGCGGCACGATTCGCAGGCAGAGCGTTTCCGCAGCCTTCACGCTGGACGGCATGACGGCAGCGCCTGCTATCATCAGCACACTGGACAAAACCGGCGCAGATGCTGTGCTGAACGCGCCCAAGTAAACGCATAAGTTCCGCCTTTTTCGCATATTTGTGTGATACGGAGGTGCGGAGATGGAGAGACGGCTGAAATGCGGCGTTTGCGCCGCGGCGGCACTGGCGCTGGTGCTGTGCTTTGGCATGGAGCAGAAAACCCGTGCAATGCAGACGGCAGGGAACACCGAAGTTACGCTCGTCATCGATGCCGGACACGGCGGCTTTGACGGCGGTGCGGTCGGCGCGGATGGAACCGCCGAGCAGGATATCAATCTGAGCATTGCAAAACGGGTGCAGGTGCTGGCGAATTTCTTCGGTGTGCCGACTGCTATGACGCGGCCGGATGAAAATGCACTTGATTACGACCCTTCCCGCACGGTGCGAGAGAACAAAATCGCGGATATCAAGGCGAGAGAAAAGCTGGTAAACAGCATTCCGTCACCGGTGTTTCTGAGCATTCACCTGAATAAATTCAGTGACGCACAGTACCACGGTGCACAGGTGTTTTACTCGACAGGGAATGTGCAGGGCAAGCCGCTGGCCGAGCAGATACAGCAGTGCCTGATTGACGGCTGCGACCCATTGAATCATCGCAAGGCTAAACAGGCAGACAGCGCCATCTATCTGATGAAAAAGCTGGACTGCCCGGCGGTTATCATCGAATGCGGCTTTCTGTCCAATCCGGCCGAAGAAGCGCGGCTGCGGGACGAAGCCTATCACAAACAACTTGCTGCCGCCGTGATCTGCGGATATTTACGCAGCCAGAGCGGTATGTAACGGAGGAAATATGAAGCAAAAGACAGTTTTTCTGTGCGGTGACTGTGGCTATGAAAGTCCGAAATGGTACGGCAAATGCCCGTCCTGCGGCGCATGGAACACCATGAGCGAATTCAAGGAGAAGCCGGTTTCGGCGGCACGCGGCACGAATACATTTCAGCGCGGCGAATCGCGGCCGACGCTGCTCAAGGATATTGATACCGGAGACGAAAGCCGGTTCCATTCTGGAATCGGTGAACTCGACCGCGTTCTCGGCGGCGGCGCTGTACACGGCTCGTTTGTGCTGGTCGGCGGTGAGCCGGGCATCGGCAAATCGACGCTTCTGCTGCAGATGTGTCAGGAAATGTGCAAAAACGCACGCGTGCTCTATGTTTCGGGCGAGGAATCGCTCAAGCAGATCAAAATTCGTGCGGCACGTCTGCACATTTCTTCACCCGAGTTGTACATCCTTGCCGAGACCGACATGGAGCAGATCATCAACGAAACCGAGCTGCTCGAGCCGGATATTCTAATCGTGGACTCTATCCAGACGGTCTATAAGCGCGATTTAACTGCCGCTCCCGGCGGTACAACGCAGATCAAGGAATGCGCGATGAGCCTGATGCAGTACGCGAAGAATCGCAACGTGACGATTTTTATTGTTGGTCATGTCAACAAAGAGGGTACGCTGGCAGGCCCGAAAATCCTTGAGCACATGGTGGACTGCGTGCTGTATTTCGAGGGGGAATCCGCAGGTCCGTTCCGCTGTCTGCGTGCGGCGAAAAACCGCTATGGCTCAACCAATGAAATCGGCGTGTTTGAAATGAGCGATCACGGTTTGCTCGAGGTGCAGAATCCGTCTGCGGCTATGCTGGCCGGTCATCCGCAGGGTGCGTCCGGCAACTGCATTGCCTGCGTGATGGAGGGCAGCCGTCCTCTGCTCGCCGAGGTGCAGGCGCTTGCTGCGAAAACGCAGTTTGGTGTGCCGCGCCGCACCGCTGCCGGCGTGGACTACAACCGCATGGTGCTGCTGCTCGCCATTCTGGAAAAACGCTGCGGGCTGTTTCTGTCATCGAGCGATGTGTACGTCAACGTTGTCGGCGGCATGCGGCTGGACGAGCCTGCTGTGGATTTGCCGATGGTGCTGGCAATCGCATCCAGCTTTCGGGACAAGCCGCTGCCGGAAGGCGTCATGAGCTTCGGCGAGGTCGGTCTGACCGGCGAGCTGCGCGCGGTATCCAATCCGGGACAGCGTATCAATGAAGCATATCGTCTTGGTTTCCACACCTGCATCATGCCTATGCAGGATGTGGACGAGGACCTGCTGCAGAAAATGAATATCGTGCGTGCGAAAACCGTCGGTGACGCGATTCGTGCCGTATTGTAAGCATAATTTTCACCTCCTCTCCGCAGACTAAACTCAGTTTGCGTCAGGGGAGGTTTTGCATTTGGAGAATAAGATCCGCGCGGTGCTGCTTACGACGGCAGGTGTGCTGACGGCAATGCTGTTCTGGTCGTGGAAACACCGTCCGCCGGAGGCGTTTTTGGTACGCACAGCGGCCGCCGAAACGCAGGATATCTACAATAGTGTGACGATTTTCGGTACGGTCGAGTCCGCAGAGAGCACAGCGGTTTGTCCGGCGAAAAATGGTGTAGTAAGTGCAGTGTATGCCGCAACAGGCGACACCGTGCAGAAGGGTGATATTCTGTGCACGCTGACTGATATCGGCAGATCGCAAACAGCTGCGGATTACTGGCAGACCGCACAGAGCGTGTTTGCAATTTCCGGCACGGTGAACACTGTCACCGCCGAGGACGCTCACGCGCTGTATGCGCCGATGGACGGTACTGTGCTGACCGTTCCGCAGGCGGGCGAGAGTGTATCGGTCGATATGCCGTGCATACAAATTGCGAATCCGGATAAGCTGCGCGTGCGTGCGCAGTCTCCCGAGCTATATGTAGGAGAGCTTGCTGTCGGGCAGCGCGCTAACATCACATTTTCGGCAGTGGACGGCACCTTTCACGCCGGATTAACCACAATTGCTCCTGCGGCTGTGAAAACCTTTAGTCTGACAAACGAAGATCCTGAAGCAACCGTTGAGGTGCTGCTCGATTTGAACGGCTCAACCAAAAATCTGCGCCCCGGCTATTCCGCGACCGTTAAGGTATTCACAGACCATCGGGACGATGCTGCGGTTGTACCGTATGAAGCAATTTGCCAGCGTGGAGAACAAGAGTTTGTATTCTGCGTGCAGGACGGCCATGCCGTGCAGTGCGCGGTACAGACCGGCTATCTGCTCGAGGATACGGTTGAAATTATAGACGGCTTGCCGACAGGTGTATCGGTCATTCTGTCGCCGCCCGATGAATTGACTGACGGTGATCCGGTGGAGGTACAGACATGAGACTGCGGGATATTCTATCACTGGCGGCACATAATCTGCGGGAAAGTCCGCTGCGGACGGCACTTTGCGCGCTTTCTGTTGCGGTTGGAAGCGGTGCACTGCTGCTTATCCTTTCCATTGGTCTGTATGGGCGAAAACAGGTGGACGTCGGTTTGCAGACACTCGGTGTCAGCGGTTTATCGGTGTACACGGAAAGCGGACACGCGGGAACGATACTCTCGGCAGCACTGGCGGATGAGATAGAGCAGGATGTGGACGGCATTCGCGCGCTGATGCCGATCAAGGCGCAGAGCGGCACCGTGCGCGTCGGACACACAACTGAGCACGCGGTACTTCTCGGTGCAGACGAACGGCTCGGTGAAGTCATGCAAATGGAGATGCTGGCAGGCACACTGCCGAACGCATGGCAGTGTGCAAACGCTGAGCCGGTCGCCGTGGTCGGCGATGATCTGGCACAGACGCTGTACAGACGGACAAATATCACCGGACGGCAGATTCGGCTAAAGGTAAACGACACCGACCGGTATTTCACGGTATGCGGTGTTGTGCGGGCACAGACGGGGGCATTCGGCGGAATGCTGTCGGCGGTTGCACCGCATCTGGTCTATGTGCCGTATGCGTGTATCGCGTCGCAAACCGAACGCACGGATCAAGTGTTTGTGCAGTGCATTTCGCAGGCAGATACTGCTTCGGTCAGCTCTCAGATCGAAAAGTACCTGACCAATCGACAGCAGGTACGCGGCGTGCATGTACAGAATATGTCGGGTGCGGTGCAGACCGTACAGCAGCTTGCCGAAATGGGAATCGGCCTGTTTGCCGCCGTCGGTGCGGTGACACTGTTTGTCGCGCTCATCGGTGTGATGGGAAGCATGCTGGCTGCCGCTCACGAGAAAACAGGGGAGATCGGCATTCTGCTGGCGCTCGGCGCACAGCCGCATGATATTCGCCGGACATTTCTCCTGCAGGCTGTGCTGCTGTGCCTGTTCGGCGGAATCGTCGGTCTGGCAGCCGCAGGTGCGCTCCTGCACTTCGGAGCAGCACTGCTCCTGCCGGAAGGCCGCGTATTTGCCGGATTGCTGATACTTTCCACACTCAGCGGAGCCGCTGCCGGACTGCTCCCGGCGGTTCGTGCGGCCGCTCTCAATCCAATCGACGCAATATGCAAATAACTCTTTTCTTTCGCCTTCATTTGTGCTATCATTAACAGTGACAAATAACGAATAGGGCGACTGTACCGTAGAAAGGAATGGAGTTTGCATGCGCCATATTATTGATTTATGTGATTTAACGGAAAAAGAATTTTCCGATCTGTACAAGCTGGTCAGCAATATTATCGACCGACCGGAGGGTTATGTAGATGCCTGCCGCGGCAAGGTGCTGGGCAGCCTGTTTTATGAACCTTCTACCCGTACCAACCTGTCGTTTTCCACCGCAATGATGAGACTGGGCGGCAGTGTTGTCGGTTTTTCCGATCCGAACGCCACTTCTGCGTCTAAGGGCGAAACACTCAAGGATACTATCAACATGGTATCCAGCTATGCGGATATGATCGTCATGCGCAACCCGCGAGAGGGCGCAGCCAAGGTAGCGTCAATGTACTCGTCTGTGCCTGTCATCAATGCCGGCGACGGCGGTCATCTGCACCCGACCCAGACGCTTGCCGATATGATTACCATTTTGCGTATGCGCGGCTCTGCTGACGATATGAAGATTGGTCTGTGCGGTGATTTGAAGTACGGCCGTACCGTGCATTCTCTGCTGCATTTCCTGCAGCGGTATCATAATGTACAGTTTTATCTGATCGCACCTGATGCACTCAAGCTGCCAGACTATATGGTAAAATTCCTGAAAGACAACAATATGCCGTTCTGCGAGGTAGACAGCATTGATGAAGTTCTGCCCGAGCTGGATGTGCTGTACATGACTCGCATTCAGCGCGAGCGCTTTGTCACGGCAGAGGAGTACGCAAACCTTGAAGGCAATTATCAGCTGACTGCTGAGAAGATGAAGCGCGCCAAGAAGGACATGCTGGTGCTTCATCCGCTGCCGCGTGTTGATGAGATTGCACAGGACGTGGATGATGATCCGCGTGCGGTCTACTTCCGTCAGGCGCGGTTCGGCATGTTCGGCCGTATGGCACTGTTGCTGACGCTGTCCAAGCTGCCGTTCGAGCGTGCCGGTCATCATGAAATCGGTGCAGATCCCGGCATTCGCTGCTCCAACCACAAGTGCATTACGCGAAGCGAGCTGTATGTACCGCTGCACGGCAAGGTCGGTGACCGCTGTCCGTACTGTGATGCCGCGCTGGAGATGCAGCTGTAATAAAAAAAGAGTCTGTTGCAGAACAGGTCCGCAAAGAACGCAGGGACGAAAGGTCGCATAAGGCATTTCGTCCCTGCGTTTGTTTTCGAAAATGGGTGGTTTGATCTTGTTTCACACCTAATCATAAAGCAAAAAGACGAGTAAGCAATCCCTTTCGGGGAAACTTACCCGTCTTTTCTTACGCACTATTTTGCAGCGCGCCCTTTTATGTTACTTATCGCTGTTTTTTGGCTGTTTTACAGGCACACGCTCACCGTTCGGCCGGATTTCCGCCAGCGGATTCCTTGCCGCAGCTTCGCGCATGTTTTCATTCTCGATGTGGGTGTAGATCATGGTCGTATCCACACTCGAGTGACCAAGAATGCTTTGCAGTGTGCGGATATCCACGCCGTTCTGGTACATGAGCGTTGCCGCTGTGTGACGCAGCTTGTGCGCAGAGTATTTTTTGGGGTCGAGTCCGGCTTGACCGATATATTTCTTTACCAGCCACTTGACCGTCTGTACGTTAATACGGTTGCGCTTTTTGCTGACAAACAGCGCGTCCGTGTCCTGCTCGTTCGGCTCCAGGCGTTTGGGCAGATACTGCTCGAGTGCGGCAAGACACGCATCGTTGAGAAATACCGTCCTCTGCTTGCCGCCCTTACCGAGCACGCGCACGGTATCGTCCTTGAAGTCGGTCAGATTCAGTCCGACCAGTTCGGAAACACGCATGCCGCAGTTAAGGAAAAACGTCAGGATGCAGTAATCTCGCTCGGCATACGGGCCGGTGACGGATTCCAGAAGCCGCACGCTGTCGTCCGTTGTAAGATAAGTCGGCAGAGATTTACGGACAGTCGGCGCTTCCAGTCCGCTGACCGGATTGACCTCTAAAACATGCTGTTTATCGGTTAAATACCGAAAAAACGCGCGTATCGCAGAGACCTTGCGTGCACGCGAGTTGACACTCAATCCGTAATTGGTGTGGTTGCTGTTCTGCTGAGTTGGGCGGCTCTGCGCCATGTATTCCAGATAATCATAGGTGTCCGACAGCGTGATATCACGGATAAAATCCAGATCAATGTCGCTGATGTCGATCTCATCAAGCGGAAGATTTTTATCGACTGCGCCTTTGTTGTGCTTGAGTACGCGAAAAAACAGCCGCAGATCAAGATAATACTCGTGTGCGGTTTTTGCGGATTTGCCGCGTATTGTGGAAATATAGGTTAAAAAATCCCGCAAAACGCGCGGTGCGTCTGCGGCGTATTCGTTCATCGGCTTGTCCATTGCTGCGCTCTCCTCGCCTGCTGTGATACTGTATTTATTATAACGCATTCTGCAATTTGCGTCAAACTTGCAATTTTCGGAAAAACAACGTATAATAAAGCCAACAACTTAATGGAAGGGGCATGGCTGATGAGCCGAATTTCTATTCAGCGCGGAGATATTACTCAATGCACGACCGATGCGATTGTAAACGCTGCCAACACGTCCCTGCTGGGCGGCGGCGGTGTGGACGGTGCCATTCATCGAGCGGCAGGACCGGAGTTGCTGGCGGAATGCCGTACGCTCGGCGGCTGTCGGACCGGCGAAGCCAAAGCAACACGAGCATATCGTCTGCCATGTCGGTATGTCATTCATACGCCGGGACCGATCTGGCGCGGTGGACATGCGGGTGAGGCGGTACTGCTGGCAGGCTGCTATCAAAACTGCCTGCGCATTGCATCTGAATTAAATTGCAAAACCGTGGCGTTTCCGTCCATCAGCACTGGTGTGTATCGCTTTCCGCTGAATCGTGCCGCTGAAATCGCTATCCGTACGATTGAGGAATATCTTTCAACTCATGCAGAAATTGAGCAGGTAAGCATGATCTGCTTTGATGGAACCACGCTTTCGGCGTATCAAAACGCGCTTTCTGAACGGGAGGCTAACCATGTCTAAAAATCCGAATCAAAAGCTGAAGCTGCTGTATTTATACCAAATCCTGCTGCAGCGAACGGATGAGAACCATAAACTCACCACAGATGAACTGCGTGCGGCACTCGAGCGCTGCGGCATTACCGCTGAACGCAAAAGCATTTATTCGGACATCGAAGCACTCCAGAATTTTGGTCTGGATGTAATTTGTCAGAGAGGTACCGGCGGCGGCTATTACGTCGCGTCACGCGAATTTGAACTGCCCGAGCTCAAGCTGCTCGTGGATGCAATCCAGTGCTCCCGCTTTATCACCGAGAAAAAATCCAACGAGCTCATCGGCAAAATCGAGCACCTCACCAGTGACCATGAAGCACATACGCTCCAGCGTCAGGTGTATGTTTCCGAACGTGTGAAAACGCTTAATGAGCAGATTTACTACAATATTGATGCGCTGCATGCGGCCATATCCAACGATGTCCAGATTACGTTTCGCTATTTCAACTGGGTGCTGAATTTCTCTGCCAGTCCGCGCATTCAAAAGCAGTACCGCCGAGATGGTGCGCGCTACCGCGTCAGTCCGTGGGCACTAACGTGGGACAATGAAAATTACTATCTGATTGCCTTCGATCACGATGCCGGTGAAATCCGCCACTACCGCGTAGATAAGATGGATTCACTTGTGCAGACCGACCTGCCTCGTGAGGGTAAACAGCTGTTCGACGATCGGTTTGACGCGGCAGCCTACTCCCGTAAGGTGTTCGGCATGTTCTCCGGCGAGGAGAAAACCGTGAAACTGAAATGCCTGAACCGCTTTATCGGTGTCATGCTCGATCGCTTCGGCAGCAGTCTGCGTCTATTTCCGGCGGATAACGAACATTTTTATCTGGATGTGGATGTTGTTGTCAGTCCGCAGTTTTTTTCCTGGGTGTTCAGTCTGGAAGGAGATGTGCGCATTGTAAACCCGCCGGAGGTCTGCGAAGCGTTTGAAAAGCAGATTCACAAATTCATAGACTAAGTACCGTTTAACGTACTTTCCTTTTGTTATACTATGTACAACAAAAGGAAAGGGGATGCGCAAGATGAACTGCACTCTCGAATATGTAAACGGACACATTGAAGTATATGACGGAACCGGCGCGTTTCTTTTCTCTGCCGACACCAAGCAGGAGGCGCTCGAAGAACTCGAAGACGCCGCTTAATTTCATAAAAAAGAGACTGTATCGGTGATACAGTCTCTTTTTCTTATCTTATACGCCAAATACGGAATCCGCATAATGCACGGTTGCCATAGCGTCCTTCGCGTAGCAGTCCGCGCCGATGGAATCTGCGTATTCCTGTGTGAGCACAGCACCGCCGACAACGACCTTGGTGCCCGGCTTTTTCTCACGCAGCTGTTTAATGGTCTCTTCCATGCTGACAACTGTTGTCGTCATCAGCGCACTCAGGCCGACCACAGGAACATCTTCCTTGATAGCGGTATCAACGATCACCTCGGGCGGAACGTCCTTGCCGAGGTCGAGTACCTGATAGGCGTAGTTTTCCAGCAGAACCTTGACAATATTCTTGCCGATATCGTGAATATCTCCCTTGACGGTCGCAAGAATAATTTTGCCCTTGATCTGCTGGCTTTCGCCCTTCATCGCGTCCTTTACGACCTCGAAAGCCGCCTTGGCCGCTTCTGCGCTCATGAGCAGCTGCGGCAGGAACACGGTGCCCTTCTCGAAGCCCTTGCCGACGCGGTCAAGCGCCGGAATCAGCTCGTTGTTGACAACCTCGAGCGGCGGAACCGTCTGCAGCATTTCCTTTGCCGCGTCGATCGCACGTTCACGCAGGCCGCGTTCAATGCTCTCCGCAAGCGGCATCGCCGTGCCGCCTGCTGCCGCAGGAGCCGCTGCCGGCTGGTTGCCGTAGGCCGCAATATAGCCTGCGCACTGCTCATCCAGGTTGGCCAGCGCCAGATAGGAACGATACGATTTCATCATCGCCTCGTTATTCGGGTTGATGATCGCGCAGGACAGACCGCTCTGCATCGCCATCGTGAAGAAGTTCGAGTTGACAATCTCACGCTGCGGCAGACCAAACGAAATGTTCGATACGCCGAGAATCGAGTGACCGTGCAGCTCATCACGAATGCGGCGCAGCGTTTCGAGCGTTACGAGAGCCGAACCGCTGTCCGACGAAATGGTCATTGCCAGACCGTCAATCACGATATCCTCATGCGGAATACCGTATTTCTCCGCTGTATCGTAAATCTTCTTTGCAATCCGGATGCGGCCCTCTGCCGTGGACGGAATGCCGTTTTCATCCAGTGCCAGACCAACAACAACACCGCCGTACTTGCGTACAAGCGGGAACACGGCTTCCATGCTTTCCATCTTGCCGCTGACCGAATTGATCATCGGCTTGCCGTTGTACAGACGCATGCCGCGCTCCATTGCGATGGTATCCGAGGTGTCAATCTGCAGCGGCAGCGCGATAACACTCTGCAGGCGCGTAACAACGCGCTCCATCATCACGGGTTCGTCGATTTCAGGCAGACCGACGTTGACATCAAGGATATGTGCGCCGCTGTCCTCCTGCGCCATGCCTTCACCGAGGATGTACTCGATGTTATTCTCGCGCAGAGCTGCCTTGAATTTGCTCTTGCCAGTCGGGTTGATACGCTCGCCGATGATAACCGGCTTCGGCCCGATCTCCACGGCCTGCGAGAACGAGGAGACCACCGTGCGGCGCTTGGCTACCGGCGGTCGGAACGGTACCTTACGGCACTTTTCGATGGTCAGCCGCAGATGCTCCGGCGTAGTGCCGCAGCAGCCGCCAAGTGCCTGCACGCCCATGCCTGCGATTTCTTCCATCAGGTCGGAAAACTCAGCAGGCGCGATATCGAATACCGTCTTGCCGTTTTCGCTGCGCGGCAGACCGGCATTGGGGTTGACGATAATCGGCAGCGAGCTGACCTGCGTCAGACGCTCGATGATCGGGTGCATCTGCTTCGGACCAAGACCGCAGTTAACGCCGAGCGCGTCTACGCGCAAGCCCTCGAGCATGGCAACCGTGGAATCCACCGTGCCGCCTGTCAGCAGCTTGCCTTTTTCATCGAAAATCAGCGTTACGAGCACAGGCAGGTCGCAGTTTTCCTTGGCAGCCAGCACAGCCGCCTTGGCCTCGTAGCTGTCGCTCATAGTTTCGATGAGCACGAGGTCTGCGCCCGCCGCCGCACCGATGCGAATGGTTTCTCCGAACAGCTCGACCGCCCGTTCAAACGGCAGGTCGCCCATCGGCTGGAGCAGCTTGCCGGTCGGGCCGATGTCAAGCGCAATATAGGCATCCTCTCGGCCTGCCTGCTGACGCGCAGTTTTTGCATGCGAAACTGCAGCTTGTACGATTTCCTGCAGGTTATCCGGATATTTGAGGGCATTTGCACCAAAAGTGTTGGTGTTCACCACATCACAGCCGGCTTCAAAGTAGCTGCGGTTCAGCGCAATAATCTCATCCGGATGGGACAGGTTCCACGTTTCCGGCAGTTCACCGGCTTTTAAGCCGTGCTCCTGCAGGATGGTGCCCATGCCGCCATCGAAAAATATCCATTCTTTTCCCAGTCGTTCGGTCAGTTTCATTCTTTTCATCTCCTGTAAGCGCAATCCGTCTTGCCGCATTCCTCACAGCCCTTGCGGTGACACGGCTGCGGTGTTTCAGACAGACCAATTACCGCCGTTACCGACTTGATAGGTGCCAGAAGACAACTTTCGGTCACGGTCAAGCCAATCTTGCGCGGCGTATCCAGCAGGCGGCTGAAATCCCGCTGGTGTGCGATCGGAAAATCGCCGTAGCCGGGACTGAACCGCGGCCGACAGTACATGCCGCGCTGCGCTGCGTCCTGCCGGATGCGTTCGTTGACCTCATCGCAATAGGTCTCGACCATGGCCGCTGCCGCCGCCTGATAGATCACCGCGTCGCTCATCCGGACTGCAGACGCGCGGGCAATCAGGCGATCCGGTCCGATGCCGAGCGTTGCTGCCATCAGACAGACCTCGCTGCAACCCTGCAGATTACGTGCCAGATTTTTGCTGTGAATTTGTACATCTGCGATCTCGAACGTTTGCGCATCAATATGCTGCAGCGGAAACACGCGGTAGATCGACCTGGGTTCTGCCGCCTGCTGCAGTGCTTCACCGCATCGTGTCAGGCTGGCCTGTACTGCCTCATCCGGCTGCGTGCCGTGATAGCCCATGTAGCGAATGGCTTCCGATCTATCCAGTTCAATCACTTGAGAATCTCCGACAGGCTGGACTGAATGCCTGCGGCAATTTCCGGCTTGTTCATCGAGTAAACATGGATATGGTTGACGCCGTTTGCAATCAGGTCGATGATCTGCTCGGTCGCGTAGATAACGCCTGCCTGCTTCATAGCCGCCGGATTGTCGCCGAAACGGTCAACGATGGCCTTGAAGCGTTCGGGCAGGTAGGTGCCGGACATGGAAGTGATACGCTTGATCTGCTTGACATTCGTCACCGGCATAATGCCCGCAACAACCGGAACCGTAATACCCTTTTCTCGAATGCGGTACAGGAAGTTGTACATGATGTTGTTATCAAAGAACATCTGCGTAGTCAGAAACTCACAGCCTGCGTCTACTTTCTCCTTGAGGTGCAGAATATCCTCGGTTTTATTGGCTGCCTCAACGTGACCCTCCGGGTAGCAGGCGCCGCCGACGCAGAAATCGCCCTGCGACTTGATATCGCGTACCAGCTCAGCGGCATAGTGGTAGTCAGAATGCGGAGCACCGCCCTCCGGAATATCACCACGCAGTGCAAGAATGTTCTCGATACCGGCATCCTTATACTTTTTTACCATCGCTGCAACGTGCTCACGGGTAGAGGAAACACAGGTCAGATGGGTCAGAACGGTAACATCATACTTTTTCTTGAGATCTGCTGCGATGTTAACAGTGTGTTCGCTTGTGCCGCCGCCTGCACCGTATGTAACGCTCATAAAGTCCGGACGCAGCGCCGCAATCTCCTGTGTTGCGTGTGCGACAGACTCATAGCTGCTGCTGGTCTTGGGCGGGAATACCTCAAAAGAAAGGGTTACTTTATCCTGATTCAAAAGTTGGGAAACCTTCATGTTGCATCTCCTATGTTTCTACTCGTATTTCTGTTTAATAAAAAAGACACGATTTTGATCCGCGTGAAAATTCTATACGTTCCAAAGCCGTAGTGTTTATTATATCACATTTCCCTACTTTATTTCCAGACAAAAATACGATATAATATAACGTATCGGAGGGATTATTTTGACCGATATGCTTAAGAACTGTCAGCTGTGTCCGCGCGCCTGTGGCGCAGACCGCACAAAAAGTCGCGGAGCCTGCGGTGCAGGCATCGAAATCGAAGCTGCACGCGCATCGCTTCATATGTGGGAGGAGCCGCCGATTTCGGGTACAAATGGCTCGGGCACGGTGTTTTTCTCTCATTGCTCGCTCGGCTGTGTGTTCTGCCAAAACCGAAAGATCAGCCGCAGAGAGGCCGAGGGACAGAACATTACGGCAGATGCACTGGCGAAAACCTTTCTCTCTCTGGAGAAAAAAGGTGCGCATAACATCAACCTTGTTACCGGCGCCCATTATGTGCCGCAAATTATCGAAGCGCTGCAAATTGCCCGAAAACAGGGGCTTTCGCTTCCTGTTGTATACAATTCCAGCGGATATGAGCAGGTGGAAACGCTGCAGCTGCTCGATGGTCACATTGACATCTATCTGCCGGATTACAAGTATTACAGCAGCTACTATGCAGGTCTGTACTCGCATGCGGAGGATTACCGTGAGTTCGCTGTTCCGGCTATTGATGAAATGGTGCGCCAGACAGGTGCACCGCAGTTTGATAAAAATGGTCTGCTGAAGCGCGGCACCGTCATCCGGCATTTGATGCTGCCCGGACTGGCCGGCGACACCGCGCAGGTGCTTCGGGATATTGCCTCTCGATGGGGCGACAGCGTACTTGTCAGCCTTATGCGGCAGTACACGCCGTTTGATATGCAGGATTATCCCGAGCTTGACCGCACCATCACCGCAGAGGAGTACGCAGATGCCTGTACGCTGTTCGGTGAGCTTGGACTCGGCGGCTTTTTTCAGCAAGATGAATCCATCAGCGAGAGCTTTATTCCCGCCTTTGACGGCACAGGATTGGAGGAAAATTAACATGAAAACCGTTCTCAGCATTGCAGGCACCGACCCGACAGGCGGCGCAGGTATTCAGACCGACCTGAAAACCTTTGAAGCCTTCGGAGTGTATGGCATGGCCGTTATCACTGTCGTGTGTGCACAAAATACCACTGGTGTATTCGGTATGCAGCCGGTTTCCGCTGAACTGGTTGGCAAACAGATTGACTGTGTGTTTGACGATATTTTTCCGGATGCCGTCAAGGTCGGCATGCTGTATGACGCAGAGATTATTCACACAGTAGCGGAGCGCTTGAAGGCGTACCACGCCAAGAATATCGTACTCGACCCGGTAATGATGTCCTCAAGCGGTACCGCGCTGCTGCATCACGATGCGGCAAAGGTTCTGCAGGAGGAGCTGTTCCCACTGTGCACTCTGGTAACGCCTAATCTGCATGAGGCAGCCGCTGTCTGCAGCCATACCATCACCAATCGTGAAGATATGGAGCAGGCGGCACGCGAAATCGTCGGCAAGACCGGCGGCGCCGTTCTGGTCAAGGGTGGTCATCTGGCAGACTGCGCAGATGATCTGCTGTTTGACGGCACAGAAATGCACTGGCTTCCCGCGCCGCGTATTGACAACCCGAACACGCACGGTACCGGCTGCACGCTATCCAGTGCAATCGCATGCGGACTGGCACATGGCGTGTCGCTCGTCGGCAGCGTCAAGCGGGCCAAGCGGTATCTGACCGCCTGTATTGACTTCAAGCTGGATCTTGGTCACGGTTCCGGTCCGCTGCAGCACCGCATTGCGGATTGGGAGCACTGGCATGCGTGAACTGCGGTGCATTCCCGACGCAGACCAAGCATTTCAATTTTTCAAAATGTAAGCAAGAAAAAGTGCAAAGAATACAGGGGCAAAAGGCTGAAGAAGGCTTCTTGTCCCTGCACTCATTTACACTGCACCGGTGTTGTTTCACACCTTAATCTAAAGCAAAAAGACGAGTAAACAAACCCCATTCGGAGAAACTTACTCGTCTTTTCTTGCGCGCTGTTTTCAGCGCGCCCCATGTTTTATCCGTTTGCGGTGCTGCTCCATGCCTGATGCAGATCAGGGAACAGAGCAAGCGCACGATCGAGAATGCCGTGCATATGAGCGATGGCAATGCCATAGTTGGTCATCGGCACATTCCGCTCGGCGCTGTGCCGCAGACGATACTGCATTTCCCGCTCGTTCAGCATGCAGCCGCCGCAGTGCACGACAAGTGCGTACTTGCTCACGTCCTCAGGAAACTCATTGCCCACGGTAAACGAGAACTGCACATCCTTGCCGGTAAATCTGCGAATCCAGTTCGGCAGTTTTTCCGTGCCAATATCGCCGCACTGGCGGTGATGCGTGCAGCCTTCGGAGATGAGCACAGTATCGCCATCCTGCAAAGAATTCAGCTGTGCAGCACCGAGAATCGCCTGCCGCAGATTGCCTTTGTATCGGGCAAACAGGATGGAGAACGAGGTCAGCTGGACATTTTTCGGCACCAGCTTGTCCACAATGCCGAACGCCTGTGAGTCCGTGATAACCAGCCGCGGCGGCTCACGCAGGGATTCCAGCGTGCGGGTCAGCTCGGTTTCGCGGGTGACAAGCGAAATTGCGCCTGCTTCCAGAATATCGCGGATGGTCTGCTGCTGCGGCAGGATCAGCCGGCCTTTCGGTGCGGCTGAGTCGATCGGCACGACCAGTACGACTGTGTCATTCGGCGCAAGCAGGTCAGCAACCAGACGTTTTTCCGGCTCGGTCGGCTTGACGGCTCGTGCGATCAGTTCCTTGAGTTCACGGATATTGCTGTCGGCTGCTGCGCTGACGTAAATCTCGTTTTCCGGCATGGCGGCAGGAACCGAAGTCAAATCCGCCTTGTTGTGCGCGATGACAAACGGAATCTCCCGCTTGCGGAACAGCTCGATAAGCTCCTGCTCGGCAGGCTGCAAACCGCGCGTGCTGTCCGTGACAAGAACCGCAATATCCGTCTTTTCCAGCACGCGGAGCGCCCGGCGGACACGTTCCTCACCGAGCGTGCCCTCATCATCAATGCCCGGCGTGTCGATGATAACCACCGGACCGATAGGGAGCAGTTCCATCGCCTTCTGCACCGGATCGGTGGTCGTGCCCTTGACATCGGAAACAATGGACAGTGTTTGTCCGGTCACGCGGTTTACCACGCTGGATTTGCCCGCATTGCGCAGGCCGAAAAAGCCGATGTGTACGCGCTCGCCGGAGGGCTGTGCGTTCAGTCCCATAGGAAACCCTCCTTAGAAGCGGAAATCACGGCGGTTGGAGCTGCAGATATCCTTGATATGCTCGGCTGCAATTTCGCGTACCTTATCGCGCGGGATTTTTTTAAGTTCCTCCTGAATCAGCTCCATGCCGACGCGCTTGGTGTCCTCGCTTGCGTAATCGACCAGATACTCCGCGAGTGTCATCAATGCGTTCGGGTGGCAGCAGTTGAGGATCTGGCCGTTCTTGCACAGGCTCATGAAACGGTCGCCGGTGCGCCCCTCACGGTAGCAGGCGGTGCAGAACGACGGAATAAACCCAAGCTGCATGAGCCAGTGAACAACCTCATCGAGCGAGCGCTGATCGGATACATCAAACTGCTCAGAGTCGTGCGGACGCTCCTCTTCCTCATAGCCACCGACCGAGGTACGGGAAGCACCGCTGATCTGCGAAATGCCCAGACCAAGTGCCTTCTCACGCACCTGCTGGCTCTCGCGGGTGGAGATGATCATGCCGGTGTACGGCACGGCAATGCGGATGCACGCGATAACCTTTGCGAACAGCTCGTCGCTCAGGCCGTTGTCGAATACGTTCGGATCGATATCGTCCGCGCGCTTGATACGCGGTACGCTGATAGTATGCGGGCCAACGCCGTGTACAGCCTCCAGATGCTCGGCGTGCATGAGCAGACCGGCGAACTCGTACTTGTACATTTCCAGACCGAACAGAACACCCAGACCAACGTCGTCGATACCGCCGTCCATCGCGCGATCCATTGCTTCGGTGTGGTAGTCGTAATCGTGCTTCGGACCTGCCGGATGCAGCTTGAGGTAGCTCTGCTTGTGGTAGGTCTCCTGGAACAGAATGTAAGTGCCGATGCCGGCGTCCTTCAGCTTGCGGTAATTCTCGACCGTTGTCGCCGCAATGTTGACGTTGACACGTCGAATCGCACCGTTTTTATGCTTGATGGAGTAAATGGTGTTGATGCACTCGAGAATGTACTCGATCGGGTTGTTGACCGGGTCCTCACCGGCCTCGATGGCAAGGCGCTTGTGACCCATATCCTGCAGTGCGATAACCTCGCGGGCAACCTCTTCCTGCGTCAGCTTTTTGCGAGTGATATGGCGGTTTTTTGCGTGATACGGACAGTAAACACAGCCGTTCACGCAGTAATTCGACAGATACAGCGGTGCAAACATAACAATACGGTTGCCGTAGAACGCCAGCTTGATCTCCTCGGCCAGCTGATACATCTCCTCGATCTTCTCGGGGATATCACAGGCCAGCAGCACGGAGGCTTCGCGATGCGTCAGACCGGCACAGTGTACGCCGGTAGCTGTTTTCTGCGGACGGGCCTTTTCCAGAATGCTGTCGATCAGCTCGATGTTGTGCTTGTTCTCCTCGGCGTATTTCAGCGTTTCAAGGATTTCCTCATGGTTGATAAACTCCTCTGCATGGAGTGATTTCGGGTTGTACTGAGCCATTTTTTTGTTTTCCTTTCTTATCTTGCGGTCAGAGGATTACTCTTTCCGTCAGAGTCCCTTAAAATGTATCACTTATCGGATAATATCTCCGCGTGCGGTAACAATCCGGCAGCCGACCGACGCCACACGGCGCGACAGGCAGCCGATGCACTGTGCAGCCTCCTCACCGGTACATAGTTTGCCGTCGTACAGTGCATATTTTTTTCGCACCCCAAGCGGAGACAGATTGGGCATCACTACGTTTGCACCAGCCTGCAGTCCGCGCTCGCGGCCGTCCGGCCGGATGGTGCCGAGCGCCGTTGTAGCGGGCAGCAGCAAATTCGGTTGGATCAGCCGCAGCAGTGACAGCAGATACACTGTCTGCTCACACGTTCCGGCCGGAAAATCGCGGAACGGTGTGTCCTTCTGCGGAATAAACGGGCCGATACCGCACATCTCCGGCCGAAATTTTTCGATGAACTTTAAGTCCTCAGCGAGTGTTCGTGCCGTCTGATACGGCGAGCCGACCATAAAGCCGCAGCCGGTCTGGTAGCCGATGTCTTTCAAATCACGAAGGCAGCGCATACGGTTGTCAAACGACATCTGCGCCGGATGCAGCTTTTCATAATGTGCCTGATCGGCGGTTTCGTGACGGAGCAGATAACGGTCCGCGCCAGCATCGAACATCGCCTGATAGGCTTCACGAGGGAACTCTCCGAGCGACAGCGTTACTGCACAGTCCGGAAACTCGGCTTTGATCTGTCGTACCAGATGGCAAACCACATCGGCCGAGAATGCGCTGTCCTCGCCGCCCTGCATAACAAAGGTGCGGAAACCGAGTGCGTAGCCTTCCCGGGCACAGTCCAGTATCTGCGCCTCGGTCAGTCGGTAGCGGTCACACGCAGGATTGGAACGCCGGATACCGCAGTAATAGCAGTCGTTGCGGCAGATATTGCCGATTTCGATCAGTCCTCGAATGTACACATTCGTACCGTATACCTGTTTTCGTAAGGCAACCGCTTTCTCTGCGGCATAGGCTGCCAGTTCATCGCTCTGGTTTTCGATTAGATATTCGTATTCCTCTATTGACAGGCTGTGCTGCGCTTCCAGCCGGTCAATGAGCTGCTTCTCCTTATTCATCGCTCTGCACATTGGAGTACGCGGTCTTGACGCTGATGCCGTCCAGATTGCCGATTTTGCCGGACAAAGCTGAAATCACATCCTGCGGCGCATCAATGGCGATGGACACAATGTTGATATTGCGCGCTCGATAGGGAATACCCATGCGCCCGATGATATAGCTGCCGTACTCATGCAGCAGGGTATTGAGCCGTTCCACAGAATCCGTGTTCTCTACCACGATTCCCATGACGGCAACTCTTGTTTGCATAAAAACACCTCGGAATAAAAAATAACTGCGTCCTCTGAAAGACGCAGTCCGATACAGATATAAACGGCGCTTCCGTGCAAGAAACGCTGCAATACGATATGGACGGCTCCTTTCATGCAGAATCTGCGGACGCAGAGGCTTACTGTCAGGATCGCTACATCTATTATAGAGGATAGTCGGCAGACCCGCAAGCAAAACCGACGATTTTGTGCAAAGAATTATTTTCGCAAAAATATGTATGATATTTTTGTCGAATTTTATCCTTCCAAATCTATATCTTGTATGGTACAATGCAATAGCGGCACATGATATATGGGTATGCACTTTTACGCTTTGCCTGTAAACAGCAGTGCTTTTTTGTTCGCTTTTTATCGGACAATATGATATAATGATGAACGTATGAAATTTAGAGAGGAAGAACAACACATGGTTCGAGTTGTCAAAAAGGATCACACCAAAGAACCGTTTAACATCCAGAAGGTTGTTATCGCCGTCAATAAGTCGGCAAACCGTGTCCTCTACAACTTTACAGAGGATGAGTTGAAGTCGATCTGCAATCATGTCGAGGGTTATATCCGTGACCATCACATGACCGAGATTCAGATCTGGCAAATGCACAACATCGTTGAGTCTGCACTTGAGTCGGTGCAGCCGGAGGTTGCCAAAAGCTACCGCGACTACCGCAACTATAAGCAGGATTTTGTCGGCATGCTGGACAGCGTATACCAGAAAAGCCAGTCTATCATGTATATCGGCGATAAGGAAAATTCCAACACGGATTCCGCGCTGGTCTCCACTAAGCGCAGCCTGATCTTCAATCAGCTCAACAAGGAGCTGTACCAGAAGTTCTTTATGAACACCGAGGAACTGCAGGCCTGTCGGGACGGCTACATTTACGTCCACGATATGTCGGCACGCCGCGATACCATGAACTGCTGCCTGTTTGATGTAGCGAGTGTCCTCAAGGACGGCTTTGAGATGGGCAATCTGTGGTACAACGAGCCGAAAACACTTAATGTTGCATTTGACGTGATCGGTGATATCGTGCTTTCCGCTGCAAGCCAGCAGTACGGCGGCTTTACCGTGCCGTCGGTCGATCTGCTGCTCGAGCCCTATGCCGAGCGCAGCTACAAAATGCTGACCGAGAAGTATACTCGTCTGGGACTGGATGCTGATACGGTCGAGAAGGAAGTTATGGCGGACATTCTCAACGACTTTGAGCAGGGCTTCCAGGGCTGGGAGTACAAGTTCAACACGGTAGCATCCAGCCGCGGCGACTATCCGTTCATCACCATGACAATGGGAACCGGCACCGGTCGTTTTGCCAAGCTGGCCTCCATTACCATGCTGAATGTACGCCGCAAGGGACAGGGCAAAAAAGGCCAGAAAAAGCCGGTCCTGTTCCCGAAGATCGTATTCCTGTACGATGAGAACTTGCACGGTCCCGGCAAACTGCTTGAGGATGTATTTGAAGCCGGTATCCTGTGCTCGTCCCGTGCGATGTATCCGGACTGGCTGTCGCTGACCGGTGAAGGCTATGTGCCGAGCATGTATAAAAAGTACGGCGCGATCATCAGTCCGATGGGCTGCCGCGCGTTCCTGTCTCCGTGGTACGAGCGCGGAGGCATGAAGCCCGCTGATGAGAGCGACAAGCCGGTATTTGTCGGCCGCTGGAACATTGGCGCGGTATCGCTGCACCTGCCGATGATCTACGCTAAGGCACAGCAGGAGAGCCGTCCGTTCTGCGAGGTGCTGGACTACTATCTGGAGCTTATCCGCAAGCTGCACATCCGCACCTATGCATACCTGGGGGAGATGCGTGCATCCACCAATCCGTTGGCGTACTGCGAGGGCGGCTTCTACGGCGGACATCTCAAGCCGTCGGACAAGATCAAGCCGATTATGAAAACCGCTACTGCGTCGTTCGGCATTACTGCACTCAACGAGCTGCAGGAACTGTACAACGGTAAATCGCTTGCCGAGGACGGTCAGTTTGCCCTCGAAACACTGCAGTATATCAACGATAAGGTCGAGCAGTTCAAGAACGAGGACGGCAATCTGTATGCTATCTACGGTACACCGGCAGAGAGTCTGTGCGGTTTGCAGGTCGAGCAGTTCCGCAAGAAATACGGCATCATCGAGGGCGTTTCCGATCGTCCGTATGTCTCCAACAGCTTCCACTGCCATGTTACCGAGGACCTGACACCGATTCAGAAGCAGGATCTTGAGGGTCGTTTCTGGAATCTGTGCAACGGCGGTAAGATTCAGTACGTCAAGTATCCGATTGACTACAACCATGAGGCGATTCGCTCTCTGGTGCGCCGCGCCATGGCAAAGGGCTTCTATGAGGGTGTCAATCTTTCACTCGCGTACTGCGATGACTGCGGTCATGAGGAACTGTCTATGGATGTCTGCCCGAAGTGCGGCAGCCGCAACCTTACCAAAATCGAGAGAATGAACGGCTATCTTTCCTACTCTCGCGTTAAGGGCGATACGCGCCTGAACGATGCCAAGATGGCCGAAATTGCTGAAAGAAAGAGTATGTAACACGAATGCAGTATCACAATATAACCAAGGACGATATGCTCAACGGCGACGGCCTGCGTGTTGTGCTGTGGGTGGCCGGCTGCGGACACGCCTGTCCCGGCTGTCACAACCCCATCACATGGGATGCGGAAGGCGGTCTGCTGTTTGATCAGGCAGCAAAGAATGAGCTGTTCACCGAGCTCGGCAAGGACTATATCTCCGGCATCACGTTTTCCGGCGGCGATCCGCTTTTCCCCGGCAACCGTGAGGAGGTCAGCGAGCTGTGCCGCGAGATTCGGCAGAAGTTTCCGGACAAGACCATCTGGCTGTACACCGGCTATCGCTGGGAGGAAATCAAGTGGCTGCCGTTTCTCGATCAGATTGACGTGCTGATCGACGGTCGTTTTGTACAGGCGCAGGCCGATCCGCAGCTTCACTGGCGCGGCAGTGCCAACCAGCGCGTGATCGATGTTCCGCGCACGCTTGCGGCTAACAATATCGTCCTGCATGACGATAAGTAAAAAGGAGTTCTGAATTATGCAACAGATCGCACAGTTTTTCAAGGTATCCGAGGAACAGTTTGTCCGTGACTGGTGCGCGGCTACCCGCCGCAGCGCGGATGAGGCCAAGAAGGTCTATCAGAACATCCGGCTGCCGCGCCGCGCGACCAAAGGCTCTGCCGGCTATGATTTTTTTGCGCCGGAAAGCTTTACGCTTGTTCCGCATGAGACCATCCTTATTCCGACCGGTATCCGCGTTATGATCGAGGACGGCTGGGTGCTGAGCCTGTACCCGCGTTCCGGTCTGGGCTTCCGTCACCGTCTGCAGCTTGACAATACGGTCGGCATTATCGACAGCGACTACTTTGAGGCTAAAAATGAAGGACACATTCTCATTAAGATGACCAGCGACGATCATAAGGGCAAAACCCTTTCGGTTGCCGCAGGCGACGGCTTTGCACAAGGTATTTTCCTGCCGTTCGGTATCACCGTGGACGATGAGGCTGACGGTGAACGCACCGGCGGCTTCGGTAGCACGACTGAAAAGAAGTAACGATTTTATAAACAGCCAAAAGCGCATTCACAGAGATTTATCTGCGAATGCGCTTTTTCTTATGCCCTGTTTACATGAAACAGGCAGCACAGGATCCCGCGTAAGCACTTGGGACTTTTCCATACAACAACCTTCATATGCCTTACCCTCCTTCAGCACTGCAGCAGGAACAGCCCTGCCGCGATCACTGCCAGTGCAATCAGCCACACCGGCAGACAGGATGGGAGCAGACTGCCTAGCAGCAAGCCTGTTCCAAACATAAATACGGCAAGACCGATCGCCTGACCACGGCAGAACATAGCGCATCACGCTCCTGTTACCAGTATAAGCAGCGCGGATGGAAAATGTGACAGCAAAGCGAAACCGATCTGCTCATATTTTACACAAGTGCTTCATATGGTAATGCAGGAGCAGCGGTGAAACCAAAGGAGGCAGCATCAATGGAACTGAATCAAACAAGCATCTGCTACTACGAAAAGAAATTAGCGCATATCTCTGCGGCGACAGAGAGTGCGGATTCGATTGTGCCGGACACGTTTCCGGATATCGGACGAATTGTGTGCGCGTATGGTACGGCGGCCATCAAGGACCAGACTCCACAGAATGACCGCCTGCTGGTATCCGGCACCGTGCAGACGACCATACTGTACGAACCGGAAAACGGTGGTAAGCTGCGTCGGCTCTCCGTGCCGGTCACGTTTGCGCATATTGAGGAATGTGAGGGTTTAACGGCAGAATCTATCTGCAGCACCGTGTGCCGCATTGCTGCAGTAGATGCCGAAGCTATGAACAGCCGCAAGGTGAGCGTCAGCGTTCAGCTTTGCTTTTTAACCGAAGGCTACTGCAAAGCTGAATGCGACGTGACGGAATCGGTCGAACTGGACGGCATAGAATGCCTGAGCCATTTGCAGAACATAACGCTGCTGGAGCAGGTACGCAGTTATCCGGTGACAATACTGGACGACATACAGCTTGCGGATGCAGCGGAGCTGTCCCTTCTGCATAGCGACTGCACGATGCAGGTTTCCGAGTGCCGCGCAATGCATGGCAGAATCATCGTGAAAGGTGAAGCTGTGCTGCACTGTCTTGCCATGCAGGAGGATGATGCAGTGCGCGTACTGAACAGCAGCACGCCGTTCACGCAGATTCTCGAGCTATCGGAAGCAGAAGAAGACGCCCTGACTGCAGTCCGGATGACCGTATCTGAGGCAGACTGCCGATTGGAATCCGATGGCATGTTGTCCTGCACCATCAGCGCACAGGCTATGGTGCTGCTGCGGCAGGAGCGCAGGCTGCGCTGCATCGAGGATATGTATCTGCCCGGCAAGGAGCTTGCTGCGCAGGCAGAGCATCCTGTATTGCAGAATATGCCATCCGCGCAGCCGTTTACCTCCGAAGGCAGTGAGACTTTGCAGACTGCACAGCATGTTTCTCATGTGATTGCCGCGCAGGCGGTTTGCTGCGGCGCAAAGCGCGTATCGGAGAGCGAGCTGCAGGTCAAAGCCGGTGTTCGTGTGCTGTATTTGAGTGATGAACAGCAGCTTTGCGCAGTGCAGCGTATTGTACCGCTGACCATGCCGTATAGTGAAGCCGGAGAGCCGGAAGATCTTACGCTTTCGGCACGCGCCACAGCGGCGGGTGAGCGTGGATTACTTTTGACTGTCACCGCAAACGGCACTGCTGCAACACAGGAGCGCGTGACGTTCTGCTATATCTCTGCGCTGGAGATCAAGCCAAAGGAGAGCAGTCATAACGGCGTAACACTGGTTCTCAAGCAGATCAACGGCGAAGAACGGCTGTGGGACATTGCCAAAAACTGCGGTACGACCGAGCAGGCGATTCGCTGTGCGAATGACTTGCCGGCAGAGGCAGAGCGTGTGCAGAATGCCATGCTGCTGATTCCGATTCAGGACTGAAAGGCGGGAAGAGAATGGAAAACCAGATTTACGATCAAATCAGCAGTCGCACCGACGGTGATATTTATATTGGCGTTGTCGGTCCGGTTCGTACGGGAAAATCCACATTTATCAAGCGGTTCATGGAGACTATGGTGCTGCCCGATATGGAGAATCCCTACAAGCGGGAGCGCGCACGGGATGAATTGCCGCAGTCCGGCACCGGACGGACAATTATGACTGCCGAACCAAAATTTGTGCCAGAAGAAGCGGCAGAAATCGCTCTGCCGGAAGGCGGCGCATGCCGGGTACGGCTGGTGGACTGCGTAGGCTATCTGGTAGAGGGCGCACTCGGCGGCATGGAGGGAGATACACCGCGCATGGTATCTACACCGTGGCAGGAGGAACCCATGACACTGGCCGAAGCGGCAGAGATCGGCACACACAAAGTTATCGGCGAGCACTCTACCATCGGACTGGTGGTGACGACCGATGGCAGCTTTACCGATCTGCCGCGTGAAGCCTATATACCGGCAGAAAAACGCGTAATCGAGGAACTGCAGTCACTCGGCAAGCCGTTTCTCGTGCTGGTAAACTCGTCAGAGCCAAACGGCGAAGCAGCACAGTGTGTATGCGCCGAGCTGCAGTCGCAGTACGGGATTGCACCGATTGCGGTGAACTGTCTTGAACTGGATGAGAGCGGCATTGCGGATATTCTGCAGCAGGTGCTGTATGAATTTCCGGTCTGCGAGATTGGTTTTGTCCTTCCGCGTTATATCGGTACTCTGCCGCTGCATCATCCGGTGCAGAACAGCATTTACCAGTGCATTCGCACAGCCGCCGAAGGCGGAGAAAAAATGCGTGATGTACAGAAGCTATGCCGTACCCTCGAAGAGAACGAATACGTCGAGCGGGCGAGCGTGGACAATATGGCGCTCGGCAGCGGCTCGGCGGTCGTGCATGTGGACGTACCGGAAACCGTATTCTACGGCATTGTCGGCGAGCAGACCGGCATTCAGGTGCGGGATGACGCAGATTTGATTCGTGTGCTTGAGGATTTCGCTGCGGTGAAACAGCAGTACGAACGGCTGCATGGTGCGCTCGATCAGGTATATCAGACCGGTTACGGCATTGTGATGCCGTCGGTGGAGGAGCTTTCGCTCGAGGAACCGGAAATCGTTCGGCAGGGAGGGCGATATGGTGTGCGTCTGCGGGCTTCTGCACCATCCATCCATATGATGCGGGCCAACATCAAAGCCGAGGTCAATCCGATCGTCGGCACGGAAAAGCAGTCGGAAGAACTGGTACACTATCTGCTCAGCGAGTTTGAGGAACAGCCGGAGAAGATTTGGGAGACCAATATTTTCGGAAAGTCGCTCAATGAACTCGTGCGTGAGGAACTGTCGCACAAATTGAGCCGTATGCCGGATGATGCCCGTGGTAAAATCCGTGAAACACTGGAAAAGATCATCAATGAAAGCGCAGGAGGACTCATTTGCATCATCCTGTGAAATCGAGCGTGCCTGCCAAAAACAGGCACGCTTTTTTAACAGAATTGTAAAGACTGTCCGCTTGTAAAGGTCGATTTGCTGTGCTAAAATGTATAGTGTATAGAAATGCGCATTTGAAGGAGACTTTTACTTGACCAAACAAGTGTTTATCATAAACGGCAGCGGCGGTGTCGGCAAGGATACCGTATGCAGTGCTGCCGCGCAAAGCTGGAAGGTGCAGAACATTTCGTCCATCACACCCATTTTGCAGGTGGCCAAAGCCGCAGGATGGGACGGCACCAAAACACCGGCGGCACGCCGTTTTCTTTCGCAGCTGAAAGCAGACTGCACAGAATTCAACGACCTTCCGTTCCGCTACTGCACAGAACAGCTGCAGATATTTGCTGAAAATGATGCAGAACTGCTGTTCGTCCATATCCGGGAGCCGGAGGAGATCGAGCGCTTCCGTCAGGCGGCAGGCGTAAACTGCAAGACCATTCTCGTGCGTCGACCAACACTTGAGCAGGCACGCGGACAGCTTGGCAACCGCTCGGATGACGGCGTTGCAGCGTATACCTATGATGCGGAATTCCTCAACGACGGTTCGCTGGAGGAACTGCCCGCAAAAGTACATGACTTTTTACAGGCTCTGATCGAGAGATAACTTTCAAGATCGGGCACGGCTCTGTTTTACAGGAACAGCGCATAGAAAGGAACATCAAAATATGAGCCAGAACAAGAAGAAGTTCTTCGGCAAACACAAGAATGAACAGGAGCTTGAGCAGACACAGACGCTTCCGCCGATGCCAGAAAACAACTCTGACAAGACCGTTCAGACGGAGGAAAATACTGCACCGGAAGAAGCATCCGAAAAAGCTGATGCTGACGAAAAAAATGAGAAGGCAGAGCAGCTTGCTGAATCCTTTTGCAAAAGATTTAATCGAAGCAAGTGCGTCCGCGTTATCATTGCAGCCGGATTGATTATTCTGCTGGTCGGCGGTTCGGTATTTGCTGTCATTCGCTCGCGCAATACCGGCACGGAGGACACAATTCCGACGACTGCAGTCGTTACCTATGGCGATATTGGCACTTATATCGAGGGCAGCGGTGAAACGGCTGCGCGCAATACGGAAGAACTTGGCTTAGGACTTGAGGGCAAAATCTCTCAGGTGCTGGTTTCCGAGGGAGATGAGGTGCATGCCGGTGATCCGCTGGTCGTTGTCGATCCGACCGGAATCCGCGAACAACTGACAGCGGCACAGGCAGAATTCACTGCCGCGCAGAGTGAGCTGACCAACGCACAGGCAGCGATTACGCAGGCACAGAGCCGCATTGCCTCGGCGCAGAGCCAGTATACCCACGGCAGCGCTACGGCACCGTTCAGCGGCAAGTTTATCGCATCAAGCACATTTGCAGTAGGGCAGAAGGTAAGTGCAGGACAGACCATCGGCCGTATGGTCAACGACAGCCAGATGCAGCTTGCTGTACAGTTTAGTTCGGAATATGCCAAAGATATCAAGGCCGGTCAGACGGCTACGATCTCTACCTCTGTCGGACAGGTTTCCGCTGTGGTTTCGTCGATTGATTCCGCTTCCGGCAAAGGTACTTTCCTTGTTGTATTGACCGTACAGAATTCTTCCGGTGCACTGGCGCAGGGAACGAGTGCTACCGCAACGATCAACAGCGACAGTGCCGGCACGATTTTCTCTTCCGGGTCGGGCACGCTGGACTACATCAAGGAGCAGGTTATCACGGCACCGATCGGCGGTGAAATCACGGCCTATAACGGCTCGAACCACACATACAGCAGCGGTGCAGTCATTATGTCGATCTCCAATGTTACAGCGCCGGATACTTCGGACGCGCGAAGCAGCCTCACGGCTGCACAGAGTACGGCTGCAGCCGCACAGGCCAAGGTGAGTGAGATTCAGACGCGCATTCTCAAGCTGCAGCAGGAGATTCTGGATGCCACGATGACGGCTTCGATCGACGGCGTTGTCACCTCACTGAACGCGGAAGAAGGGGAGGAGACCGATGGTACCGAGCCTCTGGTTGTTGTTTCCGACCTAAGCGATACCGTTGTTACGGCCGAGCTGATGACAGATGAAGTGCAGTCTGTAGAGCCTGGTCAGACGGTGACAATGAACATGTACACAATGGATGGTTCCGAGCTGCCGCTCACCGGTGTGGTTGACTCGGTTTCGCCGGAGCCGAGTCAGAACACGGGCAGTCAGGGCAGTCTGACGACTTTTAAGGCAATTATCACGGTTGATTCTATCGAAGGTCAGGCGATTTCCAGCGGCATGATGGTCGATTACAAAATTGCAGTTGCCGAATCGGACAGCTGCCTGATGGTACCGACTTCCGCTATCGTTCACACGGCGGATGGCAGTACGGGTGTATTCACCAAAACGCTCATTGACAAGGACGGCAACGAAATTCCATTCGATGATACACTGCCGATTCCAGACGGCATGGAAGCACCCGAAGGCTATCAGCTGGTAGCGGTGGAAACCGGCGTTTCAGATGCGAACAATACCGAAATTTTCTGGGGCGTCGATGAAGGTGCAACGGTTTATCTGAATGCCACACCAAATACATCAAACGCGGTAACTGATGAGGAAAATACAGCATATAACAGCTGATAAGCAGTATAAAGCACGGCTTTTGTTTTAGAACAGAAACCGTGCTTTTCTTTATCTCTTGCAAACTGGCATTATAAAATAATTGCAATCTGAGTATTTCAACATATTCAGATTGGGCGTATAATGCGTTCATACACCAAACAACAAAGGAGTCTGAACGACATGAGCGTACAGTATAAGCTGAACAAGGAGCTGGCCCAGATGCTGAAGGGCGGCGTCATTATGGACGTAACCACACCGGAGCAGGCGAAGATTGCCGAAGCAGCAGGCGCATGTGCAGTTATGGCGCTGGAGCGCATTCCGGCTGACATCCGTGCAGCAGGCGGCGTTTCCCGCATGAGCGACCCGAAGATGATTCGCGGTATTCAGGAAGCAGTTTCCATTCCGGTTATGGCGAAGTGCCGTATCGGCCACTTTGTTGAGGCACAGGTTCTGGAAGCAATCGAGATCGACTATATTGACGAGAGTGAAGTGCTGTCTCCGGCGGACGATGTATACCACATTGATAAGACACAGTTCAAGGTTCCGTTTGTATGCGGTGCGCGTGATCTGGGTGAAGCTCTGCGCCGCATCGCTGAAGGCGCAGCAATGATCCGTACCAAAGGTGAGCCGGGCACAGGTGATGTTGTGCAGGCAGTTCGTCACATGCGCGCTATGAACGCAGAAATTCGCCGTGTGCAGAATCTGCGTGAGGATGAGCTGTTTGAGACCGCAAAGCAACTGCAGGTTCCGGTTGAACTGCTCCGCAGTGTGCATGAAAATGGCCGACTGCCGGTCGTAAACTTTGCAGCAGGAGGCGTTGCAACTCCGGCTGACGCAGCACTGATGATGCAGCTTGGCGCAGAAGGCGTATTCGTTGGTTCGGGCATCTTCAAGTCTGGCGATCCGGCAAAGCGTGCTGCAGCAATCGTAAAGGCGGTTACTAACTACACCGATGCAAAGCTGATTGCAGAACTGTCTACCGATCTGGGTGAAGCAATGGTTGGCATTAACGAGAATGAAATCGCATTGCTGATGGCAGAGCGAGGCAAGTAAAATGGCAGTTGGAATTCTGGCGCTGCAGGGCGCCTTCGCAGAGCATGCCGCAGTGCTGGATAAACTCGGCGTACCGCACTTCGAAATTCGCCAGAAGCGCGATCTGGATCAGCCGATGAATGGTTTGATTATTCCGGGTGGCGAAAGCACAGTAATGAATAAACTCTTGCGCGAGCTGGATTTGTATGATACGCTACGTGAGCGGATTCAAAGCGGACTTCCTGTATTCGGAACCTGTGCCGGTCTGATTCTGCTGGCTAAGCAGATTGATGGTGGCATACCATGCTTCAGTGTGATGGATATCCGCGTAAAGCGTAATGCCTATGGCAGACAGCTTGGCAGTTTTTTCACGGATGATCGGTTTGGCGGTAGCGAGAGAATACCGATGACATTCATTCGCGCACCATATATTGAGAGCGTAGGAAATAATGTCGAGGTGCTATCCGTTGTTGACAGTAATATTGTTGCTGCACAGCAGGATAATATGCTCGTGACCGCATTTCATCCGGAATTAGATATGGATTTGACGGTGCATCAGCATTTTATTCGGATGGTTGAGCAGTTTCGGTTGAAGAATGCGGGATAACTAAAATAAGCGGCTCTGTAAGAGCCGCTTACAGTCTGTCGAAAAACCCAGTTGCCATTAAGCGGCAACTGGGTTTCTATCACATATACAACAGAAAATAGACAGGTCCTTAGGGCTCCTTTGCTACTGCAATGTGTGACGGAAATGTGTGACGGAAATGTGTGACGGAGCCGGATCCGATGCTGAGTATGCTGGAATGACTGTGCATAGAGCTCATGGAGGTCGAGGTGGACCAGCAGCTAGGAGCAGAGAAAAGTCAGCGCATTGTCAGCATGGTGGTACTTATCGTGTGCGGTGTGGATGAAAACGGTCATAGGGATATCATTGCCGTTGAATCTATGGCCGAAGAATCCGGGAGCTCCTATGGAGTGCTGTTTCAGAATCTGGAGGACCGTGGTCTGTCCACGCCCAGGCTTATCATTTCAGATGCACACGCCGGACTGGTTTCGGCAATTCGTGAATCCTTTCCCGACGCCTCATGGCAGCGCTGCAAGGTGCATTTCATGCGGAATATTCTGGCCTATGTGCCGCAGAAAGAGAAGAAATCCTAATCGTATTCGTGAAGCAAGGCGACGTTCCGGTGTTTCGACGCTTAAAATTGCTTCGGCGCTCGGTATCTGCCGCGATACGGTCTATCGCTGGGAACGTGGCGAAACATTATTGTCGTCCAGCGTCCTGTTGAATCTGGGGTACATTTTTGGTGTAACTTGTGATTGGCTGGTATGTCGTAGCGATGACCCGTATAAAACAGTTGACGGGGTAGATATTCGTAGTGTAGAATCTAATTTAGACATAGGAATCTAATTATACAAAATAAAGATTTTGTATAATTAGCAAACCATCTATCTATTAACAATTAACTGTTTTCATCCTATTTTCTCCAGATACTCTATCATATCAGCCACCGCACGATCATTATTAGAACTTACCATCACATTTACATTTCGCAGCACTTCCGGCTCTGCATTGGCCGGTGCAAACGAAATCTGAGCTTCTTGCAGCATGGATTCATCATTGTAGCTGTCGCCAATAGCAAATACACGTTCAACGTCCGGTAAGTATTCAACAATACTTCGTAGAGCCGAACCCTTATTCACACCTGCGGCTGTGATTTCACAGAATGTCGGCATGCTGGATGTCACATCAAATACATGCGGATACCGAATCAGTAAATCCTGCGTCAGTGCGGTGATTGGTGCCGGTTCACCGGTAAAATTGACCGTACACCAATCCGCAGTTGCGCTTTTTGCAAACTGCTCATTAGAAAGCATCTGATAATCTAAATGCAGCTTGCGCATGTGCTGCAGCGTGTGATCGCTCATTTGCCGAATCAGCGCTGTTTCGGCGGTAAAAACCTCACATCCAAATTGTGAATTATTTAACAATACATGCTCAATCATTTCTTTCGTCTCGTACGGCATACCGGAACAATGCAAAATCTGGCGATTTTCATCGCAAATCAATGAACCATTCATCACACTGTATGGCGCATTGACCGGCAACTGAGCTATATATGTGCCAATAGCATGAGGAGAACGGCCGGTCGCAAGCGACAGCCGTCCTCCCTGTTTCGTAAAATATTGTAATGCGCGCAAATTTTCTGCCGGAATTTGCTTTGAATCATCGAGCAGCGTACCATCCATATCGCAGGCCAGCAGCATACCCTTAAACTTTTTCATTGCATACGCTCCAATTTATCAAGAACTTCAGTAAAATATTGTGGCAGCGATGCCGAAAACTCCATCCGCTCCCCTGTTTTCGGGTGCGTGAGCGTCAGCTTCGCTGCATGCAGACATTGACCGCCGATATTGGAAAACCGGTCTTTTTTCAGTCCGTACACCGGATCACCGATAATCGGATGACCAATAGATGCCATATGTACGCGAATCTGGTGTGTACGTCCGGTCTCGAGCTGAAATGCCATATATGTGTAGCCGTTATATCGTTTGATGACAGTATAATGCGTGATTGCTTCACGTCCGCCCTCCACGATTGCCATTTTTTTTCGATCCGTCTTGTGACGGGCAATCGGCTTATCCACCGTTCCGGTATCATCCTTGACAGAACCAACCACAATCGCTTCATAGCCGCGATACGCCGTATGCGCCGCAATCTGAGCTGCCAAGCTCTGATGTGCGGCGTCATTTTTCGCCACAACGAGCAGACCGCTGGTATCCTTATCAATACGATGCACAATGCCCGGTCGATGTTCACCGTTAATGCCAGAAAGACTGTCACCACAGTGGTACATCAATGCATTTACCAACGTGCCGTCCCAGTTGCCGGCCGCCGGATGCACAACCATGCCGCGTGGCTTGTTGACCACCACAATATCTGCATCCTCATAAACGATGTCCAGCGGAATATTCTCTGGCTTGAGATCAACTTCCTTTAACTCCGGAAGCTGAATCGTAACCGCCTCGCCGCCGACCAGCTTGTAATTTTTCTTGAGCGGCTGACCGTTACAGCTTACTGCCTGCTCTGACAGCAGATTCTGCGCCGCAGAGCGGGTCAGTCCTTCAATCTGCTCTGCCAGCCAGCTGTCGATACGCTTGCCGGATTGCTCTGCCGGAACCGTAAATTGCAATTCACTCATGGTTACTTCTCCGCTTCGCTTGTTTCCTTGTGCTGAAACATAAAATATAGCACAAACAGTACACCACCTGCACAAATGAAGATATCTGCCACATTAAATACCGGAAAATGAATCAGACGGAAGTCAAACATATCGACAACAAAACCGTGTGCTACACGATCAATGGCGTTGCCGAGTGCGCCTGCCGCTACCAGAATCAGCGACCAGCAGCCAAGCTGAGTCTGCAGCATATTCTTATAAATCGCTGTGAAAATGGCAACTGTAATCACAATGGCCAGTACAACGAAAATCCAGCGTGAATCAAACTGCGCGAACAGGCTGAATGCTGCACCGCGATTCTCGATATAAGTCAAGTGAAACACACCATTGATCAGCGGAATGGTCTGCTGTGCCTGCAGAGACGTAAACGCCCAGTATTTCACTGCCTGATCTGCCGCGATCATCAGCAAGATTGCACAAATATAAATCGGCATCTTCTACCTCCAAAACAAAAAGGAGGAACAGAATTGCTCTGCTCCCCCTTGGATTCTTCTTTTAGCCTACAACCTTGGCACAGCGAGCACACAGACCCGGATGCTTTGCATCAGAACCAACGGTCTTAGCCTGCTTCCAGCAACGCAGGCACTTCTCACCTGCTGCGCGGGCAACAGCAATCTTCAGACCCGGCAGATTCTCGCTTGCAACGCCCTCACCGTCACCGGCAACGACATCAAGTTCGGAAACAATGCACAGATCGGCCAGATCCTGACCACAGCCGTTCAGGAATGCAGCCTGTTCAGCGTCAGCGTAAACAGTAACGCATGCTTCCAACGGCTTGCCGATGGTCTTAGCAGTACGCGCACCCTCGAGCGCCTTGTTTACGTCATCGCGGAATGCGGTCAGCTTGTCCCACTTAGCACGATCCTCATCGCTGAAGGACAAAGCCTCGTCAGCCTGCGGCATCTCGTTATATGCTACGTTGCGAGCATCATCCTCAGCAGCGTGCGGCATAGCCTGCCAGATTTCGTCTGCGGTAAAGCACAGGATCGGAGACAGCATGCGAACCAGCGCACTCAGAATACGATAGATCGTAGTCTGTGCAGAGCGGCGGCTCAGACCATCGGTCTCATCGCAGTACAGACGATCCTTGATCACATCGAGGTAGAAGTTGGACATATCAACAACACAGAAATTATGAATTGCATGGAATACGGTGTGGAATTCGTAGCTATCATATCCCTCACGAACCTTTGCAGCAAGGTCGTTCAGCTTCATCAGTGCCCACTTATCCAACTCCGGCATATCTGCGTATGCAACAGCGTTGGTCTTAGGATCAAAGTCAAACAGGTTGCCCAGAATGTAGCGAGCCGTGTTGCGGATCTTGAGGTAGTTCTGAGACAGATGCTTGAGCATGTCCTTGGAAATACGCATATCCTGACGGTAGTCAGAAGAAGCAACCCACAGACGCATTACGTCTGCGCCATACTGCTTGAGGATATCCTCCGGAGCAATACCATTGCCCAGAGACTTGGACATCTTCTGGCGCTCCTCGTCAACGATCATACCGTGGGTGATAACCGTCTTGTACGGAGCCTTGCCCTGCGTAGCAATAGAAGTCAGCATCGAGGACTGGAACCAGCCGCGATACTGGTCATTGCCTTCCAGATATACGTCAACCGGGGTCTTCTGACCTTCGCGGTTCTCGATAACAGCACGCCAGGAGGAACCGGAGTCAAACCATACATCCATGGTGTCGGTTTCCTTGTCGAACTCGCTGCAGCCGCACTCACACTTGGTGCCTGCCGGCAGAATCTCAGCAGCCGTCATGTCGAACCATGCGTTGGAGCCCTTTTCACGGAACAGATCAGCAACGGTCTTAATCGTCTGCTCATTTACCAACGGCTTGCCGCACTTCTTGCAGGTGAAGATCGGAATCGGAACACCCCAGACACGCTGACGGGAAATACACCAGTCGGAACGCTCACGGATCATGGAGGTCATGCGCTCCTGACCCCAACCGGGAATCCACTTGATGTCCTCACAAGCCTTGACTGCGTCATCCTTGAGCGCATCAACAGAGCAGAACCACTGCTCGGTGGTACGGAAGATGATCGGGTTTTTGCAGCGCCAGCAATGCGGATAGCTGTGCACGATGTCCTCGGTTGCGAGAAGTGCGCCGCAGTCATCCAGATCCTTGAGAATAACCTCGTTGGAATCGTCAACAAACATACCCTCGTACTTGCCGGATTCGGCGGTGTGACGGCCCTTGCCGTCAACCGGAACGATAATCGGGATGTTGTACCTCTGGCAAACGATAAAGTCATCAGCACCAAAGCCCGGAGCGGTATGAACACAGCCGGTACCGGCATCGAGCGTTACATGGTCACCGGTGATAACCAGAGAATCACGGTCGAACAGCGGGTGCTTGGTCTTGATCAGCTCCAGATCAGAGCCGAGAACGGTTGCGAGAACTTCCCAGCTGTCAATGCCGGCAGTCTTCATAACAGAAGCAACCAGTTCCTTAGCCAGAACATAAATCTCGCCGTTCGGAACCTTAACGAAATCGTACTCGAAGTTCGGGTTCAGAGAAATTGCAAGGTTGCCCGGAATGGTCCAGGTAGTGGTGGTCCAAATTACGAAATATACATTCTCCTTGGTACCAAGCAGCTTGGTGATAACACCCTTGTCATCGGTTACAGCGAACTTTACAAAGATAGACTTACACGGAACATCCTTGTACTCAATCTCTGCCTCAGCCAGTGCGGTCTCGTCGTGCGGGCACCAGTAAACCGGCTTCTGACCCTTGTAGATATAACCCTTCTTAGCCATCTCGCCGAAAATCTCAATCTGAGCAGCCTCGTAATCGTGGGTCAGGGTCAGGTACGGACGATCCCAGTCGCCGATAACGCCCAAACGCTTAAACTGGGTACGCTGGGTATTGACATGATCGTGTGCGAACTCTTCACACTTGGAGCGGAACTCCGCAGTGGAAACCTTGCTGCGATCCATGCCGTAAGCCTTGATTGCCTGACGCTCAATCGGAAGGCCATGGGTATCCCAGCCCGGAATGTACGGAGCCTGATAACCCATCATATTGCGCGAACGCAGAATAAAATCCTTGAGGATCTTATTCAGTGCATGACCCATATGCAGATTGCCGTTTGCATACGGAGGGCCGTCGTGCAGAACGAAAAGCGGCTTGCCCTCGTTCTTCTTCATCAGTTCATGGTAGAGGTCGTTCTTCTCCCAGTTTTCCAGAAAACCCGGCTCGCGCTTCGGCAGACCGGCACGCATCGGGAATTCGGTTTTGGGCAAATTGATCGTATTGTTGTAATCCTGCTGCATTGTGCAGTATTCAGTCCTTTCGCTTATTTACTTAACGTCCTTCGGGTCGTATTCAGTGCCGAACTGCAGTTCGCCGAAGTCGAATTTACGCGTTGCATCTTCCACTGGTGCATCGCCCTTCCCAGTCGCATTTGTGTTCTTTGCATCTTCAGTCTGCTGTACCGGAGCGAGGTTTTCGCCCTTCGCCAACTCTGCCAATGCTCTTGCCTGCGACTGATACAGCTTTGCTACATGAGCGATAAACTCAGCAGTGTTCTTGCGGGCAGTCTCCAGTTTCTGTTCCTCGGTGTTGATTTCCGCCTGGGTGTCTTTCACCTTGTTTGCGGTTTCATCCTTCGCAGAAGCAATGATCTCCTCTGCTTCCTTCTTTGCCTTGTCGATTGTCTCCTGTGCAATCGACTGAGCGGTCAGTAGGGTACGGTGCATTCCTTCTTCAACACCGCGGTATTCTTCAATTTTATCGACCAGCACCTTCATTTTTGCCTTCATAGCAGCGTTTTCCTTCTGCATCGCTGCAAATTCCTCTGCAACACGCTCGAGAAAAGTATCGACAGACTTCATGTCATATCCGCCGAAAACTGCTTTTTCAAAGCCGATTTCTTGTATTTCCTGCACCGTCATATGTTTTTCCTCCGTCTTTATATCATTTGCCGTACTGACACGGAAAAATGGTCGGGCTGCGCCCGACCAAATCAGCGCCGTTTGTCCGGCAGGCTTAAAGCATATATACCATTTGTTCTAAAACAATCAGAACAAAAAATGCCAGCATAAACGCAAAATCAAACGGACAATTCCGCAGTGCACTCACGCGGCTCAGCAGACTGCGAAAAGGTTGAATGAGCGGCTCGGTAACAAGGCACAGAAACTCGTAGATTTTTGAGTCGCTGCCCTGTACGAACCAGCTCATGATTGCCCGTGCAAAAAACATAAACTGCAGAATGCGCAATAAGCTTCCTACGAAATATATTACCAAGCTGTTCACGATAGTACTCACGATCTGCGCTTAGAAATACATACCGCTGTTTTCCAGTTCGTCGATCAGATCGCCCATAATATCAACATTGTAGGGTGTGATAATATAGGTGCTGTTTGCAACCTTCTTGATCTTGCCTTCGTTTGCATACGCAACACCGCTGAGGAAGTCCACCAGGCGACGGGCAATATCCTTGTTGGTCTGCTCCAGATTGAGGACAACCGTACGCTTGTCCTTGAGATGATCTGCAATCTCTGCAGCCGCCTCAAAGCGATCCGGCTTGACCAGAACCACAGCCAGCTGTGTAGTAGTATTGATGTTTACAACCTTATCGCTTCGATCGTGACGGCGCACCTGAGGCGCGTCCTGTGCATCACTGTCGTACGAACGGTCATAGGATCTTCTATTGTAAGATGATGGCTCGCTATCCATCGCAGGTTCTTCGTTTCTCTGACGGGGCATCTCGTCTTCGTAGTCGTCCTCCAACTCGCTGCCCTTTACCCAATCAATAAAGCCTTTGATTGAACCCATGCCAAGTTCCTCCTTATGTTTTAAGGCGAAACGATCTGATACGGCCGTTTGCCAAAGATCGCCGTGCCCACGCGAACCATGTTCGCTCCGCACGCAATCGCCGTTTCAAAATCATTCGTCATTCCCATAGACAAATAATCCATATCTACATTATCGTATTTTTTCGTCAAAATGTCAATAAATACTTGACGCATTTCGGTAAAGTAGTTTGAATTTTTTGTTTTTTCATCTGCAACGGGAGGAATTGCCATCAATCCGCGGATATGAAGTGACTTTTTTGCGCTCAATTTCACGATCGCATCGTGCAGTTCTTCGGGCGGAAGACCGCTTTTTGCGGCTTCTCTTCCGATATTTACCTCCAGAAGAATATCCTGACAAACACCGCGCTTCTCGGCTTCCTTGGCGATAGCCTCGCCGAGATGAACCGAGCCGACTGACTGAATCAGCGAAACCTTGCCGATCAGATACTTGACCTTGTTGGTCTGCAGCGTGCCGATAAACTGAAGGTCTGCGCCATCGTAGGCGTCCTGTTCATACTTCTCCTGCAGCTCCTGCACACGGTTTTCACCGCACACGCGGATGCCTGCTTCGATGGCTACCTGCACGCGCTCGGCGTCATTCATTTTGGTCGCAGCCACCAGCGTAATTTCACTGGGATCGCGCCCTGCCTGCACGGCGGCATTGTTGACGCGCTCGATCACAGATTTTACGCGTTCCTGCAGTTCTTTCTTTTCTTGCTCCGTCATGTTTTCACCACCATATTGTTTTGCAGATTTTTACCTTGAACGATAACCTGGTCTCGCTCGACCAGCATATCGGAGTCGGTCGCACTCTGTTTGACGACATAATAATCGTCCGCCTCAAACAGCTCGTTAATCATTTTGAATTTCTGTATCGAGCCGCTCAGGATGAACACGCCGGGGATTTGCGTGGTCTTTCCGTCGCTGTCTGTTTGTTCCTGCACGCGGACGGCACTCTTCGGCACCTTGAGTCCGGTGTAGGTCGCAATGATAATTTCGATTGGCTGTTCGCGCATGGAAACCATTTCACTGCTGAATTCTGTGCCTTCCATCACCAGCAGAGCTGTATCGCTGTCACCTTGATGGTTGATGGAATGCACGGTTACTTTGGATTCCATCGAAGCCTGCGTAAAGTTTACCGTCAGCTCCTGACCGACCTGCAGACGCTCGGCCTGCTCGGCCGGAATCTTAGCTGCCAGATACCAGTTGAATCCCTTGACGATCTTGCCGAGCGAATTGCTGTTCTCAGCAGACGGCTGCTGCGCAACGGTCTTGTCAAACTGCTCCACGGTCATCTCATCCAGTGAGGATGGTGTGAGAATACTCTCGTATCCATCCACTACCTCGGAGAAATATCCGGACGAAGATGCAGTAAGTTCCGTGGTCCGGCCGGTAAGCTGATGCTCAAGCGAGGACTGCTCAGAAACCAAAGCGTCACGTTCGGCAGATACCTCGTTGGTATCCACATTGCCTGCCTCACGGCGTAGCGACAGCGTGCGCAGCGAACTTGCGGCGGATGCGACCGAAGAACCGCTGCCTTCCTTCACCTGCTCGGCCAGCTGCTCGATCGTCAGCGTGATGACCTGATCCAGCTTTGCGATGTTTGAGCTGTCCGATGCGGACTGCAGCGCCGTATCCAGAAGAGAAATACGTTCCTCCAGCGGATCGAGCTGTCGGCTCAGGTCCATAGATTCCTGATCGGAATAGATGATTGCCAGCGGTGCGTCCTGCTGTACGCGTTCACCGCTGTACACGATGTGCTTGACCGAGCTTCCCGTGGCATTGTCGATCGGTTCTTCATCGCGGAAGAACCAGCCATCGCTCGTAAAGCTGTCATTAACTGTGACATGCAGAGCCGGTGTGGTCTCCGGTGCAGCCGAAAAAGCGTTAGAAAGACGGCCGCCCAGATAAATCACCATCAGCACTGCCGCAATGATAAATACAACGCGGTTTCCGCCGTCATTCCGCCGTTTTCGCAGCTTGGATTTTGTGCTTTTTGTCTGTTGTCCCATGTAAAGACCTCGTATATGTTCACTGTTCCGCACGCTCCCCTCTCGGTGCATGGAGATCGACTCTATGCTGTGGGATCAGAGTAGAGATTGCGTGCTTATAGATCATTTGCTGTTTTCCGTCGCTCTCCAAAATCACAACGAAGCTGTCGAATCCGCGGACGATACCGCGCATCTGAAAGCCGTTCGTTAAAAATACGGTGATGTTCTGCGCCTGCTGACGCAGTGCACTGAGCATTCTGTCCTGTAAGTTGATTTCGTTTCGCACAATGATTCCTCCAGTTGAAATTACAATTTATGGTATCATTGTACACCGTGGTTTTGAAGATATTTTGTCGTTTCCTGTAAGACGAAAGGAAGTTCTTCTCCACTATTATAATATATCCAGTGGATGCTGTCATCCCTTTTCAGCCAGGTAAGCTGACGTTTTGCATAATTTCTGCTGCGGCGCTTGAGCAATTCGGTACATTCTTCCAATGTTTGCTCGCCGCTCAGATAGCCGAGCAGCTCTTTGTAGCCGATGGCCTGCGCGGCAGTGCCGGTCAGCAGACCGCGCTCCACCAGCCGTTTCGTCTCCTCCAGCAGACCGTTTTCCATCATAAGATCCACTCTGCGGTTGATGCGGTCATACAGAATTTCACGGTCAGACGGGCAAACACCGATCTTGAGCGCATCATACTTTGGCTCCGGGCGCTTGTTCCTGCGGTTAAATTCGTCGATCGTCATACCGGTCTGCTCATACACCTCAAGAGCACGAATGACGCGCTTGAGATTATTCGGGTGCAGACGTTCCGCTCCGGCCGGATCCACCTTAGCCAGACAGTCATGTACCACCTGATTGCCCTGCTCAGCCGCCATCCGCTGATATTTCTCACGCACGGTCAGGTCGGTCTCATCGCCGGAGAATACGCTGCACTCGATGAGCGCGTCCATGTACAATCCTGTGCCGCCAACAACGATCGGTGTCATCCCGCGCGACAGAATATTCTGCGCAGCAGCGTCTGCCAGTTCGACATACCGCGCCACTGAGAACGTTTCGCCGGGCTCGCATACATCGAACAGATGGTGCGGTACGTCCTGTCGTTCCCTCATATCCGGCTTGGCGGTGCCGATATCCATTTCACGATAAAGCTGCATGGAATCCGCAGAAATGATCTCGGTATGCAGTTGTTGCGCCAATGCGACCGATAAGGCGGTTTTGCCGCTGGCAGTCGGTCCGCAGATGCAGATCAAACGGTTTTCCATGCTGTTTCCTCACTTTTTATTGATTTACACGCTTGAACATCTTGTCAAGCTCATATTTGGTCAGACGAACGGTCGTCGGTCTGCCATGCGGGCAGGAACGCACGTTGTCATCGTTCAGCACCCGCTCGCACAGGTCCTGCAACTCGGTCATCGTGGTTGGCTTACCTGCCTTGATTGCCGCCTTGCATGCTACTGTATGAATCAAATCATCCAGACGATCCGGCACGGTGGTACGGCTGTTCATCGCCTTTTCGGCCAATTCACTGATGACGCTCTGCACATCGCCGCTATCCAGATAAGCGGGCACGCTACGTACGGCAAAGCTGTTCTCGCCAAAGCTGTCGATGGAAAAGCCTGCCTGACGGATGTCCGCGATCTGCGACTGCACAGCGGCGGCTTCCTCGCCGGTCAGCTCTACAATTACAGGCGTGAGAAGCTGCTGCTGCGGCATATCGGTCTCCGCACGCAGCTTGTTAAACAGAATACGTTCATGCGCGGCATGCTTGTCGATGAGAATCAAGCCGTCCTTGTCCTCAGCAATAATGTACGTCTGGAAGCATTCGCCGATTACACGCACACCGGCATCCAGCGGCTGCAGGATCTGCGGCTTATCCTTGACCTCCGGTGCGCTGACAGGCGGCACAACAACCATCGGTTCATCTTCCGGCTCCGGTTCCGGCGTATGCACGGCAGGTGTTGGTTCTGCGACCGACGACTCAATCGACTGTGCCATTCGCGGACGAACCGGTTCCTGCGGTTCGTCCTGCAGGATGCGCGGCGCGGACAGATAACTCGATGCACTGCGCGGACGCTCTGCCTTTGGCGGGATAGACACGAGGAAATCTTCTAAATCCGGTGCTTCCTCGTCGTTCTTTACCGGTGCAATCGGTGTTGGCTTGACACTCGGCGTGACAAACGGCTTAGGGTCTACCGGCTTTGGAATCGCAAACCGCTGCTGCTCATGCGTCAGATTATCTTCACGCGGCTTGGCAGGCGCTTCCTTCTCCTTGTGCTCCAGATGCGGCATATTGTCGTTTGCGGCAAGCGCATTCTTGCAGGCAATATACACGACCTCGAAAATCGGCTTTTCCTGCGAAAATTTGACCTCGGTTTTTGCAGGATGCACGTTGACGTCGACCGCCGACAGCGGCAAATCCAGGAAAAGCGCACCAGACGGATATTTGCCGGTGATGATTGCATTGCGATAGGCCTCTTCCATTGCAGCCTGCATAAGACGGCTCTTGACATAGCGGCCATTGACGAAAAAGTGCTGCATGGAACGGTTGGCACGTCCGGCGTGCGGCTTGACAATGTAGCCGTGCACGGTCATACCGTTGCGCTCGGTCGTCGGCACTTCAATCATATTGGCAGTCATTTCCTTGCCGAATACGCCGAACACCGGTGCAATCAGCTTGCCCTTGCCGTCCGACGAGAATACCTGCTTGCCGTCGCGAATGAGCGTGAACGCAATCTCCGGATGGGAGAGCGCCGCATGCTGTACTACGCCGAGAATGTAACCCGCCTCGGTGAAGTCCTTTTTGAGAAACTTCATGCGAGCCGGTGTGTTGAAGAACAGGTCGCGCACAACGATTGTTGTGCCTTCCGGACAGCCGGCTTCCTCCTGTGTCTGAATCTCACCGGCTTCCAGATGCAGGTGCAGACCCGCAATCGAACCTGCCTGACGCGTGAACAGATCAATGCGCGTAACCGACGAAATCGCAGCCAGTGCTTCACCGCGGAAGCCCAATGTGCCGATAGCATTCAAATCTTCCTCGGTACGCAGCTTGCTGGTCGCGTGGCGGCGGAAGGCCACAGGTGCATCCTCTGCCGACATGCCGCAGCCGTTATCCGCAATACGCAGATAGGTAATGCCGCCGTTTTCGATCTCCACCGTAATGCGGGTAGAACCTGCGTCAATCGCATTCTCGACCAGCTCCTTCGCCACAGAGGACGGCCGTTCAACAACCTCTCCTGCCGCGATCAGATCCGCAAGATGCGGAGATAATTCATGAATCACTGCCATTTTTCTTTGTTTTCCTTTCCGGAACAAATCATGGTTGGTCTTTCCTGCCCTGATAAATGATTAAACCAGCTTTTTCAGCTCATACAATGCGTTGAGCGCCTCGATCGGCGTCATGGTGTCCACCTGCAGTGCACGCAGCCGCTCTGCGACTGCGTCGCCGGAGAGCGAATCTATCGTAATCTGCGGAACGTCTTCCGGTTCCTCGGCTACGGCGTGCAGCTCGATTTTCGGCATAGTGGATTCCAGATCCGCCAGCACAGCCTTTGCCCGCTTGATAACCGGATTCGGCACACCGGCCAGCTTTGCAACCTCAATGCCGTAGCTGTCATCCGCGCCGCCGCGCACGATTTTGCGCAGGAACGTAATGTCATCACCGCGCTTTTTGACCGCGATATTGTAATTCTTGACGCCCTTGACCAAATCTTCAAGCACGGTCAGTTCGTGATAATGCGTTGCAAACAGCGCGCGTGCGCCGATGCGCTTTTTGTCCGCTACATACTCTACGACTGCGCGGGCAATGCTCATGCCGTCATAGGTAGAGGTGCCGCGGCCAATCTCATCCAGAATAATTAGGCTGGACTTGGTAGCGTGCCGCAGAATATCCGCGACCTCGCTCATCTCCACCATGAAGGTGGATTGACCGCTCGCCAGATCATCCGACGCGCCGACACGGGTAAACACGCGGTCTGCCACGCCGATATGCGCGGACGAGGCCGGTACATACGAACCAATCTGCGCCATGATGGTAATCAGTGCCACCTGCCGCATATAGGTGGATTTGCCTGCCATATTCGGGCCGGTGATGATAGCGACGCGGTTTTCCTTGCTGTCGAGCAAGGTGTCGTTCGGGATGAACAGACTGTCGGACAGCATTTTCTCAACAACCGGGTGACGGCCGTCCTTGATGTCAATGCGGTCGGAAAAATCCACCACCGGACAAACATAGTTGTTATCACATGCCACATCAGCCAGAGCGCACAGAACGTCAAGCGCTGCGATAGCCTGCGCGGTTTTCTGCACGCGGTGTACCTCGGCGGCAATCTGGTCACGCACAGAGACAAACACCTCATACTCGAGTGCGGTCAGCCGCTCCTGCGCACCGAGCACGGTGCTCTCGAGCTGTTTCAGCTCCTCGGTGATATAGCGCTCGCTGTTCGCAAGCGTCTGCTTACGAATGTAGTTCTCCGGGACCGCCTCCGCATTGGAGCGGCTGACCTCAATATAATAGCCGAACACGCGGTTGTAGCCGATTTTCAGCTTGCTGATACCGGTACGCTCGCGTTCCGCCTGCTCGATTTCGGCAATTTTACCCTTACCGCCGGACGCAAGGTCGCGCAGACGGTCAATCTCCTCGTTGAAGCCCTTGCGGATCATGCCGCCTTCCCGAAGAAGAATCGGCGGCTCATCCACGATGGCCTGCTCGACCAGCGCGCGGATGTCTTCAAGCAGATCAATCTTGCCGGTCAGCTCACGCAGCATAGCCTGTCCGAACAGAGCAGCCTGCGTTTTGATCTCCGGCAGGCAAGAAATTGCCGCCGACAGCGCACGCAGATCACGGCAGTTTGCAGTGCCGTAGGCTACGCGCCCAATCAGGCGCTCCATATCGAACACCCGCTTGAGTGCGTCCGTCAATGCCGTGCGGGCAATTACATCGTCACACAATGCACCTACCGCCTGCTGACGGCGTGCAATATGCAGCGGATTATACAGCGGTTTTTCAATCCACTGACGAATCAGGCGCGAACCCATTGCCGTGCGCGTGTGGTCAAGCACCCACAGCAGCGTGCCCTTCTTCTCCTTGGTGCGCATAGTCTCGCAAAGCTCGAGATTGCGGCGTGCGATCAGGTCAAGCTCCATATACTGGCCTTGATGGTACACCTGCAGCTGATTCAGACTGGAAAGGCTGGCCTTCTGCGTCTGCTCGAGGTAATCCAGCAGACCGCCGAGGCACTGCACAGTGCACGGCAGGTCGGTCAGACCGGCAGCGTCAAAGTCCTGCACCTTGAAGTGCTCCTGAATGCGTTCCGCACTGCGCTGTGCCTCAAAGCACTCCTCCGGCATCGGCTCGATAAGCGCCTCCAGACGTTCCTTCAGAAAGGACTGAAGGCTGTCTGCAGAAATGGCTCCGCCGCCGACCAGCACTTCACGCGGCGCAAAGCGTCCGAACTCGCTGGTGATGTCATTCCAGTTATCCGAGCCGGTCGCGTACACCGAACCTGTCGTAATATCAGCAAAGCATACGCCGACAGAACCACCGGCTGCATATACGCAGCCGAGAAAGTTGTTCCGATTTTCATCCAGCATGGAGGCTTCCACGACCGTACCCGGTGTCACGCGTCGGATGATCTCGCGCTTGACCAGACCTTTTGCCTTTTTCGGGTCCTCCATCTGCTCACAGATCGCGATTTTGTAACCCTTCTGCACCAGCTTGGCAATATAGCCTTCCGCGCTGTGATACGGCACGCCGCACATCGGTGCACGTTCTCCCTGACCGCAGTCGCGGCCGGTCAGCGTCAGCTCCAGCTCGCGGGAGACCAGCTTGGCATCGTCAAAGAACATTTCGTAGAAATCGCCCAGACGGTAAAACAGAATATAATCTTTATTTTTGTTTTTGATCTCAAAATACTGCTGCATCATGGGCGTCAGTTCAGCCATGTTCTTACCTCTTTCTTATAATTTGTGTGCAAACAGACAGCGAAGCGAGGTTTTCTCGATCTCTGCCTCGATAAATTCACCGATTTTGATATCGTCACCGCGTACGCAGACAAGCAGGTTGCCCTCGGTACGGGCGGTAAACGGATATTCCGGTCCTTTGGCATTGCCGTCTACAAGCAGCCGCAGCTTTTTGCTCTGATACGCCGCCTGCTTTTCAGCAACGATTTCATCCTGCGCCTTGAGCAGTCGCTCGAAGCGGCGCTGCTTGTCCTGCTGTGTTGCGTTATCCTCATAAGAGGCCGCGGGCGTGCCCGCGCGGGGCGAATACAGAAACGTAAACAGCAGGTCAAAACGGGTGTCCTGCACCAGCTTTAAGGTGTCCTCAAAATTCTCTTCCGTTTCGCCCGGAAAACCAACAATAATATCGCTTGACAGCGTAATATCCGGCATTTTCGACCGTGCATCCGCAATCAGCGACTTGTAGTGCTCTGCCGTATAGCGGCGGTTCATACGGTGCAGAATCTCATCGCTGCCAGACTGGAACGGCAGGTGCAGCTGCTTTGCAACCTTATCGCACTCTGCCATAGCAGAAAACAGTTTGGGAGACGCGTCCTTCGGGTGGCTTGTCATAAACCGCAGCCAGAAATCGCCGGGCACGGCGTTGAGACGGCGCAAAAGATCGGCAAAATCCACGTCAATGCCAAGGTCCTTGCCGTAGGAGTTGACGTTCTGCCCGAGCAGAGTAATCTCCTTATAGCCTGCATCGACCAGCTCGCGCAGTTCCTTTTCGATCTCCTCCGGTCGGCGGCTGCGCTCTCTGCCTCGCACATACGGCACGATGCAGTAGGTGCAGAAGTTGTTGCAGCCATACATGATGGACAGCCACGCCTTCGCGCCCTTGGCACGCAGCACCGGCAGGCCTTCGGCAATATCGTCCTCGCCGCCGATGTCAAATACGCGTTTTTTCTCGGTCAGCACGCGGTACAGCAACGACGGAAATCGCCAGAGCGCATGCGTGCCGAACAGGAGATTTACCTGCGGATAGCTTTTCTTGATCTTCTCGACATTCTTCTCCTGCTGGGCCATGCAGCCGCACATTGCAATAACAATGTCCGGCCGCTCTTTTTTCAGGTGGCGGAGTGCGCCGATGTTGCCGAACGCACGATCCTCGGCATGCTCACGCACAGCACAGGTGTTGAAAAGAATAAAATCCGCCTCATCCGGTGTATCGGTCATTTCGTAGCCCATTTCGGACAGCATACCGCGGATACGCTCGGTATCCGCCTCGTTCTGTTGGCAGCCAAACGTATGCGTATAGGCTTTGGGACGCTTGTCCCCCAACAGGCGGGCTACCGCGTCAATATAGGTAAACTGCGACTGCAGTTGTTCTTCGGAAACATTCTGAGTTGCCATGAAACTCTCCTTTTATCGGAATGGAGTGCCGTCAGAAGTAAACACGTTCATGCGGTGGTACGCGCTGAACGGAATTTCGTACTGCGGCAGATACTGCCGGATGGCACGGGTCAGGTATTCCGGACTCATGTTGTTATTGCCGGCAGCGGTGGTGACAACAGCGGTCACCTCATCAGGACCATCGGTCACGGTCAGGTCGCGCATCAGCTCACGCATATTGACGACCTTTTCGCCTCTCTTGGAGCGTTTAACGATTTCGACCACCGGACGGCGGAACAGATCGCGCACGTCATCGGCAAAGCCCTTGGGCGTACCGCCCTCAAAGCCCCAGGTGATGCGGTACTGCGACCATTCGATCGAACCGACCTTCATGCCGCCGTCGGCAAGCGGGTAAATCTCGATTGCACGCAGGCCCTCGGGAAATACGTCATTGAGCGCTTCCACCGCATTTTCCGGCACGGCTTCTGCCGTGATATTGAAATCCAGAAATTCGCACTCGCCGGAGTAGCCGGTCGAGAGCGGCAGCGCCACCGAAACATAGGCGTGCTGATTGAAGCCCTCGGTGAACCACAGCGGCATCTGGCAGCGTGCCATCGAACGCTGCATGGCGTGCATGAGATCAAGGTGGGAGATATACTTGGCGCGTCCCTCCTTGGCAAACTTCATTCTTGCCTTAAACATGGCACTTGCCTCCCTTCAGCAAAGCGCTTGCGCCGCAGCCGGCACACTGGTGCATACAGTCCGGCGTGATAGCCGCTTCGCGGGAACGCTCCCACTCACGCTTGAGGTGCTCTTTGCGCGTGCCGCAGCCGATGTGATCCCACGGGAACACCTCGTCCATCGGACGCTGACGGGATGCGTAGAACGCGGGATCCAGTCCGCAGTCGCGGAACGCCTGCATCCACTTGTCAAAGTCGAAGCACTGATCCCAGCCGTCCATCTTGCAGCCGCGCTGCCACGCCAGCAGAATCGCCTTGCCCTGGCGGCGGTCGCCGCGTGCAATAACGCCCTCGAGTACCGAGGTCTCGGCATCATGCCAGTTGTAGGTGACATTCTTGGTTTTCATGACCACCTTGAGATGCGCCTGCTTCTCGCGGAACTGCTCGAGCGTGTCCTGCGCGTCCCACTGGAACGGGGTCTGCGGCTTGGGCACAAAGCACGAAGCCGACGCTGTGATACGCACGCCGCGCGCACGGTTGGGCGTGTTCTCACGCCAGCAATAGGCGACCTTTTTGCAAATGTCGGAAATGCCGTCCAGATCCTCGTAGGTCTCGGTCGGCAGACCCATCATAAAGTACAGCTTGACATTATTCCAACCGCCCTGAAAGGCAATCTCGCAGGCATGGAGCACGTCCTCCTCGCGGATGTTCTTGTTGATAACATCGCGCAGGCGCTGCGTACCGGCCTCACATGCGAACGTCAGGCCGCTTTTGCGGGTTTTCTGTACGCGCTCCATCAGTTCGGCGGAAAAGCTGTCCGCACGAAGAGACGGCAGTGACAGACTGATATGACGCGGCTCACAATAGTCGAGCATACACTCGGTCAGACCGGACAGCTCACCGTAGTCGCTCGTAGACAGCGAGGACAGAGAGATTTCCTCGTAACCGGAGTTCTTGAGCACCGCCTGCGCCTGCTTGAGCAGCACTTCCTTGGACTTGGTACGCAGCGGACGATAAGTGTGACCGGCCTGACAGAATCGGCAGCCGCGTGGACAGCCGCGGAACAGCTCGATCATCGCACGGTCGAACACGATGTCGGTCGAAGGCACAACAAAGGACTCCGGATAGTACATGGTATCCAGATCCTTGACGATGCGCTTCTGCACGAGAGCCGGTGCACTGTGCGTCGGTGTGACGCTCTCGATTGTGCCGTCCTCGTGATACTTGACTTCGTACAGCGAAGGTACATACATGCCCTCGATCTGTGCTGCCGCAATCAGAAATTCCTGCTTAGACCAGCCTTCGCGCTTGGCCTTGCGGTACAGATCGGTAAATTCCAGCATGATCTCCTCGCCGTCGCCGATCATGAACAGGTCAACAAAGTCAGCCAGCGGCTCCGGATTGTAGGCACACGGACCGCCGCAGGCTACAATATGCTTGAGTTCGGTACGGTCCTTTGCCAGCACCGGAATACCGCCGAGATCCAGCATATTCAGAATGTTGGAAAACGACAGCTCGTACTGCAGCGTAAAAGCGATAATATCAAAGTCCGACAACGGGTCACCGCTCTCCAGACCGTACAGCGGCAGTCCTGCCTCGCGCATTTCAGCCTCCATGTCAATCCATGGCGCGCAGACGCGTTCGCACCAGATGCCCTTCTGATCGTTGAGCAGACCGTACAGGATACGCGAACCGAGGTGAGACATGGCAACCTCATAGGTATCCGGAAAACAGAACGCAAATCGTAGATCGATGTTCTTTTTATCTTTCATCACCGAGCCCCATTCACCGCCGACGTAGCGTGCCGGCTTCTGTACACGGGACAAAATGGCTTCCATCTTTTTATGCAAGACGTATTCCTCCATTTTCATTCATACAGATTATTGTATCATATCCTTCCGAAAAAAACCATACCGTTTTTGACCGTTTTCGCGCAGAAAGTACACGAAACAAAAAATAAACGCGAAGGAAGCTTTTACACTTCCTTCGCGTTTTGCTTATTCCTCCGAAATTTCCGGCTTGCTGCCGAGCAGTCGGGTCGTATTGAACACGGTCAGCACCGTGAGTACAGCATCGACGATAACTGCCATCCACATCTGCGCCAGACCGATCAGCGCCAGTACAGCAAGCACCAGCTTGATGGCGGCCAGCAGTGTCAGATTCTGCATTGCAACTCCGTGTGTAGTCTTGCAGACCTGAACAGCCTCGCCGAGACCGCTCAGATCATTTGCGGTAATCAGTATATTCGCCGCATCCGCTGAATAGCGGGAGCCGCGCGTGCCCATTGCCACACCGACATCGGCCATCTTGAGCTGCTCGATATCGCTTACGCCGTCGCCGACATAGGCGGTCGTGCCGTCTGTCGGAATCGTGCGCATCATAAAGTCCAGCTTCGCTTGCTTTTCCTCGGGCATCAGGCCGCAGTGAACGGTGTCAATACCGGCGGCATTTGCAATTCGCTGAGTTGGTGTCTCAGCGTCACCGGTGATAAGCACCGTGCGCTCAACACCCTGATCCTTGATCTTTTTGATCGCGTCAGCAGCGGACGGACGAACCGTATCCTCCAATTCAATCACACCGATGTGCTCCCCTTCACAGGCGATGTAAACAACCGTGCCGTCAATATCCGGCAAGCCCTTGACACCGCGGGAGACCATCAGCTTGCGGTTGCCTACCAGCAGAACGTGATCACCGATACGGGCGCGCACGCCACGGCCCGGGAATTCCTCAAATTCCTCGATCTTTGGCAGTTTTTCCTGGCATGCACTTGCGATTGCGCGCGCAATCGGATGCTGTGAAAGCTGCTCAGCTGCTGCGGCAAGTGCCAGACAGTTCTTTTCGGAAAACTCTTGTGTGGGATAAATCTTTTTAATCTGCAGATTGCCGTTAGTCACTGTGCCGGTCTTGTTGAACACGACCAGACGCAGGTCTGCAGTCCGTTCCATCGCTTCGCTGCCCTTCATGTGAACGCCTTCACTCTCAAGTCGGCCGCCGCCGCATACAAAAGCAAGCGGGACAGCCAGCGCCAGTGCGGTCGGACAGCAGGCAATGAGAAGCGTCAGTCCGCGATATACCCAGCCGGTCATATCTGAACCGGGCATGAACAGCGGCGGAAGTGCGGCTGCCAGTACGGCAATGACGATCACAACCGGAACCAGACGCTTGGCATTACGCTGCGCACTGTTTTCCAACGCTGCCTTGTGTTCGGCGGCCGCATTCTGTACGCGACGAATCTGACGAACCGCGCAGTCTTCATAGCGCGAGATCACACGAATCAGCATCAGAGAGCCGTTATACCGGCTGCCTGCCAGCACACGCGTGTTCTTATCAACTGCCATCGGCACGTTTTCACCGGTAAGCACGCTGTCATCCACCGTGCCGTCTCCGCGAAGTACAACGCCGTCAATCGGTACGCGCTCACCCGAGTGTACCAGAACCAGCTCGCCCAGACGGATATCTGCCAGCGGAACCTGACGCTGTTCGCCCTTCATGTTGACGACCGTTGCCTTTTCCGGCATGAAATCATGCTGCTGCGGCAATGCCTGATAGGTGGATAATAGAACGATATCACCTGCAATTTTGCCAATCTCAAACAGGATGAGCACGATCGTTGCTTCTGCACGGCTGCCGAGCGCGAATGCGCCGATGGATGCCATTAGCACGAGCAGATATTCATCGAAAAATGAACCGTGTGTCAGATTGGTCAGCACACGCGCTGCAATCGGCAGCGCTGTGATCAAAAACGCCAACAGGCAGAGCGGCAATGCCGCACTCGAACCTCCCATCGCGATTCCGGCCACAAGAACGATTGCCGCGGCAGCCAACCGTGCGCCTGTGCTCTGCATATCCAACCGTGTCATCGGCTGATAGGTCACTTCGGCGCCTTCCTGTATACGGCGTGCATTTTCTCGCCGCAGACGGGTCTGCTCACGCCGACGCATTTTGGCCCGGTACTGTGCCTTCTGCACGAAATTCATACCGGTGGTATCGTCCGCGTCCTCCGGAACTTCGATTACCGGCGGTTCCGGTTTCTTTTCCTCCGGCTTTTTTTCATCCTTTGGTTTAGGCTTCTCCTTAGGTGCGGATTTTGCCTGTTCCTTTTTCTCCGCCTTGTCCTTTTCATGGTTTTTCAGTTTTTCTTTTAGCTTCTGCAGCCTGTCCGGCTTTTCCTCTATGATAGGCTCAAATTCCGCTTCCTCTGATTGTTCTTCCTCAGGAAGCTCGTCCTCTATACCTTCGTCGTCAAATTCCGGTTCGTCCCAGTCGTCCTCGTCTTCAGCCTCATCCGTCGAATCTTCTTCTTCGTCAAATTCGTCTTCCGAATCTTCCGGCGATTCCTCTGCTGCGTCTGATTCCTCCGAGGGCTTTGCAGGCTCAGCTGCCGCCGCTTCCTCTGGCGGCGTTTTCGCCTCCGGAGATTCGCTTTCACTTTGATGCGATGTATCGGCTTCCGGTTCAATCTCCGGCTGCTCCGCATTCTTGTCCGGCGGCTCAGGCTCGCCGGGCGGCGCTGATTCTTCTTTTTCAGGCGGTTTTTTGTTCTCTTCGGGTTTAGGCTTTTCCGGAGCGGCAAACAGCTGCGCTACTGCCGAATTCTCCAGATCCGCTAAAATCGAATCGACCTGTGCTAAAATATCTTCCGCCGTTGTCTGGTCCTTCTTCTCTTCCGAATCAGGGCGGTTATTTTCGCTCATTCCGTTTATCCCTCCTGCACGTGCGCGATTCCCTGTGCCAAAATGGTCTGAATATGATCATCGCACAGCGCATAGTATACTGTTTTTCCGGTTTTTCGACTCTTGACCAACCGCGCCTGTTTCAAAAAACGAAGCTGATGCGATATCGCGGACTGGCTCATGTTCAGCAGCGACGCAATATCGCAGACACACAGCTCCGCGGAAACAAGCGCCGCCAGTATCCGCAAGCGGGTCTTGTCGGAAAACGCTTTGAAAAAATCTGATGCGGCTGTAGTGATCTCCTCTGCCGGCATTGCGCTGCGCGCTGCCATAACTGCGTCCGTATGGACGATATGCTCCTCGCAGCACTCCAGTTCTGCGTCTGTATGCTTTGCCGACAATTTGATCCCTCCCGCAATATGTGCATATCTATTCAACTTATGATAACATTCCAGTCCACTTCTGTCAAGAATCGAGTCGGACACAAATGACAATTTTGCGTGCAAAAAAGTCCTGCAGGCCGGATACGGTCTGCAGGACTTGAACGCATTTTTTACTTCTTGGGCTGTTCGCGCTTCGGATCGGTCATAACTTCCTTGAATGAGGTTGCCAGACCCGCAAGGCTCTGAATCTCGCTCGGGATAATGATCTTAGTTGCCTTGCCGTCAGCGGCGCTGCTGAATGCCTCGAGGGATTTCAGCTTAATAACCTGCTCGGTCGGTGCCGCTTCATTCAGCAGATTGATGGAGGCTGCCAGTGCCTTCTGCACGGTAAGCAGCGCTTCCGCTTCACCTTCGGCCTCCTTGATCTTAGCAAGGCGATTTGCCTCTGCAGCAAGAACAGTTGCTTCCTTTTCGCCTTCAGCCACCAGAATCGCGGACTGCTTTTTACCTTCCGCTACCAGAATGGACTCACGGCGTTCGCGCTCGGCCTTCATCTGCTTCTCCATAGATTCCTGAATAGCAGCCGGCGGAATGATGTTCTTCAGCTCCACACGATTTACCTTAATGCCCCAGTCATCGGTCGCTTCATCGAGGATGGAGCGCATTTTGGTGTTGATGATATCGCGGCTGGTCAGCGTCTGGTCAAGTTCGAGATCACCGATAATGTTTCGCAGTGTGGTTGCAGTCAGATTTTCAATTGCCGCCATCGGGCTTTCGATACCGTATGCAAACAGCTTCGGATCGGTGATCTGGAAGTACACGACCGTGTCGATCTGCATGGTTACGTTATCCTTGGTGATAACCGGCTGCGGCGGAAAATCGACTACCTGCTCCTTGAGGGTTACCTTGCGGGCAATGCGCTCAAACAGCGGCACCTTGAAATGCAGGCCGGTGCTCCATGTGTCGCGGTAGGTACCGAGACGCTCGATAACATACGCCTTCGCCTGCGGCACGATCACGATATTGCTTGCAATGAACGCGATGAACAGAATAATCAGCACAATCCAGATGATGGGTACAATAATATAATCCATGATAACGCTCCTTTACAGTTGGTTCGGTTTTACAATCGCCTTGACGCCGCGGATCTCCACAACCGTGACTCTTGTCCCGATTGCAATTTGCGCGTCAGTCGTACTGCGGGCTGTCCAGATCTTTCCGTTGATTTTCACCGCACCGGTCTCCAGAATATTGTCAATCGGTTCGGTAACAACAGCCGTCTGTCCGATGATACGATCTGCGTTGGTCGCCTGCTGCCGACTGCCGAGAAAACGGCGGCAGAGCGGACGCACCAGTACAAGCAGCAGCGCGGAGAACACGATGAACACAATCCACTGCCCCATCAGTCCGACCGAAAGGCTGGCTGCAATGAGTGCCGCGACACCACCGGCAGCGAACCAGATGCCGCACAGCGTGAGTGTAAACGCCTCTACCGCTACACTGATGATAATGACAGCCAGCCAGATATACAGGCTGTCAATTCCAAACATCATAAACTATCCCCTCCCTTGGCAACAGTATAGCATGTGCCTACGAAAAAGTACAGCAAAACCCGATTAAATTTCCGGTTAATTTTTGCATATTGCACAAAATGTCGAATAAAACAAATCCGCCCGGACCGTGCAGTACAGTTCGAGCGGAAAATCTTCAAAAAATCAGCGGGTCATGCAGCGCGAGACGTATCAGCCAAATTGCGATATCCAGCACGATAACGCTCCACAGCAGCATGCGCTCGAGGTTTTTGGAGCCGAAAAGCGGCTTTTTGCCAAACAGCGCGTACAAAACGACCGGCGGCAGCACGAAAACCATCGGGTGAAACCGCAGTGCCGCACGAAAGTCCAGTCGGAGCAGAGCGGCAAGCGCACGGCTCAGTCCGCAGCCGGGGCACGGCACGCCGGTCAAGTATTTGATCGGACAGTTCCAGCCGAACAGCAGCGCCGAGGCATATGCCAACGCACCCAGTATCAGCAGCACGAGCAGGCCGTTCAGACCGCGCCGAAAGCGCTCCGGCATCAGCCCTTGTAGGTCTCGCGGAACTCGAGGAACTCGTCATAGGTGCATTCCTTGTCCAGAACGCCCTTTTCACGAATTTCGATAATACGGGTCGCGATGGTCTGCACGAACTCGTGGTCGTGGGAAGCAAACAGCACGGTGCCCTTGAAATCACGAACGCCGTTGTTGACTGCGGTGATGGATTCCAGATCGAGGTGGTTGGTCGGCTGGTCGATGACGAGCACGTTCGAGCCGAACAGCATCATGCGCGCCAGCATCAGGCGAACCTTCTCACCGCCGGACAGTACGCGAACCGGCTTGTAAACATCGTCGCCGGAGAACAGCATACGGCCGAGGAAGCCGCGCAGCGTGGATTCCAGTGTATCCGTGCGGGAATACGGTGCGATCCAGTCGAGCATGTTTTCCTCGTGGCCCTCGAAGAACTCGTTGTTGTCCTTCGGGAAATAGCTCTGCGAGGTGGTAACGCCCCACTTGAAGCTGCCCTCATCCGGTTTCATCTCGCCCATAAGAATCTGGAACAGCGTAGTCATTGCCAGCTCGTTATCCGAGATGAACGCAATCTTGTCACCGCGGCGCACGATGAAAGATACGTTGTCGAGCACCTTCTCGCCGTCGATGGTCTTGGAGATGCCGCGCACCTCGAGAATATCCTTGCCTGCCTCACGGTCCGCGTCAAACGCTACCCACGGGTAACGGCGGGACGAAGCCGGCATTTCCTCGACGGACAGCTTGTCGATCAGCTTGCGGCGGCTGGTCGCCTGACGGGACTTGGACTTGTTTGCCGCAAAACGCTGAATGAAGTTCTGCAGTTCCTTGATCTTTTCCTCGTTCTTGCGGTTCTGATCCTTGATCATGCGCTGAACCAGCTGAGAGGACTCATACCAGAACTCGTAGTTGCCGACATACAGCTTGATCTTGCCGTAATCGATATCAACGATATGGGTACATACATTGTTCAGGAAGTGACGGTCATGCGATACAACGAGGACGGTGCCCTCAAAATCGGCAAGGAAGTCCTCCAGCCAGCGGACTGCCTGAATATCCAGATGGTTGGTAGGCTCGTCCAGCAGCAGGATATCCGGCTTGCCGAACAGTGCACGCGCCAGCAGCACCTTGACCTTCTCGACGTCACCGAGGTTCTTCATCTCGGTGTACAGGATGGCATCTGCATCCAGACCCAGACCGTTCAGCAGCTGGCTGGCCTCGGTCTCGGCGTCCCAACCGCCCATTTCAGCAAACTCGGACTCCAGCTCGGCAGCCTTGTTGCCATCCTCCTCGGTGAACGGGTCCTTCATATAGAGCGCATCCTTTTCGCGCATGACCTCGAGCAGACGCTCGTTGCCGCCGAGAACCGTGTTGAGCACGGTCTCCTCGTTGAAGGCGAAGTGGTCCTGCTTGAGTACGCTCATACGGGTCTTGGGCGCAATCGAAACCGTGCCGGTGGACGGGTCCAGATCGCCGGACAGAATGCGCAGGAAGGTAGACTTGCCTGCACCGTTTGCACCGATAACACCGTAGCAGTTGCCCTGGGTGAATTTCAGGTTTACATCTTTGAACAGCGGCTCGCCGCTGAAGTTTAAGCTAAGATCGCTGATATTGATCATGAAAGAGATTCCTCCCGCATTATTTTTCAATTAGAATCAGTATACCACACAAACCGCTGTTTTCACAGATAATTTACAGGTGCAGCCGCATTTTTGTTCATGTTGTCTTGAAACAGCACCGAGAATGCTATATACTATATTTATAAATATCAATCCCTATTTGTTTCAGGAGGTTTTTCCTATGTCTAACCTGATGGAAGTTATCAAGTCCCGCCGCTCTACGCGCGCGTTCAAGTCCGAGCTGCCGCCGAAGGATCAGATCATGCAGATTGTTGAAGCTGCTGAATGGGCGCCTTCCGGCATGGGCAAGTACCTGTGGCACTTTACCGTGATTTACAATGCAGAGAAGTCGCTCAAGCTGGCTCGTGCCGTTGCTGAGGCAGACAATCGCGGTCCGGAGTATAATTTCTACGGTGCACCGGTCAACATTATCATTTCCTACAAGCGGGATGAGCACCACGCTCTGGTAGACGGCGCTGCTGCAATGGAGAATCTGCTGCTGATGGCTACTGAGCTTGGCCTCGGCTCCTGCTGGATCAACCAGCTGCGCGAGACCTGCGACGTGCCCGAGGTTCGTGCACTGTTGACCGAGTACGGCGTACCGGAGGACCACATCGTTGTCTGCTCCGCTGCAATCGGCTACATCGAGAAGGAAACGCCGGCAAAGCCGCGTCATGAGGGTCTGGTTTCGATTACCGAATAATCGAAACAATGGAAAACCCAGAATAGAAAATGCCAAATACCTTAATTTTCAATTCTCCATTATCCGTTTTCAATTCATTAGCGACGAAAGGAGCTAATATCATGGATGAGAAGATTGCTAAACTGAGAGAGTGGATCGACGGCAGCGACAATATCGTCTTTTTCGGCGGTGCGGGCGTATCGACCGAGAGCGGCATTCCGGATTTCCGCTCGGTGGACGGTCTATACAACCAGCAGTACAAGTACCCGCCGGAGACCATTCTCAGCCACACGTTCTTTTTGAGCGAAACCGAGGAGTTTTACCGCTTCTATCGGGCGAAAATGCTGGCGCTCGATGCAAAGCCGAACGCGGCTCACCTCAAGCTGGCCGAGTGGGAACGCGAGGGCAAGTGTCGTGCCGTTGTAACGCAGAACATCGACGGTCTGCACCAGAAGGCAGGCTCGAAGGAAGTGCTTGAGCTGCACGGCTCGGTGCTGCGAAACTATTGCATGCGCTGCCGCAAGCCATATCCGGTTGAGTCCATCGCCAAGAGCACCGGCATTCCGAAATGCTCGTGCGGCGGCATTATCAAGCCGGATGTCGTGCTGTACGAGGAAGGTCTGGACAGCTGCACGATCAACAAGAGCGTGGACTACATCTCCAAGGCGGATATCCTGATCATCGGCGGTACGTCGCTAGCGGTATATCCGGCGGCCGGCCTGATCGACTATTACCGCGGCAATAAGCTGGTTCTGGTCAACAAGTCCCCCACTCCTGCGGATCGCCGTGCTGATCTGGTCATTCATGCGCCAATCGGTGAGGTTTTCTCCCAGCTGTAACGTTAAAATGTATGAAACTCCCCTTTTCGGTTATACTGAATGCAAACTGAAAGGGGAGTTTTTCTATGCTTATCGACAAAATCGCACTGATACTGATGATTATCGGCGGTCTGAACTGGGGACTGATCGGCATTTTCAAGCTCGATCTGGTCGCGCTGCTGTGCGGCGGACAGACCGGCGCCATCAGCCGCATCGTCTACACTCTGGTCGGACTGGCGGCAGCATGGTGTATCTCGCTGCTCTTCCGACAGGATGACACCACACAGCAGCCGAAAAGTTGAATAAAAAGCAAAGCCCGCCGGGAACGGCGGGCTTTGCTTATCAAATTGTAAGAGGTAAATAGGAATACGCGATACTTTGCTTAGTTGAATGCCTGCTCGAGATCAGCCAGAATATCGTTGATATTCTCAGTGCCGATGGACAGACGGATGGTGCCCTGATGGATACCCTGATCCTCCAGCTCCTCTGCGGTCAGCTGCGAGTGAGTGGTGGTTGCCGGATGGATGACCAGGCTCTTAACGTCAGCAACGTTTGCCAGCAGAGAGAAGATCTGCAGCTTGTCGATAAACTTGAATGCTGCTTCCTTGCCGCCCTTGATATCAAAGGTGAAGATGGACGCACCGCCGTTCGGGAAGTACTTCTCGTACAGTGCATGGTCCGGATGATTCGGCAGAGACGGATGGTTTACATGCTCAACCTGCGGGTGATTGGTCAGGAACTCAACGACCTTCTTGGTGTTCTCAACATGACGCTCGATACGCAGAGACAGAGTCTCAGTGCCCTGCAGCAGCAAAAATGCGTTGAACGGAGAAATGGTAGCACCAGTATCACGCAGCAGGATAGCGCGGATGTAGGTTACGAAAGCAGCAGGACCAACTGCATCTGCAAAAGAGATGCCGTGATAACTCGGGTTCGGCTCAGCAATCGGTGCATATTTGCCGGATGCCTTCCAGTCGAACTTGCCGGAATCAACGATGATACCACCGAGGGTCGTGCCGTGACCGCCGATGAACTTGGTAGCAGAGTGAACAACGATATCAGCACCGTACTCGATCGGGCGGATGAGGTACGGAGTGCCGAAGGTGTTGTCAATTACGAGCGGCAGGCCGTGCTTGTGCGCAATCTTTGCAATAGCCTCGATATCCGGAATATCGGAATTCGGGTTGCCGAGAGTCTCGATGTAAACAGCCTTAGTGTTGTCCTTGATAGCACCTTCCAGCTCTTCCAGATTGTGTGCATCAACGAAGGTGGTCTCAACGCCGAACTGCGGCAGAGTGTGTGCCAGCAGGTTATAGCTGCCGCCGTAGATGGTCTTCTGTGCTACGATGTGGTCGCCGGCCTGAGCAAGTGCCTGAATGGTGTAAGTGATCGCTGCGGCACCGGAAGCGGTAGCCAGAGCAGCAACACCACCCTCGAGTGCTGCAATGCGCTTCTCGAACACATCCTGCGTAGAATTGGTCAGACGACCGTAGATATTGCCTGCGTCAGCCAGACCGAAACGGTCAGCCGCGTGCTGACTGTCATGGAAAACATAGGAAGTGGTCTGGTAGATCGGAACTGCACGAGAATCGGTAACCGGATCAGCGGTCTCCTGACCGATGTGCAGCTGCTTGGTTTCAAAGGACCAGTTTTCGGTATTCTTGATAGTTGCCATGATAATAATCTCCTTTTTATATACATGTTTGAAGTGATTGATTCGTTTCGTGTACTAAAAAGAAGGATCACATTCGCCCAAATCGGAAATTCGAGCGGAGCAGCTTTTCAAAGTAGTATCGCATAACCGCGTCTCCTAAATTCATATTATTTCACTGGGATTGCTATGATTATACTAAACTCCCCCTCTTCTGTCAACCCTTTCCGACAAACTTTTTTCATTCCGGCAGAGTGCCCAATTTCCGATGGCTCAATCCCTATATTTCCAATAGGTTTTGGGTAGTGTTTTCTGTTCTCCATCCAAATAAAAGAAAACCGCCGCACAGGGATTGTGCAGCGGTTTTGATGATCAATGTTCAGCAGCGAAAAAATCAGAACTCGATCTTCTTTGCGATATAAGCAGCAACTTCCTCGATCTTGATGCGCTCCTGCTCCATAGTGTCGCGGTCACGAACGGTTACGCAGCCGTCCTGCTCGGTCTCGAAATCGACGGTTACGCAGTACGGTGTACCGATCTCGTCCTCACGGCGATAGCGCTTACCGATAGAGCCTGCATCGTCAAAATCAACAGAGAACTGCTTAGCCAGCTCCTGCCAGATCGGCATAGCCTTGTCGGTCAGCTTCTTGGACAGCGGCAGTACAGCAGCCTTGAACGGTGCCAGAGCCGGATGCAGACGCAGAACAGTACGAACATCGTCCTTGCCGTTCTTGTCCTGACCTACAACTTCCTCGTCGTAAGCGTCGCACAGGAAGGCCAGTGCAACACGGTCAGCACCAAGCGAAGGCTCGATAACATACGGAATATACTTCTCATTTGCTTCCTGATCGAAGTATTCCATCGAAACACCCGAGGTGTTCTGATGCTGGGTCAGGTCGAAATTGGTGCGGTCGGCAATGCCCCACAGCTCGCCCCAGCCAAACGGGAACATAAACTCGATATCGGTGGTAGCGTTGGAGTAGTGAGACAGCTCCTCCGGATCGTGGTCGCGCAGACGCAGGTTCTCGTCCTTCATGCCGAGAGACAGCAGGAAGTTGTGGCAGTAATCCTTCCAGTACTTGAACCACTCAAGGTCGGTGCCCGGCTTGCAGAAGAACTCCAGTTCCATCTGCTCAAACTCGCGGGTACGGAAGGTGAAGTTGCCCGGAGTAATCTCGTTGCGGAAGGACTTGCCTACCTGACCAACGCCGAACGGAATCTTCTTACGGGTGGTGCGCTGGATATTCTGGAAGTTTACGAAGATGCCCTGTGCGGTCTCCGGACGCAGATACAGCTCGTTCTTCGCGTTCTCGGTAACGCCCTGGAAGGTCTTGAACATCAGATTGAACTGACGGATGTCGGTCCAGTTGTGCTTGCCGCAGGTCGGGCATGCGATCTCATGCTCGTCGATGAATGCCTTCATCTCAGCCTGGCTGAGCGCGTCAACACTCTTGCCGAGATCGTAGTTATTCTCAGCACACCAGTCCTCAATTACCTTATCGGCACGAAAACGCTCCTTGCACTCCTTGCAGTCCATCAGCGGGTCAGAGAATCCGCCAACGTGACCGGAAGCAACCCAGGTCATCGGGTTCATCAGGATCGCGGAGTCAAGACCTACATTGTACTGGCTCTCCTGCACAAATTTCTTGCGCCATGCTGCCTTGACGTTGTTCTTGAACTCAACGCCGAGCGGACCGTAGTCCCAGGTGTTTGCAAGACCGCCGTAAATCTCCGAGCCGGAGTATACGAAGCCGCGACCCTTGCAGAGCGCTACGATCTTTTCCATTGTTTTTTCGCTGTTTTTCATGTTAAATTCTCCTTTTGGCACAGCTGGCTGCTGCACGCGGTTTTTGCTTTGCACCCGAAAAAAGTGCTTGACATGAAATTATTCTACCGTTATAATTAATAATTGTCAAGGGTAGTTTAGTGAATTAAACGAATAGAGTTTGGTTTGATCGGTAAATTGCTTGCAAAAAGTTGACATTTGGGCGATTAGCGCAGTTAAAAGCGGTGCGGAAAGCAGTCCCCGTCTTCCCTGTTCAGTTGAGTTTGGTCAAAACACTTTTCTTGACAACATATATTCGGGCTTGTAGCTCAGTTTGGGAGAGCGTTCGGTTCGCATCCGAGAGGTCGAGGGTTCGATCCCCTTCAAGTCCACCATAATGCGAAGATACAAACTTTTTTCATAGTTCGGAATGTTTTCGCATTAACCATCAGAATAGAGCACACCTGATTGCGGGTGTGCTCTTTTTCTTTGCCCTCCTCTCTGTTATAATAAAAATATAGGATTGGAGGAAATATGAATGGCTTCAAGAAAAATTCTGGTCGGTGAAAAATACTTACACTTTAAGAACAAGCTGTATCAGGTACTCACTATCGCCACGCACACGGAAACCGGTGAATCGCTGGTGATCTATCAGGCGCTCTACGGCGACTTCAAAATCTACGCGCGGCCGTATGATATGTTCGCCTCCGAGGTGGATCACAAGAAGTACCCTGATGTTACGCAGCGTTTCCGCTTTGCTCATGTAATCTTTGACGGAGATACGCCGAAGGCAACTGAATAAAAACAGCCCCTCCGAGAGCCGGTATCAAACCAGTTCCCAGAGGGGTTTCTCTTTATTTCCCCATCGCCTCCGCCAGCTTCTTCACGAGGTCCTCACCGTACTGATTGATACCGCAGCAAATACTCGACGGTCTGCTCCTCCAGACCGGCAAGCTCCTGCACAGTGACGCTCAGCAGCTTGCGAATCGGGTCATACCCGATCATAAAGCCTGCCCGTTCCAACGACCGCAGTTTGATGTAGTTCACCTCATTCTCGGTAATGCACTCGCGTGTACGGGATTTCGGTTGCCTCGTAGATCTTGTCGTGCATGCGGAAAACCTGCAAGACCCATTCCTCGCCCGCAAGCCACGCAACCACACGCGCCTCGATAGCGGAAATGTCCGCGTCCACGAATTTGTAGCCAGGCTTGGGCACCAGTGCCGTCCGCACCAACTGCGAAAACGTACCGGGGTACGCTGCCGTACAGCATTTGCACGGCTGCCGAGCGGTTCGCCATCGCGGGTCTTGCACACGTTGCCCAGACCACAGCCGACACCGCGGTTGCCGGAAGCGTCATACGGGAAGAAGTTGACGGTCACGCGGGCATACATACCAGAGTAAACGTCGGTCGGCAGCAGGTCGGCATGGACGGTGGAAATATGCACGCACTGCGGCTTCTGCTTGTAACCCAGTGTCCCTTGCACTCCAGGACGAACGGCTCACCGGACGGACGGATGCCGTCGCCGCCGTAGATGACCGGATAGCGTATCTGCGGACGGTTGCCCTTCCACAGGTTCTTGACGCCGTATCCCACAGAGCGGCCAGCTGCTCGAGCTGCTCCTCCGTCCAGCAGAAGTAAAGACGCTTGCTCGGCTTGATGCCGCAGCTGTGCTTCTCGACTGCAGCCAGATTGGCTGCAAAGTTGTTGTTTTGCATTGAATCTTCTCCTTTCTTGTGCATTTTATCGTACAATGCCAATACGCCGCTTGACGATGTCGGTTGCAACGTCGCCAAGATAGTACGTCACGCGATGCTCGCCGGACGCTCTCGGTGCGCCGATTATGCGCTTGGCTTTGTGTTTGTCGGTAAAACCGTAGATTTTTACGACTTGCTCCAGTGTCAGCAATACCATGTTCGAATACATCCGCATCAGGTCGTTCTTGCCCCCTAACGGAGTTCCTGATTGGTTCAGGCGTTTATGTTTTACACCTCCTTGTGTGATTTATAATCACGCAGGTGGTACACTAATCACAACCAATCGAATGTTTGATATAAAGTAAGGATGTTTGTTCTGACATTATGAGGAAGAATCAAAAGAGAAAATGGTCGAAGTTCCCAACACCTATCTCAAGGGCCGCAAGCCGGAGGATTTCTGCGCTATGCATGTCCGAGGTGACAGTATGTATCCTGATTTCCGTGATGGTGATATCGTGCTGGTGCTCAAGCAGAACACCATGAACCACAGCGGCGAAATCGGAATCATCAGCTATGGCGATGACGAAATGACCATCAAACGCATCAACTACGCTCAGAGCGAGGATTGGCTGGAGCTTGCACCCCTGAACCCCGTCTTACCCGCCCAGACGGATCGAGGGCACCGACCCGGAAAGATACCGTATTATCGGTATCCCGCGCGTACTGATACGCGCGTTCTAAATATAAAAATTACGTCCACCGGCTGCAACCGATGAGCGTTAGCGAGTGCATTCTACCCTCTTATTTTACAACCAAAGATGTTTTACAATAAAAACAAACACATTAGACGGATGTTTCCGCAAAACGTTTAGCTATAATGACAAGCGGTACTCCGTCCGGGTAAAGACCGCGCGCGATCTCTGGCACAAGGTCGAGGAAAAGAGTAGCGGCTATCTTTTTACGCAGCCGACTACCGGCAGACCGCACACCGAAACGTCCACGAAGCAGATGTGGCGCTCGTTCAAGCAAGCGCTTGATCTCGATATGGGTGCACAGATGGTACACGGCGTGATCGCCCCGGAAACGTCCGTCGTGGCTGACGATCTCACGCCGTACTGCCTGCGGCATACATACGCGACTGATTTGCAGTCCGCCGACGTGCCGATCAACGTTGCAAAGGACTTTCTGGGGCACAAGTCGATTGCCATGACGTCGCATATTTATACGCACCTCTCCGATGAAGCGTTCACGAACGCCTCGCTAAAGGTGCTCAGTTTTGCGACAGAGAGCAGGAAGAAAACACAGAAAAAAGTCGTCTCTATCCGTTGATTTTTGCTCCCACACTTAGTCCCACATCCTGCACCCGTAAAAACCCCAAAAAAACCGCATTCACACAAAAAACGGAAAAAGCGCCGCTTCCCTTGCGGCGCTGTAAAAAAGTTCAAATAAACAGAGAAAAAGCTCCCAAACCACAATGTTTAGGAGCTTTTCGTTTGGTGGAAGTTAACGGGCTCGAACCGCTGACCCTCTGCTTGTAAGGCAGATGCTCTCCCAGCTGAGCTAAACTTCCATCGGGTCGTTGTTGTCGTTGTCTCATCCCTGACGACTTGTTTAGTATATAACAGAATCACGAATCTGTCAACACATTTTCTGAAAAAACTCCAAAAAATTTTTAGACCCGAAAATTTACACCGCGCACAGCGTTCTCCGGCATGCGCGGTGCAATGTATTATTGTTCCATCTTTTCACAGAACCGCATCAGCATTGCCGCAGCCTGTGCGCGGGTGGCATTCCCCTGTGGATTCAGTCTGCCGTGCGAGCCGTTGACGATTCCGTTCGCCGCCGCCCATCGCATGGCATCGGCCGCATAAGCGCTGACGGTATCCGCATCCGCAAAGGCATCCAGTGTGCCACTGGCTTCGGGAGCATCCGCATAGCGGTACAGCATGGTGACGAGCTGCTCTCGTGTAATTCCAGCCTCCGGCGCGCGGCCATCCGAAATGCCTGCCGACTGCGCCCACGCCATACCCTTCTCGTACCAGCTTGCACCGCCGGTCGTATCCGCACCCGCGTACCGTGCGAGAATTGTCATCAGCATACCGCGCGTGGTCGTGCCATCCGGCGAGAACGCATCCGTACCTGTACCGCTCATCAGACCCTTTTCCACAACACAGTGCACGGCATCGGCGTACCACTCGGTTGGCTTGACGTCATCGAAGCTCACATTTTGAGCAGGCTGTCTCTCGAAAATAGGCGTAAGCGTGACATTGCACGCAGGCATGACGAATGTAAACCGACCGTCCTTCTCCGTCACTGCGACCGGCTTGCCGCTCTGGTCTGTAACCGCGATTGTTTTGAGAGCATAGCCTTCCTTTGGCACAGCTTTAATCATCACTGTGCTGCCTTTGGCTGCGTTTTTCGGCGTGATCGAGACCTCGCCGTGCTCACTCTTAGCCGCAGTCACCGCACCGGTCGGCGTGCGGACCGGACCGCCGCCACCACTGCCGCTCGTTCCTCCACTCTGCTGAGCGGTGAACACCGGTGCTGCAGTCTGCGTGCCGTTCAGTTTAGTAAGTGCTTCCTCTGTCAGCGTCGTGTACGTTTTATCACCGATTTTCCACCCGTCAAACGTGTATCCGCGCTTGCCGTCGGTCGGAAACGCCGTTCCGATATCTCCCGCGCCATAAACGTTGGTCTGCGCACTGCTGTCCGCAAACACGAACGTGATCTCCGCGCGGCGCACGTCCACTGCAGAACGGTCGATCGTGTACGTCACGCCATAGGTGGTCAGCGTATCGCCCGCGGCCACGGCATCCGGCGCAGAAACCGTGATCGGCTCGGTCGCAAAGCCAGTCAGTCGAATCGTCAGACCATCGATTACGGCAGTAACGGTACTCGGCGTGACAGCTGCCGTCTCGAGCGCCTTCTTAATCTGAAACGAGAAGGTTTGTGTCTCGGGCAGCACATAGTTGCCCGCCTTTCCGCCTGCCAAAGCAGCCGCGCGTGCGGTGTACGACCCGGTTTCGGTCCGGCTGCCGTCCTCGATTATGACAGTAAGCGCATCTCCGTTCACCGCGCCAATCGCTTCTGCCGTGACCAACTTCGGCGTACCATCATAATAGAAAATACTCTCGCCGTTCCATTTTATCTCAACAGGCTTCGGCTGTACGTTCAACACGCCGTTTTCATATGTAATTTTGTAATTTTCAGCTTTTGCAGCCATCGGAATAATCGTGTAAGTTCCAATATCGCTAAACTGTGCATAGTCAAACGCATAGTTCAGACCCGAAAGCACGTTTTCGTTCTCATTGTTCACGAATCCATTGATTTCCGCACCATTATCACTTAACGTTTCTCCATAGGTTATGGTTTTACCCTTAGCACGAATACACAGCGGCGCTTTTTCAATATGAAACCGAACCGCTTGCGAGGTTGCGGAAGCCGTACTGCTCGTTTCCGGTGCATACGCTTCCACCCAGTAAGTTCCAGCGTTGATCGGTGCACCGTCCAGTTGATTGCTTTTTGCGCCGTTGCTGTCGGCGTAGTAGCGATACGTCGGCGCGGACGTGCCCGAGCAGGTCATATTGCTCTCGCTGTACGGCAGACCGGTATAGACTGCATTCTTCGCGCTTACAATAAGTTCGACCGTTTTCGGCAGGATTTTACCCCTTACAGTGCAGTTTTCGTCCTCTAACGTGTAATTTTTATTCGTAAGTGTAACTGTAACCGTCACATTCCATTCGCCGGCTTCGGCAGATGCATACCGTGTCGAGAGCGTGTAATCCGTGCCCTCGCTCAGTGCCGCGCCTTCCGGAAGATTGCTGAACGCCAGACCGCTAATCCGTGCATCATCATCGCGTCCGTTGCATGTCTTGTCCGCGACTTTCAGCGCTGTTGTATTCAAGTAAATTATGCGCTTATTGATTGTAAAACTGCCGATATTCACCCGTTTAACTGCAGAAAAGTTTTCACTCGATGCAATCTCGACCGTCACGTTGTAAGTTCCGGCACGAACCGGCAAAGCTGTGCTGTCGTTGTACCAAACTGTGACCTCGCCAACGCCTGTTCTCGTCCACACCGACGCCTCACGCGGCTTGCCGTCGTATATTGAAGCCGCAGGCAGCGCAACCTTGTAATCTGCGTCCTTTTCCGGTATTTTCTGCGTGATTTGGAACGTTTCCTCAACTTTTCCGGTGTAATTACCCTTGCCGGTAATTGTCACCGTTCCTGCACCGCAGTCTCTGTTATTGGTGTAAGAAAGTTCGTAATCTACGTTGATTTTCAACGTTTTATTGCCTATTGCGATGATTGGCTTGGGATTATGCTCGACTCCGTCATACACATACTCGGTCTGCTTCATATCAATCTGCGCGTCTGCAATATCCCGCGGAATAACTTTCAGCGTACCATTGGCATAGCTGATTGCGTAATTTTTCGTCTTATCTGTACCGTTTCCGCATATTTTTGCATTATGTGGTACATTTTCTGCATTTCCTGCATTCGTCTGCGTGCCGGAAACCTTCACCTCGATGATTTTGTCGCCGGACACCAGTTTGCCTGCTGTGTAGCCATCTTTCACCAGAGGTTCGCCATCGTACACTTTCTCTGCGCTTTCCGCCGTAATTATCAGCGGTTTCGGCTGAATTTCTGCAGAAAACTCCTCGCTTTCCACGGTGTACTTGCTGTCTTCCGACATAAATTTGAGCCGATATTTGTCCCCGACATTCGGGACGGTTTCACCGTTTACGACCTCGAATGTGCCGGAAAGGTCTGCGCCGTTCATCGTTGCGCTGCAGCCGGAAACATCAACCATTTCATTCCAGGTCTGGCCGTATGTGCCCTTAGCCGACGTAATCCAGTCTATAATCGGTGTTTCTTCTTTAGAACCTTCTTCCGAGATTAAAACAATCTCGAGTTCGTCAGATAAACCATTACACTCGGCTTTCATATGATATGTTTGCCCTGCTTTTGCATTACAAGTAACAATCATGTCCCAGTGCACATCTATTTCGTTTGTCTGCTTATTTAGTTCTTCTTCTCTACGAAATGTGACACCATTATCCGTGTTTTCGTCCACTATTGTTTTATCTTCTGCATGCAATGAAATATTGCATTTTGCTTCTTGGTTGACCGTCAGATCCTGGAAAAGTGCATCCGCCGTATACATATCCTTGTATGGCTCATCACCAGTTGGAATCGAAACAGTAATCGACTTTTCAACTACAGGTGTACCATTTCGATTGATTCGGATTGATGTAGTTGGTCGAGCCTTTCTACATATCCGTTCCGGATAAACCGCATTCTGATAAGTGCCGTCGGCCGCTCCCGCAGGAACGACTACCATGCCGAGCGCCATCGAGAGCGCCAAGACCGCCGAAAATGCCGTTTTAAGACGTTTCACGTTTTCCTCCTGACCCGCAAGCTGGTATTTGACGATTGCGTGCGCTTCGTTCACTGCACTCTGCACAATTTTTCGCAGAGAACACATATATTTTTATTCAGCTTACCATGAGGTTTCATATGCGTCAATGTTTTAATCGACAAAATTCGACATGTAATATTCAGCATTTTCCATAAAGGCACAGCCAGTCGTTAGTCTGTTTCTTCGTGTCTACTCCACCTATACAGTGAGCCCTTCATCGGCAGAATATTCATATTTGCATATTTATGTTATTATCTTAAAAACGACTACTAATTCTCTATTATGTCATTTCCATACATACTGTATGATGTTTTTCGTTTAATGACTATGCGTTCATTTATCCGTATTTCGCATAAATATCCTATAAGTGCAAAAACACTGTGAAGCTTTCCACAGAGCTGCGCCGTTGATGAGCAATAATAAGACGAAAAACACGAGCGCTGTATATTTACTCTGGAAGTAGACCAGTCCTCGGCGTATTCCATGAGATACGTTGTCACCAGGCGAACATAAGAACTTTCATTCGGAAAGATTCCAACCACGCTGGTACGTCTGTGGATTTCACGATTCAATCTTTCAATCATGTTGGAAGATGAGATTTTTCGCGCGTCCAGCATGGGGAATGTATAGAAGGCCAGAGAATCTTCCAATCCATCTTCAAGGCACTGAACCGCTTTCGGCAAGCGCTTGGCATAGGAGTCGATCACATCATATGCGCGATAATATCTCTGCGGCTATTTTCGTCCACACCGCACACGATAAGCACCGCCATGCTGATAATTCTGCCATCTACACGAACTTTTTCATACAGTGCGTCCACCCAAAGAACCGAGTACACCGTATCGGAAGAGAGCGATTACGGAACTCCTCGACCTACTCATTCAGTCCTTTTGTCATCTCGCTGATCTGGCTTCTGGATAGATTTTCGATGCCGAGGCTATGTGCCAGCTTCTCCATTTTTTCGAGTGGAAACGCCCTGCACGAAGGCTTCCTGCACTACCTGTACGAGCATCTCTTCACTGCGCTTGCGCTCTGTGACGAAGAACGGAATGTAGCCGCCCTGACGAACCTTGTGCACCATGAGGTACATCGTGCCCATTCGGGTATCCAGACGGCGAGGACGATAACCGCTGCGGTAGTCGCTTCTTCCGTCCGTGCGCTGACTTTTCTCTGCGCCCAGTTGCTGATCGACCTCGGCCTACATCAGCTCTGTGCACAGCCATTCCAGCATACTCAGCATCGGATCCGGCTGCGTCACACATTGCAGTAGCAATTCTGTCAGATTTGTGGTATTCTTTTTGTGAGCCATTAGGGTCTCTCCTTTACATCATGATTTTTTCGACAACTATCATTTTACAGGAGCCCTGATGGCTTGTCTATTTTCTGTTTGCTTTTGCGAACTTGATTATACGCTATCAACCAAACAGCCATATATGGCGGATGCAGGAGCAAAAATATAGCAATCCATAGCAGAAAGGGTACAAAACAATAGCATAGGACCACACAAAAATATAAAAAGCGGGGTAATGTCAATGGACGATAACTTGAATCTGTTTTCTTTGGTAGACGAAGAAGAAAAATCGGCACCAAACAAAAAGCGAGGCAGCAAACTTGACGTAGTGGAGATGGGGTACAAGCAGGCGCACACTGTCACATGGCAGGAGTTGTTTGAGGGATTTGATACCATTCACGCCATTACATTTTCCTCCGGCCTGAATTTTGTGTATCAGCTGCTGGATATGTTCGATCATGCGGAGATTATCTTTGGCTGTGAGCATATCCTTTCCTCGTCCATGAATCAGATTATTGCTTATCAAGATAAGCTGATCGAGCGAATGCGCGAGCAGTCAAGTGAAAAAATGAATGATCTGCTTGCCCGTATGGATAAGGGAGAAGTTCGGTTTTATGTATCCCGCGGTACGGTTTCCCACGAAAAACTGTATCTGTTGGAGGCGGCAGATGGCCGAAAGCGCGTTATCACAGGTTCGGCCAATATGTCTTATCATGCGTTCGGCGGTATGCAGCGAGAAAATATCTGCTTTGTTGATGGCGATGAAGCGTATGATTGGTATTACAGTGTGTTTCAAAGTCTGCTCGAGGAAAGCTCGGATGAGATCACCATGAAAGCGCTGCAATATGCAGATGCGGGCGAAAATATTGATGAACTGCCCATTGCCGGCACAATCAAGGCGAATAAGGTCTTTGTGATCGAGCCGACAGAGACAACTGCGGATGATGCGTCAGAAGTCAAATTTATTCTGGATGTACATAATCTGGCGGATAAACTGAAGCCGTATATGCCTAAGCAGGATAAGAAAACAAGTAAACAGGGAAAAACGATCATTTCGGCGGCACAAATCGTCAAGCTGCGGCGGCAAATCCAAAATGAGAAGATTAAAGAAAAAGAACTGAGAAGTGAATACCCGCAGTTGATAATCGATGCGGATAAGCAAAGTGCCACTCTGAATGGCGAGGCACTGAACCTGCATCCGACAGAAGAGGAGATTCGCCATGATGTAGGGTTATTCCGCGATTATATGGACGGATACAGCCGTTTTCCTGGTGATTATGAGGGGATGCAGTATCGGTATTTTGAGTTTGCGAACTGGTTCTTTTGTTCGCCGCTGATGGCAACGATGCGCGATATGGCGGCAAGGTTTGATCAGCAGCGGTTGCCGTATCCGGTATTTGGCTTGGTTTATGGACAGAGCAAGGCCGGGAAGACCAGCTTTCTGGAAACACTGCTCAAAATGATGATCGGCCAGAAACCTAAGATTTCGGCACCGGATTTTACCCGATCTGGCATTGAAAACCTGAAAACGAACCGTGCAAGGGGCCCCGATCATTGTAGATGACTTGACGAATACACGCTTTAATCAGCACGCGATCGAAACCATCAAGAATGATGATTTTGGTGTGAGCGACCATTTGACACATTATTCTGCGGTTGTCATCAGTGCTAACGAGGATGTAAAAGCGGTTGCACCGGAGGTCATTCGCCGAACAGTTATCTGTCGTGTAGAAGCGGGTCTGACCAATACCGAAGTGATGCGCAGCAACGTGGTACGCTCGGTGCAGCAGAAGATCGGCACAGCATTCTATCGGGAATACTTACGCAGAATGCTGGAACAAATGCCGGATTTACTCGATCAGCTAAAGGATGATGAAACCGAGGCACCGGATATTTTACAGATTTCCTCGGAGATTATCGTTGCTGTCATGCAGCAGTTTGGCAGTGATGTGCTGCCGGATTATATCCGAACGCTTTCACTGGAGAATTATTTCAGTGAGCACGTTACCGGCAAATACGCGATCAAGTTGATTCAAAATGCATGGCGGACGAGCAAAAAGTCGTTTGTTGTGAATAAGCACAGCAATGAACTACGTTACAATGCGGGTGTACCGTATGAAGCGGACCGCCTGATGAAAGAATTGCCGGAAACACTGGAGGCCCATAAATCTCGTGAGTGGGTCGTGATGAACCTGCAGGCCGCACGGGAATTTTTCGATGTGAATTTCAGAAAGGGATTGTGGCGGTTTTGAGAGCGGCAATGAGGCGCCTTGCAGTTTGTGAGTGTGCATCAGGCAGTGGTTTGCAGATGGCTTAAATAAGGGAAGCCTGGAGTCGGATTAGTAATTTAGTGTACAAACCGGAGAATGCTCAGGCAGAACTGTGAAAAATTCTACTTCTATATAAGTGCAATAGGCTGTGATTTCAAGGTGTAATTATTGAAAACACAGCCTATTTGCTATATGATTAATTAAACTGGAACCGATTTACAGAGCAAAATGATAAATTTTGCAAAGGATGGGGAAGATGAAAATTCGCTACAAAAAGGGTTGTACTCTCGGAATATATTATTTAGAGGGACTACCCCGAATTCTGTGTAACCGCCAAAATGCGGTGTAAAATAGAGCTTAATATTTCAAGACGGGAGCGGCGTTGGCTGCGCCCGCCTTGTCTACAACATAACGCCAACCGAGGCGGGAGTCAAGGGGCACCCTCGTCCATTGGAGCCTCGCCGGCGGCGTAGCGCCCCTTGACCTTCGAGCCGGATTGTTAATCCGGCATCCGATCCTCAAAATAGATTGCCAGCTGGGCATGAATCATGCTCCAGTCCTGCCGGCGGCCGGTCCACTTTTTCGTGATGTCGATCATCGCCAGATACAGCATTTTGAAAAGGCTGTCATCGACTAAGAAATCTTAGGATACTTCTTGTCCCAGTGTTCTGCGAACGTGTCTATCGCGTCCAAAGCAGCCGATTCATCTACCGCTGCGTAGACTGCTTTCAAGTCAGCCATAAATGCCTTCAAATCCTTGTAAGAGACATATTTGCTGGAATTTCGAAGTTGATGGATGATGCAGTTCTGGATTTCCGTCTTGGGATAGACCGCCTCGATCGCCGCAGAAAAACCGGTCAAATTATCCGTACAGGCAATGAAAATATCCTCGACGCCCCGATTTTTCAGGCTGTTCAGTACGGTAGCCCAGAATTTCGCACTTTCGTTCTCGCCAACCCACATTCCCAGAACATCCTTCCGACCATCAGGATCAATACTGATGGCGATATAGACGGCCTTCTTTACGATCTGGCCTTCACTGCGGACATGGTAGTGAATCGCATCCGGAAAAACAACCGCATAAATGGGCTCCAGCGGCATCGGCTGCCACTCTTGCCAAAACTGGTGCGCAGGGTTTTGCTGCTGTGCCCGTTCCGGCTGTTATCCGTGTCCTTGTTCTTGTAGTCATACCAGCTGATCGTCCAGCTCGGCCTCCAGACCGTTTTCCATGAACTCCGCGATAGTGTCTTTGAACAGTTCCTGAATGTCATCCATGCTGCCTACATTCGCCAGCTGCAGCAGCTCACGAATTTTTTCGCGACGTGCGTTTTCTTCTGGGGTTTTTTTCCTTCTTGCCATTGTGATTACCTCCGTCATTCTGCTTCTATTCTACACCTTGTTGGAGGTTTACACAAAGTTTGGGATGGAGGGGGGTGCGGACGAAAAGTTGGACAAAGCAGAGGCCGCAAG